>JAAYUF010000092.1 GCA_012517815.1 Clostridiales bacterium
CCGATACGGTCCTGCAAAAGGTGGCGACCCTCTACGAGGACGCGGTGGACGACGCCATCACCCATACGGTTTCCATCATCGAACCGTCGCTGGTGGCGCTGCTTTCGGTGATTATCGGGGCCATCCTGCTGGCGGTCATGCTGCCGCTGCTATCCCTGATGGGCGGCATGGCGTAAAACGTAGCCGGGTCACAGGCGCGCGTACAACCCATCGCGCTGGCGCCGGCTGTTACCGAACCGCGGGAAGGCGCGCGCCGGTTGATGCGGCGGTGTGCTGGCGGATATCGACGGGAACGGAATCGGGAGGGCTCACGGATGGATCGAAACCTGTTGCGGGGCCTCGCCTTGACGCTGGCGGCGTTTGCGGCCATCCTGCTACTGCTGCTGGCCGGCGTGGGGCAGATCGACGCGCGCAGCGCGGACGAGCAGGCGGTTTCCCTTCGGGAGACCGTATTGCGCGCCGTTATGACCTGTTATGCCGTCGAAGGGCGCTACCCTGCCGATGCCGCGTACCTGTGCGAGCATTACGGCCTTACCTACGACCGGCAACGGTTTGCCGTGGTGCTGGACGCCTTTGCGGAGAACATCCTGCCCGATATATCCGTGCTTTCGGTGGGGGAGGCGTAGCATGAAACCAACGCGATCGACGGGGATCCACGTCCTGCCGGGCCTGTTTGTATTTATGCTGATCGGGTTGTTTGCCCTGAGCGCCCTGACGCTGACGCTGATCGGGACGCGGGTATACCGGCGCGCGACGGACACGGCCGCGCAGGTGGGCAGTTCGCATATGGTGCTGAGCTATCTGGGCAACAAGATCAGAACCTTTGATACCCGGGACGCGGTACGGCTGGAAACACGGGACGGTCTGCCGGTGCTTTGCCTGCGGGAAACGCTGGACGGCGAGGTTTACGAGACCCTGATCTACGTGTACCGCGATACGCTGTGGGAACGGTTTGCCGCCGCGGAGGACGCGTTTGATCCCGAAGGCGGGGAGCAGCTTGCCAAGGTGCGTTCCCTGACGGTCACGCTGGCGGCGGCCCATTTGCTTCAGGCGACCGTCGTGATGCCGGACGGCGAAACGCGCACGCTGCGCGTGGCGTTGCTTTCGGGCCCGGCGAAGGAGGCGAGATGAACGGATGCGGAATTACCGCGGTAATGCGCTGCTGATCGAACTGGTCATCGCCCTTCTGTTTTTCGCGCTGTCACAGGCGATCATCCTGCGGGTGTTTGCCGACGCGCAGACCACAAACGCCGACGCACGCGCCATGACCCGCGCGCTGGCGCAAGCCGGCAACGTCGCTGAAACGTTGCGCGTGAGTGAGGATGCGGAAGCCACGCTGCGGGCGTTTGGGTTTCAACGGCGGGAAGACGAGCGCGCGCAGGCGGGCGGCTACGCGCTGCAAAGCGCGGATGGGTATTTGCTGACGGCCGCAATCACAAGGTTTTCCCAGCCGGCAGGCTTGCTGACGACCGTTCGGCTGAGCGCCTGGCGGGACGGCGCGGAGCTTTTCTCCCTTCCGGCGGTCCGCTATCAGGGGGTGGCTGTGCCATGAAGCCGAAAACCGAATTCCGCTTTGGCGTCGGCGCAAGCTCCATTCTGATGATCCTGACGGTGCTGGCGCTGGCGGCGCTGGCGCTGCTTTCACTGGTCAACGCGCGCGGCAACGCGGCGCTGGCCGCGCGAAGCCGGACGATGACCGTCGCCGCCTTTACGGCCGACGCGGAGGCGCAGCGAACACTCGCGCTGATGGACGAGGTTATGGCCGAAAACGCGTCGGAGGATTGGACGCCGAAGCTCCTGGCCGCACGGCTCGCGCGGGCCGGGCTGGCCGACGTGACGCTGGACGAGGATTATCATTTCGCCTTTGCGCTGGATGCCGGCGTGGGCCGGGAACTCCATGTCGAAGGAATCCTGACGCCGACGGCGCTGCCGCGCTACACCCTGACGCGACACCAGCTGGTGGCCGCAGCGCTGCCTGCAGCGCCCGCCGCGCCGTTGGCCATGCCCTGAACCGAGACAAGGCTTTGGCTACCGCGCCGCCGACCGTTGTTGCCGGCGCGGCGGGTGCGGGTGGCGCCTGCGGCGCCGCCCGCAAGGGGCCAACCCCTGCCGCCGGCGATGAGCCGGGATTCCGCCCCCAAACACAGCGCCGAACGATGGTTCGGGCGACAACGCCCGATCAATCCATGAAAACAGGTGATCAAATGCAGGAGACCCATCTGTCCCTGGAAAGGCTGCTCAGCCTTGTGCTTACGCAGAAGGCTTCGGACATGTACATCGTGCCCGGCGCGCGGGTGATGGCGAAAATTCAAGATCAGCTGGAACCCCTGAGTGAAGAAAAGCTCGATCTGAAGGCTTGCGAGGCGCTGATCCGGCAGATTTACCAAAGCGCGGATCAACGGTCGATCGACCGCCTGACGCTGGACGGGGACGACGATTTTTCGTTCGGCCTGGCCCGCATGGGGCGTTTCCGTTGCAGCGCGTTCAGGCAACGGGGCACGCTCGCGGCGGTGCTGCGCGTGGTGCCTTTCGACCTGCCGAACGCCGAAGCCCTGCACATCCCGCCCGCCGTGCTCAACCTGAGCGCCCGCAGACGCGGGATGGCGCTGGTTACCGGCCCGGCCGGCAGCGGAAAAACCACAACGCTTGCCTGCATTATCGATCGCATCAACGCGCAGCTCAGCGGCCATATCATCACGCTGGAGGATCCGATTGAGTACATCCACCCGCATAAGCGCTGTCTGGTAACCCAGCGGGAGATCACCAACGATACGCGGGATTTCGCGCTGGCCCTGCGCGCCTCGCTGCGCCAGGCGCCCGACGTGATCCTGCTGGGCGAGATGCGCGATTTTAAAACCATCCAGACCGCGCTGACGGCGGCGGAAACCGGACATCTGCTGCTGTCCACCCTGCACACGCTGGGCGCGAGCAAGACGATCGACCGGATCATCGACGTGTTTCCCGCGGCGCAGCAGCAACAGGTGCGCATTCAGCTATCCATGGTGTTGCAGGCGGTGGTGAGCCAGCAGCTGATCCCGGCGGTCGGCGGGGGAATCGTGCCTGTGTTTGAGGTGATGCTGGTCAACAGCGCCATAGCCAACATGATCCGCGAGAACAAGACGCAGCAGATCGACAACGTGATTTACGCCGGATCCGCGGAAGGGATGGTCGCCATGGACAACGACATTCTCCGCCTGTACCGCAACGGCAGCATAACGCGCGAGAACGCGCTGCTGTACGCGATCAACCCGGATACGCTGCTCAAACGGCTGTGATGGGGCTGGCGCACAGGTTACGCGCGCAGCCTGTGCGCGCCGCATGCCGGTAAACGGCGATGGCGACCGCGCCCGCGTGGGCAAGATGCAGGAAACCGGCCGGTCTGGCGGGACCGACAAGGTCGCCAACACGATGGAAAACGAGGCGCGGGCATCCGCGCCTCGTTTTGGCATGGCCTGTCAACGGCGTCGGCTTCATGGCGGACGGAGGGTCGACTGCTACGGCCCGGCGCTCATCCGGACGCGAAAACAGAGCGATCCGGCAGGATTACGCGGCGCTCCTTTGGCGGCGCATCGTCCTCCCCGTCAGTCGGGATCGGCCTGCGCGCACAGCTCGAAGTGACTCCGGTGGAACCGGAGGATGCCCTCGTCGCGCAGCTTGCCTAATTCGCCGGACATCGCGCTGCGATCGACGGAAAGATAATCCGCCAGCTGCTGCCGGTTGAACGGAATCTCAAACGAATGCCTGCCCGCCTTCGCCGATTGCGCGGACAGGTAGGATAACAGCTTCTCCCGCGTGCTCCGATGGGTGATGTGCTGGAGTTTTTCGTTCATCAGGAGGTTTTTGGCGGCCAGCAGCGCGACAAGATTGCGGATCAGCGCGTTGTGAAACGAACAGGCTGCCGGGCAGGCGGAAAGCGCCCGGCGGACATTCAGAAACAGGACGAGCGTCTGCTCCTGCGCGACGACGTTCGCCCCCAGCGGAACGCCCTGGGAGCAGGCGTAGCTCTCCGCGAATATCTCCCCGGCCGCGATATCGGTTATCAGATTGCGGTTTCCCCAAAAATCTTCCTGCGTCACATGGACGCGGCCGGCCAGCACGAGGCCGAAGGCATCCGTCGCTTCTCCTTCGCGCAGGATAAACGCGCCTCTTTCAAACGCTTTGCGCCGCGGCGACAGGCAGGCAAGCATCGAAAGGATATGCTCTGCGTTTATTCCCTCAAACAGAGGCGAACCGGACAAGACAGGCAGAAATTCCCGCATGAATCCTCCTTGTGTGTTGTAAATACAACAGATCAATCGCTTTCATTGTAGTATACTGTGCCTGCAAAGTCAAGGAGGCGATAGGGTATGCTCAGGCAGATGATACAGATTGACGAAGGGACATGCAACGGTTGCGGCGCGTGCGCCAATGCCTGTCATGAGGGCGCAATCGGGATGGTAAACGGCAAGGCGAAACTGCTGCGGGATGATTACTGCGACGGCTTAGGCAACTGCCTGCCGGTCTGCCCGACCGGCGCGATTACCTTTGTGGAGCGCGAAGCCGCGGCGTTTGACCCCAAAGCGGTGGAGATGCACAAAGCCGAAGCGGAAACGCACCCGGTCGAACCGCTGGCCTGCGGCTGTCCTGGCACGCATTCCAGGGCTATCCGCAGACAAACGCCTTCGCAGGAGCCCGTAGGGCGCAGGGAAGGGAACCCCTCGCAACTGACGCAATGGCCGGTACAAATCAAGCTGGCGCCGGTCAACGCGCCCTATTTTGCCGGCGCTCGGCTCCTGATTGCCGCGGATTGCACCGCCTTTGCTTATGGGGATTTCCATGAGCGGTTTATCAGGAACCATGTCACGCTGGTGGGTTGCCCGAAGCTGGATGGAGTGGACTATGCTGAGAAGCTGACCGTTATCCTTGGCAACAACGAGATTCGCAGTATAACCGTAGTGCGCATGGAGGTGCCCTGCTGCGGCGGCCTGGAGCACGCGGTTAAGGTGGCGTTGCAGGCCAGCGGCAAGTTGATCCCCTGGCAGGTGGTGACGATCTCGACGGACGGGCGAATTCTGGAGTAACACGATTGCGGCGCGCGTAAGCCCGATGCCTGCCGGGGGGCGTTTGGAACAGAGATTGACCGGCGGTTCGATACGGATTGCGCACAGGAACGTACGAGCAGCCTTCACTCTGAAAGTCTGCGTCGCATGATGCGCAAACCATGGCTGTTTCCACAGGCGAATCTCAAAGAAGAAGTGCCGGATTGAAGGGAATGCGCATCGAGCAGCGGCCGGAGCATATGGCGTTGTGTCTGGAGGAAGCCAAAGGAAAACGGGCTGCGCAGTCGGGAAGCCGGGGAAGCAGGCCTGCCTGCCGGTATTTTCGCGTCTGGCGGAGATGCGGGGGATGGTTTTCAAGTTGATAAACAAGGCGCCGGCGTGTGTCGCGGTTGTGCCGGTCTGGGTGGGATTGCGATACTGTACAAGTTTTCCGAGGTTTTCAGAACCATCGCCGTGGATCACGGCAGCGAATCTTGGGACGGGAAGCGAATGAAGCGCTCCAGCGTTTCATCCGCTTCCCGTCCCAAGAGCGCACGGACATTGACTTTGCGAATCCGGGCGGCGCATGGAAGCATGGCGGCAATCAGCTCCAGAGCAAGTTAATCCGGCGCTTTATTCCAAGGGAACGGATATTGGCATCCCTGTGCGAAGGGCCATCAGGCGAATGGGTACCGGATGAGCCAAAATACATACGGACAGCTCGGGCACCAATCTCCTTTGCTGGTGCGCAACCTTCGGGTTGTATAACGTGGGGGCCATTCAACAGGTAACTCACAACGGGATGTCGGTTGTGAAAAACTCTTGAAATTACATGCTTCCGATGGTATAATGCGATTGTTTCGGCCGAAGTGATGGAATGGCAGACGTGACGGACTCAAAATCCGTTGGTAGCGATACCGTGCGGGTTCAAGTCCCGCCTTCGGCACCACGACGTATACCACCTATTGATAAAGGGTACTTTATTGGTAGGTGGTTTTCGTTATATATGGAAAGTGTTATTTGGTAAGGGTTTATGGCGTCGCACGGTTTTTCGGAAAGAAAGAATAATGAGTAGAAACGAGGTATTTTTAGCGCAATATGTGGAGCAGATAGCATATGCCTCAGAGAATCGTTTGACTTTTGATTAGGGTGTGCATTTTGAGAGGGGGGTGTGCATGTTTGTTCGATAATTTCGTAAATGCACCTTCAAAATGTCCTTGACTTGGGGTACACAATATACATTGCCTCGGCCATTCTATTTGCTTTACTAAACTATGGTTTTGCTGTAAAATAATGAGCAATGTTGTGGCGGATTACGCGGGCAGTAGGCAAAATACAACAAACTTTACATTCGGATGGAAAACTTGGGGTTTTGCATCAAGTTTTGGAGATAGTTACGTTGCTTCATTCTTTGGTATCATAATTGCTGCGATTCATGATCGTCAGGGCAGACCCCTCGTCAGATAAGGAGGGCATCTCATCAATGGATCTACATCAAAGAGTAAATGAAGCATTGCATGCCCACTCATCGGGATGCTACTCTTTTCGGATGAGGAAATTGAACAGCTAAAAATGAATGTGCGTAATGATATAGAGCGAGCTGAAATAAAACCAAACCGAAGATTAATCAACATGGACAGTCTGCTTGTATTACTCATACACTTGGCAAAGAAGTGGGGAGAAGGAAGCGAACGACGCTTTTGGCAAGTGCTTTGGGATGAGATTCTTGATGATCCAAGCTACAGGCCATCTGGATATTTTTATGACGATTTGCAAAAAGCCATATGCAATTCAGGGAAGCAAGTTTTCACATTAGAAGGGAACAAGCGCCGATTTTGTGAATTCATACAATATCATGCACTTGCCCCATTGTCATCATTTCACGCCTTCGTGAGTTTAATATGGAATGCCTATTTAGATGAAGATCTATTCAATGCGAATTACAGAGTCGATGACCTATTAGTGGGCAGAATAGTAGCATGGCTCAAAATGAAATTTATAGGAATCGATGATTCACAGATCAATGATGGGTTTGAATTTGATGGAAAGACTTATTCCATTCGAGCCGCGTTTAAATATGCGTTTATACATAACTCGATGGATGAAATGATATGGCTTGTGCAAAAAATCTTAATGTGTATCGACAGGAAATATTATCGCGAAGCACAAACATCTCCACAGGACTATATGGACATAGTCTGTGATCAATACGTTGAAAAACTCTTGTTTGGTCAAATAAGCCTCCGCAAACAAAGGCTTTCGACTCAAAGTAATATCCTCATTGATATATCTAGAGCCTACGCTGCATATGAGTTGGATGAAGTGGGTAATCCAGTACTTTTCATGCCTGATATACGCATGATTGATTTTAATGAAAATCAGATACAAATTAAAGTGTTCTCGAATGAAGAGCTGATCACTACACAAGTACGTTATATTGTTGGTGAAGGTTTGAGACGGCGGCTGAAAAGAATTGACTTTCAATTGTTTGATTTGTTACCCCAGATACCTTCAAGTATACACCTGCGCCTTGAACTTTGGGGTAATGCACAACTCCTGTATTCTTCGCAGGAGTTGTTGTTCAGAAGTTTTCTTCTGTTTACTGAATTCCATGAAGTAAACTGTACCCCGTAAAACGGACACGGGAAAGAGTGGCATTTGAGCCGACGTCCCCGGTATACGGACGGTAAAGAAGTCGCAAAACCCCGGGCAGCGGACGTTATACGGGCAGAAGAAGTGGTAGAATGTGCCCATCG
>JAAYUF010000093.1 GCA_012517815.1 Clostridiales bacterium
GGGGATGGGCGGAGAAAGGCTCCAAAGGCTGACTGTCAAGGGGCTGGGCATCCAACCCCCTTTGTGGCGGGATCGCGCCGCCCCCGGTTGGCAGAACGGCTGTTTCAGCCCGGCCGGTTGCGGACGGGTGACCGGGGGGTTCAAAACGGACGGCGGAGCTTCCCTGCGCGTTACCGGCGGGATACCCGGCGCTGTTACCGGGGGGAACTTCGGCTTCGCCGGGAGCGAATCCTTCGCCCGGCGCGCGTTCAGGGTTGACGGGTGTGTCGCCGGAACGGTATGGGCTCGCCTTGACGTTCTCGTGAATGGGCGGTTCGCCGGCGCCGTGAAAGCCGGCAGGGTCGCTCTCCTTAACGTTGTCTACTTCGCCGTGCCCGGCGGGGCCGCTCTCCTGCGTGATGATCTCCTCGCCGTGCCCGGTGGGGTCGGCGGCGTCATGCTCCCCGAGGTTAGGGTTAATCCCGGAGGTGTTCGGGCCCGCGCCGTTCGCGTGCCGATGCGGGTCCGATGGCGCGAGGCCATCCGCGGAGGGCGTTTCGGGCTTCGCGCCTTCCCTCGCTGCGCGCCGCGCGTCATCGGGTGCGCGCGGGGGAAGCGCCTGCCGCTCCCTCGGTTCGGCGCTGGCTTCAGGCGCGGAAGCGGCCGTATCCGCTCGCGGCGCGGCGGGGGAATCGCCGGGTTTGCCCGCGGCCGCGGGGGCGGGCGGGCCTGGTTGCGCCTGCGCGGCGAGCGGCTCGCGCGCGAGGTCGTCTTCGCTGTCGTCGGCGCCCAGCGTGCGCTCCGTAGGAGGTTCGGGCAAAGCCGCGTGCCGGTACAGCATGCGGATCAGGCTGGAGCGCATGGCGTAGCCGCTTTCGATGCTCTGTTCGCGCTGCGGGTCGCGCGCAAAGGCGATGCGCTTGGCGCCCGGGGTTTCCTCCGGCTCGCCCTCCCGGTCCAGCTGTTTGCGGCGGAGGTAGTCCAGATCGGCATCGTAGCCGCTCATCTGGCTCATGCCGCTTTGGGCGCCCTCACGCCGCACAATCTGCGTAAGGCGCTCCACGCGCTCGTTGAGCAGTTCGCAGGCCTTGCGGTAGACGGGCGACTGCGCGTCGATCTGGCCCAGCGCGGTTTCGCGGCGGTACATCGCGTCCACCAGCCGGCCCTTGTGCTCCTGCAGGATGGCCAGCGCCAGCCGCTTGCGGTACGCCTCGGGGGGCAGCGTGAGGTTTTGCGTGGTAAGCTCGGTGTCCTCCAGGGTGAGCTTGCGCTGGCGGATCATCTCGCGGCTGTCGGCGATGTACGCCTGCCGCCCGATGGTGCCCTGCGGGCTCATGCCGTCGCCGTAGGCGGGGTTGTTGAGCACCTCGCCCACCAAAAGCCGCAGCGCCCTGTCCCGCACGGTCGCGACGCGGATGGCGGAGGGATATCGGCCGCCGCCGGTCTCGGGATCGTACCGGGGCGCGATCTGGTACCCTTCGCACAGGCTGCGCATGTCCAGCGCCATGGTCTGCCGGTCGAGATACGCGCTCAGGTCCTGATAGGGGATCCACAGATCGCTCACGAAATCGGACGCGGGTTCGCAGGGCTGGGCCAGCCTGGCGGTATGCTTGTCCACCGCCTCCTCGGCGAAAAGATCGCAGGCGTACCGCATGGGCACATACTGGAACACGCGCTCGGCACGGCGCGCGTTTTCAGTGTAGAGCCCCACGCCGGCGTCCTCGTTGTGCAGGCTTTTAATGATGGAAAGGTCCTGCAGCGCGCGTTCGATTTGCGCCTGCGTCACGGTAGTCACGGTCAGCCCCGTGGCGTGCAAAAACTCCGTCTGGAACCGCTCGGCGTCGTACGGGTCGCCGGTTGCGACGCGCGCGCGGGCGTACTGGTTAAAAAGTTCCACGTGTTGGGTGATCTCCAGCGCCGCCTCGGCCGCCGCCAGCACGCCGCCGCCCCGCGGGTACACGCTCTCCGGTACGGCCACCGCCTGAAAGCCGCCGCCGATCAGGTAAATGGCCAGTCTCTCGCCCAGAAAGGGGGCGTACTGCGGAAACCGATCCGCCCATGCGCGGTCCACGGTGAAGGCGCCCTGCCCGGTATAGCGGCCCTCGTAATCAAAATTGCGCAGGTAGTTGTCCTCGGCATACAGCGAGGGCAGCTGCGCATACAGCTTGCGGTGGTATTCGGTCGGATCGATGCTGAAGCCGCTGGGGCCGACCCGCGGGTTTCGCGCGTCGGGCAGGCCCAGGTAGTCCATGTTCTGGATCAGCTCCAGCGGAAAAAGCGGCAGAAAGGAATCAAACCGCCTGGGAACGGGCAGCTTGGACTGTGCGAAAAGCACCTTGGCGCGGGAAAGCAGGGTCTCCCACGCCAGACCCGCGTAGCTGACGATGCCGCACGCGCTTTTTTCCATGGCTGCCTCCTTTCGCAAACGCGGACCCGTTTGGCCGGCGGCGGTCTAAAAATCGTAGACGAACTGCAGCTTGGGCAGCAGGCGGTCGACGGTGAGCTTGCAGTATACCGGCAGCGCTTCCCGATCCGCCCGCTGGACGAACATCTGCCCATCCTGTGCCCCGAGCATCACGAGCAGCGGCGCGCCGCCGTCGCAGGAAGCCGCCATGGTGAAAGCCAGCGGCAGGTCCGGATGCTCCCGGTGGTAGAGTATCGCCTCCTCCAGGGCGCGGGCGGGAGGCGCGGAATCCGTGTTTTTGTAGGTTTCAAACACGCGCCCGTACAGGAAGCTCAGCGGGCTGTTCAGCGGCGCCACCGGCAGCCGGAAGCGAATCTCCAGCATCTGGCACATGGACAGATAATCCAGTATGCTTTGGTGGAACAGCTTCGCGTGCTCGCCCAGCGGCGCGCGGTCGTCCTTCCAGGCGACGGGCTGCCAGAAAACGTAACCCGGCCGCTGGCAACCCGGCAGAACGAGCTTCTCGTCCAGCGGGGTGCGGCTGAATGTCAGCGGTCTGCGGCCCGTTTCCTTGATGGCGGTCTGCTGGAACCGGATCAGAAAATCGCGCATGATAGGCGTGAGCGTGCCCTGCATGCAGTTCCCTCCTTGGCGGCGCGCTCGGGCGAGCACCGTGCCCGCGTGCCGGATTAGCGATAGGTCAGGCGAAGGGTCGCGTCGCCGGTTCGGGGGTCGGTGGCGATCAACGCCGTGCCGAAGGGGCAGCGCAGCAGCACGCCGCGCTTGCTGTCCCGCGCGGGGTCGCCGGCCCGGAGGCACTGGAAAAGCAGCGCGCGCTGCTGATCCGCCGTGCCCCGTTTGCGCTGGCCGACCCCGGCCACCCACAGCTCCACCGCGTGGAGCCGGCCGCCGTGCAGGTAGCACACGCAGGCCAGCCGCCCGCCCGGCGCCTCGAACGCCGGGAACGGGACGATCTCGTCCGTCGAGGGATCGCCGGCCGGCGCGGAATCGCCGGATATCGCGCGGCAGGCTTGGTCCAGTTCCGCGCGCGACATATGCGCAAACAGGCGCGCGCTGTCGCTCAGCCGCACCTCGCCGCTGGTTTCATCCCATATTTGCATCAAGCGGGCTCCCTTCCATGCGTCGGGAACAGCCGCGCTGCCGTCGAGGGTAAATCAATAAGCCGATCGACGAAACCCGACGGCTTTCCCTCTGCCAGTCTATCATTCGCGCAGGGGACTGTCAATCGCCTGCGGGGGAAAATCACGAGTTTTTCGGGGGCTGACGGCCGCTTATACGGGCGGGGGACACAGCGCGGCGCGGCCTGCC
The DNA here is from genome assembly GCA_012517815.1 of Clostridiales bacterium. Lineage (GTDB taxonomy): Bacteria > Bacillota > Clostridia > Christensenellales > Aristaeellaceae > CAXXOK01. The sequence goes on from JAAYUF010000093.1 coordinate 3,713, forward strand.
GGCAACGCGTGCCGCCTGAGCATCCGCGCGCGGCCTCCGGTTTGCGGCGGGCGGGAGGCGCGACCGACGGCTTGCGGCCGGGAGTGAAGTATGGTAGGATGGTTGCGCCCGGCGCTACTCCGGGAAAACGGCGACCCCTGACCGACGACCCTGTTCCGCTTTCCCGACTCCGCAGACCCCACCGGAGGTATCCATGATTCGCCTGCACCAGCTCAAGCTTTCCCCGGCCGAGGCCGCAGCCCTGGATAAGCCTCTCTGCCGCCGCCTGGCGGCGGAGCGCCTGGGCGTGCCGATCGCCGACGTGACGGCCGCCGACGTAAGCCGGCGCAGCGTGGACGCGCGCGGCCGCGGCGAGGTGCGCTTCACCCTGACGCTGGACGTACGGCTCACGTCCGCGAAGGCTGAGGCTGCGCTGGCAAAGCGGTTTCGCCCCAACGAGGCGGCGCTGGTGCCGGAAACCGAGGCGGAGGCGGCGCGGCGCGACGTGTTCACGCTGGAAGCCGCGCCCTACCCGGCGGGCCGTCCGCGCCCGGTGGTGGTGGGAGCGGGCCCGGCCGGGCTTTTCTGCGCGCTGGGGCTGGCGGCCCGCGGCGCGCGGCCCCTGCTCCTGGAACGCGGCCGGCCCGTGGAGGCGCGCGCCCGGGACATCGCCGCGCTGGAGGCGAACGGCGCGCTGGACCCCGAAAGCAACGTGCTGTTCGGCGAGGGCGGCGCGGGCGCGTACAGCGACGGAAAGCTGACCTGCGGGCTCAGCGACCCGCACATCCGCGTGGTGCTGCGCACGCTGGTCACGCTGGGCGCGCCGGAGGATATCCTGATTTCCGCGCGGCCTCATATCGGCACCGACCTGCTGCGCGGCGTGCTGGTCCGCGCGCGGGAGCGCCTGACCGCGCTGGGCGGCGAGGTGCTCTTCGGCCACCGGGCGGACGCGCTGACCCTGCGAAACGGCGCGGTCGCCGGGGTACGGGCGGTGGCGGGCGGCGCGGCGGTTTTCATCCAGACCGACGCGGCGTACCTGGCCATCGGCCACAGCGCGCGGGATACCTACGCCTGGCTGCAAACGCTGGGCGTGCCCATGGAAGCCAAGCCTTTCGCCGTCGGCGTGCGCGTGGAACACCCTCAGGCGATGATCGACGCGTCGCAGTACGGGCGCATGGCAGGCGCCGCCGGGCTGCCGCCCGCGGAGTACAAGCTCAACGTGCCCACGCCCGACGGGCGCGGCGCGTACACCTTCTGCATGTGCCCGGGCGGGCGGGTGATCAACGCCAGCAGCGAGCCGGGGCTGCTCAACGTCAACGGCATGAGCCTGCACGCCCGCGACGGGGACAACGCCAACGCGGCGCTGCTGGTGGGCGTGAGGCCCTCGGACTTCGGCTCGGACGATCCGCTGGCGGGCATCCGGTGGCAGCGGCAAATTGAGCAAACCGCCTTCTCACAGTTTGGCGGCTATCGCGCGCCCTGCCAGCGCGTGGGGGATTTTCTGGCCGGGCGGGCCTCGACCGGTTTTGGCGGCGTGCGGCCTACCTACCTGCCCGGCGCGGAGCCCGGCGACGTGGCGGCCTGCCTGCCGGATTTCGTGACGGGCGATCTGCGGCTGGCCCTGCCGCGCTTCGGCGCGAGCCTGCGCGGGTTCGACTTTGCGGACGCGCTGCTCACCGCGCCGGAGACGCGATCTTCCTCTCCGGTTCGGCTGCTGCGCGACGCGCGCAGGCAAAGCGCGCTGCCGGGGCTCTACCCGCTGGGCGAAGGCGCGGGTTATGCCGGGGGTATCGTGAGCGCGGCGGTGGACGGCCTGAAGGCCGCGCTGGACGCGTAACAAAGCGCCGCGGCGCTTGCCGCGGCCGGGAAACGGAGGTCGGATCATGTACCGTGCGGTGTTGTTCGATATGGACGGGGTGCTGTTGGATACCGAAGTGCTGGGGTTGCAGGCGATATCCCAAATCGCCGCGGAAATGGGCTATACCGTCGATCTGGCGCTGTACCGCCGGACGCTGGGCGTGCCCAACGCGGAGTGCGGCCAAATCTACCGCGACGCGCTGGGGGCGGAGTATCCCTACGAAACGACGATGGAACGTTTTCGCGCATACTTTCTGGAATTCAGCCGCACGCGCGCCCTGCCGCGCAAGGAGGGGCTGATGGATTGCCTGACGGGCCTCAAGGCGCGCGGGCTGCGCCTGGTGCTGGCGACCAGCACCGTGCGCCCGCTGGTGGAGGAATACTTCGCCGCCATGCCCGACGTGGCGGCGCTGTTTGACGGCAAGGTCTGCGGCGGCGAGGTGCCCCACGGCAAACCCGCCCCGGATATGTATGTGCAAGCCGCGCGCGTGGCGGGCTTCGCGCCCGCGGATTGCGTCGGCGTGGAGGACAGCCTGAGCGGCGTGCGCGCCGTCCGCGCTTCCGGGGCGTACAGCGTGATGATCCCCGACCTGCTCCCGTATGGCGAGGCCGCGCGCCCTCATGTGGATGTCTGCCTGACAAGCCTGACCGAGCTCTGCCCGCTGATCGACCGGCTGAACGCGCAGACGTGAGGGCGCCGGGCGCGGGATACGGGACGCGGGCTCATGCTGCGCAATCCTCCGTATGCAAACCGGCGGCTTCCGCGCCGTCCCGCTGTCCAAGAACCCATGCCATAGGCAGTGCCCTTCGCCTCATCGCCCTGGGGGCGGTTCGCTCGCTTTGGCAGAAGGCCTCGGCCTAAGGCGTTGGGGCTCCGCCCCAAAACCCGCAAGGGTTTCCCCCTGGCCCCAATGCCGATGCGGCGTGGGTTTTTCGACAGCCTGCCCGCATGGATGCCGAAAAGCTCATCCTTCCGCGCGCCCCATTTCGCCCGCGCCCCGCCGCGCACAGCCGGTTTACGGCGTGTCGCCGTCCGATGCCAGCGTTTCCTTGAGCTGGATGTTTTTAATATGCCACTGGCTGTTCTCCTTGACCAGCGTGGCGGTGTACCGGCCCGCCTGCCATTTGGGGGGCGCCTCGTAGGCCTCGCCGAAAAGCTGCCTGGCCGTCTCGGTATAAATACGGTTCACGCGGCCGTCGATGCGGGGCACACGCTCGATAAACTCCGCACGCGCGGTGCTTTCCCACGGCCAGCACCACATCCATGTCAGCTCCAGCCGGTGGTCGATGCCGCGAACGGTGTACAGGCGGTAGGGGCTTTGGCCGTCCAGCGCCTGGTTGAGGTTCTCGTCCCGCTGCAGGTAGCTGCTCTGGAAAAATTTGTTAAGCTCGGTGGCGTCCTCGTCCATCATGATCACCTGCGCGCGCTTGGCCATGCCGTCCTTGAGCACGATGTAAACGTTGGTGGCGTTCATCGCGTAATAAAAGGTAACGGTAAACAGGCCCAGCAGCACAATCGCCAGCATAAGCCGGCTGGCGAGGTACCAGATAAAGCGTCGAAGCCTGGTCATGGCGCGGTTCCTCCTGTGGGCGGCGGCCCGACGCTATTATACAGGAAAGCGGCCCGCGTGACAAGGCGCGCGCCGCGCGGCCGGCAACGGCAAAAACCGGAATCCGCCGGCGGTTTCCGGTTTCCGATTGTAACAACCGAAGGCAGGCCGCGGCGCGCGCCATGCCCCGCGGCGTCGCATGCGCCGGATCGGCCGCCTCGCCATCCCGCCGCGCCGCGACCGGCGCGGCCGGAAACGTCAGTCCTGTTCAAACAGGCGGGCCATCAGGCCGGTGCCGTCCGCCATCAGCGGCGCGCCGGCGAGCGTTGCCTCGCAGAACTTGCGCACGGGCGCCTGTCGCCCCGCCGCGACCGCGTCGCGCACCGTCCGGCTGTCGTAGATCGCGTAGGGCACGGGGGAACCGTCGTGCGTGCGCGTGGTGAGCAAGGTCGGGTGGTCGCTGAGCAGCAGCAGGCGGAAGTCCTCCCCGCTTGCGGTCAGGCGCGAGAGCAGCGGCTCCACCACCCGGTCGTTGACCCGCCGGATGGCGGTCATCTTCTTTTCCAGACTGCCGGCATGGGCCATCTCATCCGGCGCCTCCACATGCACGGCGGCGAAATCGTCGCCCTCGTCTAGCAGGGCCTGAAGCGCGCGCTCCACCTTGCCCTCGTAATTCGTATCCAGGTCGCCGTTGGCGCCCGGCACGCGCGGGGTCTTGAGCCCGCCCAGCGCGGCGATGCCCCACACCAGCGGCACGGCGCTGATCACGCTGCCCCGCTTGCCGTACTTCTGGCCGAAATCCTCCAGCTTCATGGCGGTGGCCGCGCCCCAGGGCCAGATCATGCTGGCCGGCAGTAGCCCCGCAGCCTCGCGCCGCCGGTTGACCGGATGGTCCCGGAGGATGTCGTAGCTTGCAAGCATCAGCGCGCGGATATCCCCGCACAGCTTCCGGGCGGCTTCGTCCTGCGTGGCGGCGGCCATGCGCGGCAGGTGCGGCGCGATGGGCTGCTCCAGCACGTTGTGGGGTTCGGTCAGGCACACGGCGGCCAGATCGCGCGCGGCCGTGCGCATCACGCCGATGTGGCGGAAGGTGTCCGTCACGTGGATCATCAGCCCCGCGTCCGCCATCTTCGCGGCAAAGGCGGGGTCGGCCAGCAGATCGTTCATCAGGGCGAGGGCTTCGTCCCCATGGATGTTGCCGCCGTTGTGGCTGCGGATGACGAGGCCGTCCCCGCCCGGCGTGACCGCGCACAGGTTCACGCGGAAGCTGACGGCGCCGCCCGGCAGGCTCACGCCCATGCCCTCGGCCTCCAGTACGCTGCGGCCGGTGTAGCATACGCGCGGATCGTTGCCGAAGATGCTCAGGATCGCGGTATCGCTCCCCGGCTGGAGCCCTTCCGGCACCGTGCGCGCCCGGCCGGCCTCGCAGCCCGCCGCGCGGTCAAACGCCGGCAGGGTCAGCGCTTCCAGCGGCGTTTTGCCCTCCAGCGCCGTCAGCCCCGTGTCCGCCATACCATCGCCGATCACCAGCACATACTTCATGTCGCGGTCGTCCTCCTCGTATGGGTTGCACTGCCAGTATACCGCGCCCCGCCGCCCCGTTCAAGCGGGATGCGGCAAAAGAACAATCGGACGCCCGCCGCCGGGTGCTGGAAATCCGGCGAATTATCGTGTATACTGGGTCGGAACCGCAACAAAAAGGAGCGCGACGCATGAAGCGCATCGTACTGACGGGCGGCGGCACGGCGGGGCACGTGACGCCGCATATGAGCCTGATTCCCCGGCTGATGGCCGCGGGATACGATATTCACTACATCGGCACCGCAAACGGCATCGAGCGCGAGCTGCTCGGCCATACGCCGGGGGTAACCTACCACGTGGTGCAAAGCGGGAAGCTGCGCCGCTATTTCAGCCTGCAAAACTTCACCGACCCTTTCCGGGTGCTCCACGGGGCGTTTACCTCCCTGATGCTGATGCGCAGCCTGAAGCCGGACGTGTGCTTTTCCAAGGGCGGGTTTGTGAGCGTGCCGGTGGTCATCGGCGCGTGGCTGATGCGCGTGCCCACCGTCGCCCACGAAAGCGACCTGACGCCGGGGCTCGCCAACCGCATCAGCGCCCGGCTGGTCGACCGCGTGGCCACCACGTTTGAGGAATGCGCGCAGGCGCTTGGGCCCAAGGCAACCATGACGGGCACGCCGCTTCGGCCCTCGCTGTTCGCGGGCAGCCGCGAGCGGGGGCTTGCCATGGCGGGGTTTACCGGGCGCAAGCCGGTGTTGCTGATGACCGGCGGCAGTCAGGGCGCCCAGAGCGTGAACGCCTGCCTGCGGGCGTGCCTGCCCGCGCTTTTGCCCCGGATGGACGTGCTGCACCTGTGCGGCCGCGGCAACCTGGACGAAAGCCTGCGCGGCCTGCCCGGCTACTGCCAGCTGGCGTTTCTGGGCGAGGAGATGGCCGACGCGCTGGCCACGGCGGATCTCGTGCTCAGCCGAGCGGGGAGCAACACGTTAAGCGAGCTGCTGGCGCTGGGCAAGCCCATGCTGCTGGTGCCCTACCCCATGAGCGCCAGCCGCGGCGACCAGATCCGCAACGCTGAAAGTTACCGGCGGCGCGGCCTGGCCCGCGTGCTGCCCCAGGAGGAAATGACCCCCGCGACCATGACCGAGGCGCTGAACCGGCTCTTTGACGAGCGGGACGCCCAGCGCGCCGCGGTGGAAGCCTACCCCGTCAAGGACGGCACCGAGGCCGTGCTCCGGATGATCGAGGATGTGCAGCGCAGGCGCTGAAGCCTGCCGGCGGCTTGGCATGCCGACGCTTTCACGCGATACGGACCGTTGGCGA
>JAAYUF010000094.1 GCA_012517815.1 Clostridiales bacterium
AGGTTTCCAAAGGGCGAGCGGAAAGCCCTTTGGTGCGCCCGCAGGCGCATCCCCCCTGCCAGCGCCGCAAAGGCGCAAAAAAGAAAGCAGCCTAGCTGCAAAGCCGCCCCGAAGGTTTCCAAAGGGCGAGCGGAAAGCCCTTTGGTGCGCCCACAGGCGCATCCCCCCTACCCCGCGCCGCAAAGGCGCAAAAAGAAAGCAGTCTAGCTGCAAGGGCCCCGAAGGTTCCCAAAGGGCGAGCGGAAAGCCCTTTGGTGCGCCCAAAGGCGCATCCCCCCTGCCCAGCGCCGCACAGGCGCAAAAAAAAGCAGCCCCGCTGCACAGCAAGAAACAAACGGGGTACAGGGGATAATCAGCCCTCCATCAGGAAGGCGTGATTCTCCCCGTCCGTTTGGACGCGGAAGAACGCGTCCGCCCTGGCGCCGGCCGCGTCGGCGCGGTCGGTGCAGGTGATGATGGTCTGCACGCCTTCCGCGCTCTGCAAAAGGGCGTTGCGCCGGCGGGCGTCCAGCTCGCTGAATACGTCGTCCAGCAGGAGGGTTGGCGTTTCGCCCATTTCGTTCTCGATTAGCTGGATCTCGCCCAGCTTCATGCTTAAAACCGCCGTGCGCAGCTGGCCCTGGCTGCCGAAGGCGCGCAGTTCCTTGCCGCACAGGAGCATCGCCAGATCGTCCCTGTGGGGGCCGTAGCCGGTGTACATGCGCTGCCTGTCCTCGGCGCGCGTGCGCTTCAGGCCGGCGAGCATCTGCCGGTAAGGGGTCTCGGTGGTCGCCAGCGGGCCGATGTAGCGCAGCTCGAAGGTTTCCTCCGGGTTCTCGGCGATGGCGGCGTACTGGGCGGCGGCGTTGACCGCCAACTCCTTGAGGAACCAGCGGCGGGGTTCCACCACGTAGACCGCGGCGCCGGCCAGCTGCTCGTCCCACGCGTCCAGCTGGGCGTCCAGATCATCCGTTTGGCCGCAGCGCGCGGACCTGAGCAGGGCGTTGCGGCTTTCCAGCGCGCTCAGGTAGCGCTTGAGGGCCTTTAAGTAGCTGGGGCGGATCTGGCTGAGCTGCATGTCGATAAAGCGCCTTCGCGCCGCGGGGCCGTCGCGCACGATGCGCAAATCCTCGGGGCCAAACATCACGGTGGTGGCGTGGCCCATCATATCCGAAATGCGCTGGGCGGGCTTGCCGTAGAGCAGCACGCGCTTCTGGGGCTTGATCAGCGGATAGAGGCGCACCTCCAGCTCGTGCTTTCCGTCCAGCCGCTGGGTAACGCCGTGCACAAACGCGACGCTCTCCCCCTCGGCGATCATCTCCCGGTCGACCGCCGTGCGGTGGCTGCGCCCGACGGATAACAGGTGCATCGCTTCCAGCAGGTTGGTCTTTCCGGAGCCGTTGGCGCCGTACAGCACGGTGGTGCCCTTTACGGGCGACAGCTCCAGCGAGCCGTAATTTCGAAAGTGGTGAAGCCTCAGGGAGGTGAAATACATCGGTTTACCTCCGGCGTTGGTCGGGAGTGAGGCGGGCAGGGCGCGCCGCCGGAACAGGCGGCACTGTGCTGATAGGGAAACGGACGGGGCTTTCAAGAGGCTTGCCCGGCGCTGATGACGTAACGAGGCCAGAAGGCTCAGCCCGCGTCAGGCCGTCCATAAGCCCCGGGCATGCGAGGCGCCGCTTGGCTCATAGCCCTTCGGGCGGCTCGCTCGCCTGGGCATCTGGCTTGGGAATCACGCGTGTGCATCATGCTTGGGTATCACGTTCGGATACCCGGCCCGTGCATCATGCTTGGGCATCCGGCTGCGGGGCGCTGCGGCAAAACCTGAACGGGTTTCACGCCTGACCCGGCACCGCTGCGGCGCGGGCTGTCCGACAGGCTGCCTAAGCCTCAGACCGCGCTTCCCCCCGCGGGCGGCTCCACCGCGCGCGTGACGGTCACGCGGGCTTCCGGCTCGTCCAGCGGGCGGCCGAAGGCGTCCCGGCCGTCGATCGCGTAGCGGCGCACGGTCAGAGTATCGTCATCCTCGGCCCACACGTCCAAGTGGCCGGTCATGAGCATCCGGCTGTGACGCCGCTCGCGCAGGCGCGCGCTGACGGCGGCGCGGTGCGCTTCGTCGACGTGCGCCCAGTCCATGGGCGCGCGGTTCCAGGGGTCGGCCATGCCCTGCATGCCGATTTCGTCGCCGTAATACACGGTCGGCGCGCCCGGCAGCGCGCACAGCAGGCGCAGCGCCTCCAGATGGCGCGCCTTGGCGAGGGCCAGCTCGTCCGGCGTCAGGCGCACTTTGGCGGCCTCATCGCGCGGCATCTGGATCGCGCCGTCCCGGTCGTACCCGGCAAAGGCGTTGAGCGCGCGCACGCGGTCGTGGCTGCCCAGCAGGTTCATCAGCGCGTACAGGAACGGCGCGGGGTAGACCTCCCGCTGGTGCAGGATCAGCCGCGCCAGATCGCGCGCGGTCGTCTTGCGGGTAAAGAAGTCGATCACGGCCCGGCGCAGGGGGTAGTTCATCACGCTGTCCAGCGTGTCGCCCAGGCAGTAGGAGCGCATGCGGCCGTAGCTGACTTTGTTGCTCGCGTCCTCCCACACCTCGCCCACCAGCGCGCCGTCGGCCGCCTGCCCCTTCACGGCCCGGCGCATGCCGCGCAGCAGGTCCATGGGCAGTTCGTCGGCTACGTCCAGCCGCCAGCCGCAGGCGCCGCGCTTCATCCACAGGGGCAGCACGCCCGTATCGGGGTCCAGCAGGTAGCGGCGGTAGCCGGGGTGATCCTTGTTGAGCGCGGGCAGGGTGTAAAAGCCCCACCACGCGTCGTAACGGTCGGGAAAATGCGTGAAACGGTACCAGTCGAAATAGGGGGACTGCCGGCTCTGGTATGCGCCCAGCGAAGCATAGCGCCCGAAACGGTTAAAGTAGCGGCTGTCCGCGCCGGTATGGCTGAACACCCCGTCCGTCAGCACCCGCATGCCGCGCGCCCGCGCCTCGGCGGTAAGGGTTTCAAAATCGGCTTCCGTGCCCAGGATGGGGTCGACCGCCTCGTAGTCGCCGGTATCGTAACGGTGGTTGGTGCGCGCGCGTACCACGGGGTTCAAATACAGCACCGTGACGCCAAGGGATTGGAGCTCGTCCAGCTTTTCGGTGATGCCCGAAAGCGTCCCGCCGAAAAAATCCAGCGCCCGGTTGTCGCCGTTTTCTGGGTCCGGGTCGAGCGCGGGCGGGCCCTCCCAGCGCGGGTGGAACGTCGCGTCCGGATGCGCGGCGGCGATCGCCTCGCGCCGGTCCTCCCGGCCGGCATCCGCGCCGCGCCTAAACCGGTCGGGGAAAATCTGGTAGATGATGCCTTCGCGCAGATAGTCGGGCGTCTCGAAATCGGGGTCGTACACCGTCACCTGAAAGCTGCGGGGCGCGCCGTCCATCACCGCGCCTTCGCCGCCCAGCTCGTCCCGCGCGTTGCCGTACCGCAGCGCGCCGCCCGGGCGCTCCACGGCAAAGTCGTACCAAAACAGCGTCGGTTCGTCCGGCACGGTCATGGTCGCCTCCCACAGGCCGCCCGGCCCCCGCCGCATGGGGGTGAATTTCTCCGTCCCGTTCCAGGTGCGCAGGGTGACGCGCTCGCTTTCGTCGCATGCCATGCGCAGGGTAAGCGTCGCGCCGACCTTTACGGGGCCGACGGGGTCGCGGTGGGCGGGGGAATGGGAGTCGTGCAGGATCATCGGGCGTCCTCCTTGGCAAGGGTTCCCCCTATCATACCCTGTTTGCCCCCGTTGCGCAATATGCCGGGTTTCCGGCCTCACCGGCCGCCGGGCAGCGACGGCGGCGGGCTGTTTCCAGCCGGCACTTACGCAGGGCGAAGGGGGTCCGCGCGCCGGTGCCGACGGCGGGCCGCCCGTGCGAAACCGTGGGCGGGCCGCGGACAGGCTGGATCGGCAGACCGGGAGGAATCGCGGGCGAAGGGCATCGGCGGACATGGGAAAGCCGCGGGCGGGGGCGTCAGCCAACCGGCCCGCGGCGAGAAGCCGGGGGTTGCGCTGCTTGCGGCGGGGCATGGAAAATCAGAATGCGGACGCGTCGCCGCATCCGGCGGGGCGGGTTACGCCCGATGGTCGCCCACGGCGCTGAGCAGCGCCTGCGTGGCGATGAGCTCGTCCGGGCCGTCGGCCACCAGCGTCGCGCGGCCCTCGGGGAGCTTGGCCTGCGACAGCAGCCCCAGCATGCTTTTCATGTTGAGCACCAGTCCCTCGCACTCCAGCGTCAGGCGGCTGTCAAACCGGCTGGCCGCGGCCGCGAGCCGCGCGGCGGTCACGCGCGTGAAGGGCATGATGGGTTGGAGATCCAGTTCGGTTCGAATCATTGGGTTATCCTCCCGGTACAGGTTCAGGGCATAGTCGGGGATGCGGGCGTCAGCTTCCGTCGGGCTGCGGGGGGCCGGGTTCCGGCAGGGCGGGTTCGCCCCCGCCCAGCTCCTCGCCGGCGATCTGCATCAGGCGGCGCATGCGGTGGTTGACGCCGCTTTTTCCGATGGGCGGGGCCAGCGTCTGCCCCAGCTCTTCCAGATTGAGGTCGGGCGCCCGCAGGCGCGCGCGCGCGATTTCCTGCAGCGCGGGCGGCAGGGTGGAGAAGCGTTCCGTTTTCAGCAGCGCTTCGATTTGCCGCTGCTGGCGCTGGCTGGCGTCCATCTGTTTTTGGATGTTGGAGGCGTCGCAGTTCATGGCGCGGTTTACGCTGCCCAGCACCTGCCGCCGCACGCGAAGCGATTCCAGCGTTGTCACCGCCTGATGCGCGCCCGCCGCCGTCAGCACGGCCGCGATATGGTCGCTCTGCTTGCAGTAGAGGCTCACCACGCCGCGCCGCTCCGTCTGCTTCACGGGCACGCCGAGGCTTTGCAGGCAGCGGGCGATGTTTTGCCGCAGGTCCTCGTCCCTGGCGATCCACTCCAGGTGGTATCCGTGCTCGGGGTTGGAAAGAGTTCCGCAGCCCAGAATCGCGCCGCGCAGGAAGGCGCGGCGGTCACAGTCGCGGTTGAGTTTCACCCGGGGCGTCGTCCAGCGCAGGGTCAGCGCGCCGTCCTCGCCCGGCTCCATCATGTTCAGGCGAATAAGCAGCGCCGGGGCCTGCCGGGGCCCCACGGTGAGCACGCACTCCCGCACGCCGCCAAAACGAGCGTGCGTCACGTAATGGAGCTGCGCCACAATCTGCGCTTCTTTCTGCAAAAGCACGAACACACGCCGCGCGATGGCGGGGCTTTCCGTGGCAAACTGCACGCAAAGCTGCCCGCGACCCAGAAGCGACAACGCGCCCAGCGTCATATACAGCGCGCCCAGCTCCGCCATGCGGCAACAGGCTTTGTCGCACGGCACGCGGCAAAGCTCCTCCTTGCAATCCGATGAAAAGGACATCAGGCCCTCCGTAACCGCGAGGCGCCCGGCGGCCGATGCTCCCGCGGGCAATTCTCCTGTTCCTATTGTACGCAAAACAACGCCCCGCGTCAAGCCGATGGTCGGCGCGGCGGCTTGCTTTCGCGCGCGCGTTTTGCTATGATAGCGAAAACTCTTTCGTTACGGAGGCGGAACCGCATGAAAAAGATCGGCGCGCTGGAAGCGGGCGGAACCAAAATGGTGCTGGGCGTATTCGACCCTTCGGGCCGCGAGCTGGAACGGCTGACGTTGCCCACGCAGACGCCGGAGGAAACCGTGCCCCCAATGCGGGCCTTTTTTGACAGGCACGGCGTGGACGCGCTGGGCGTGGGCTCCTTCGGCCCGCTGGAGCTGAACCCGGCCTCGCCCGCGTTTGGGGCCATCACCTCCACGCCGAAGCTGGCCTGGCGGGATTATCCCCTGCTCGACGCCCTGCGCGGGGACCGGGACATACCCTGCGCCCTGGATACCGACGTAAACGCCGCCGTGCTGGCCGAGGCGGAGCTGGGCGCGGCGCAGGGCCTGACCGATGTGGTGTACGTGACGGTGGGCACCGGGGTGGGCGGCGGCGTGCTCTCCGGCGGGCGGCTGGTGCACGGGCTTTTGCACCCCGAGGTGGGGCATATGCTCCTGCGCCCCCATGCGGACGACCCCAACCCGCGCGGCGTATGCCCCTACCACGACTGCTGTCTGGAGGGTCTGGCCGCCGGCCCGGCGCTGGGCGCGCGCGCCGGCGCAGACGCCAGAACCCTGCCCGACGATCACCCCGCCTTTATCATCGAGGCGGACTATCTGGCGCAGATGTGCGTCAACCTGATCGTGACGCTGAGCCCCCAGCGCATCCTGCTGGGCGGCGGGGTGATGCAGCGCCGGGCGCTGTTTGGCATGGTGCGCCGCCGCGTGCTGGAGCTGCTCAACGGCTATGTGCAGGCCGACGCGCTGCTCAACCATATCGATACGATGATCGTGCCCCCGGCGCTGTTCCCGGTAAGCGGGCTGGTGGGCGCGTACCTGCTGGGCAAGCGCGCGCTCCAAGCGCGGGACGCGCAACCGGCCTGATCCTTCCCGCGCGGCGCCGGGCATTCCGGAAAGACGCAGGGGCCCCGCGCCGTCCGGTGCGCGGGGCTTTTTTACAATCGGCGGCACGCCGGGCGGAAGGGATCGGCGGCCGGAAGAGAGGCCGACGGGGCGTCTTTTCTTTCGGGAATAATGGACATATGCCATAAAATCTGCTATGCTGTGATCAAAGCTGCCCGATCCGGCGATGCCGCCGACCGGCCGACACGGCCCCGCGGAACGAACATCCCCGCGCCGGGGCCCCGAAAACGCCGCACGCTTTGCCGCCTGCCTCCGGTACGCGCGCCCGTCCCCGCCGTGGGAGCGCCGCCCGGCCTTTCCCCTGACCCCACCGACCGCCCGAGGGAGGACATCCGATGAACATCACCGTGCTCATGGAAAACACCGCGCTGGAAGAGGGCTATCGGTTCGACCATGGCCTGAGCCTGGACATCCAAACGGAGAAGCACCACATTCTCTTTGACATGGGGCCTTCGGCGGATTTCGCGGCCAATGCCGCCCACGCCGGGATCGACCTGTCCGCGGTCGATCTGGCGGTGCTGTCCCACGGGCACTTCGACCACGGCGGAGGGCTGGAAACCTTCCTTGCGCTCAACGATCACGCCCCGGTCTACCTGAGCCGCCACGCGTTTGAGCCGCACTACGCCGAGCCCCGGCGGTTCATCGGCCTGAAAGCCGAGCTGGCCGCCGACCCCCGCATGGTGTTTGTGGACCAATCCCTGGTCATCGACGAAGAACTGGAGCTGCTCACCTACAACGATCAGCCGCGGCCTTACGTGATGGACGCCTACGGCCTGTTCTATGAAAAGAACGGCGAACTCGTGCCCGACGACTTCCGCCACGAGCAGTACCTGCTGATCCGCGAGGGGGGCCGGCGCGTGCTCATCAGCGGCTGCTCCCACAAGGGCGTGCTCAACCTGATGCATTGGTGCCGGCCCGACGTGCTCATCGGCGGCTTCCATTTCATGAAAGTGGAGATGGACGGCCCCGGGCTGGCGGTGCTCAACGAGGCGGCCGACGGGCTGATGGCCTACCCCGCGCAGTACTATACCTGCCACTGCACCGGCGCGCCCCAGTACGCCTACCTGCAAACGCGCATGGACGGGCGCCTGCATTACCTGGCCACGGGGCAGCGGCTGACGCTCTAGCCCGCGCGCAAACCCAAACGGATGCGCGGGGCTTCGCGGCCCAAACGGACATCCGGGAACGTAACGGCTCGATGAAGGAAGATGAATGAACCGCACGAAAGGGGTCGATGCCATGAAACGATATGTATGCACCGTTTGCGGGTATGTGTACGACGAAGCCAAAGGCGTGCCCGGCGCGGGCATCCCGGCCGGCACAGCGTGGGAATCGCTCCCCGCGAACTGGGTATGCCCCTTATGCGGCGCGGCCAGGGCGGCATTCCGCCCGGAGGACGCGCCGGCCGCGGCCGCGAAGGCCACGCCCGCGACCCTCTCCTCGGCGCTGCCGGACGGGCTTCGCGCGCTGGAGGCGAGCGCGCTTTGCTCCAACCTCGCGCGCGGCTGTGAGAAGCAGTACCTGGCGCAAGACGCCGCACGGTTTGGCGAGTTGGCCGCCTACTTTGGGGCGGCGGCGGAGCCGGCCGCGGATGCGTCCGCCGGCGCGCTGCTGACCCTGACCCGGGAAGCGCTGGAAACCGGCATTCCCAAAGCGGTCGAAGCCGCGAAGGCAGCCGGTGACCGCGGCGCGCTGCGCGCGCTGGTGTGGCATGAAAAGGTCGCGCGCATCCAGCAGTCGCTGCTGACCCGCTACGCGGCGGAGGGCGAGGCGATGACGGAGGGCACAAATGTGTTTGTGTGCCCCGTGTGCGGGTTCATCGCGCTGGGAGAGACGCCCCCGGAGCTCTGCCCCGTTTGCAAGGTGCCCGGCTGGAAATTCGAGAAAGTGGAAGGGAGGTAGCCGACATGGCCCAGCGATATGCCGTGCGTAACATCCGGCTTTGTACCAAGGACTGTCTCTGCCTCTACGTGTGCCCCACGGGCGCGACGGATACCGAGAACAGCGTGATCGACAGGGCGCGCTGCACCGGTTGCGGCGCCTGCGCCGACGCCTGCCCTTCCGGCGCGATTTCCATGGCGCCCCAAACCTACCCGCCCCAGCAGCCCAAAGCAGCGGAGACCGTGCGCGCGCTTCGCGCGCTGGCGCACGAACGCGCGCGGGCGGAAGCTGCGGCCGCGGCGCTGCCGGGCCGGATGGCTGTCGCGCTGGAGAAGTCCAACCGCGTGCTCACGGAGGATCTGCTCCGCGAAGCGGGGTACATGCTCCCCCAGAGCAACCGTGTGCGCGCTTTTCTGCAAGGCCTTGCGGACAACCCGCCCGGCGAGGGCTTCCCGCGCGAGGCGGCGGAGGGGCTCCTGCGCTCGCTGAGCTGGACGGAACCCGAAAAGGAAGCGCCGACCGAGCGCTGGCGGTGCTCGGTATGCGGCTACATACACGAAGGGCCGCTGCCGGAAGGCTTTATCTGCCCGCGCTGCCATCGGCCCGCGAGCGTGTTTCGGCAGATGGAAAGCTGATCCCGGGGAAGCCGACCGCAGCCCCCCGCAGCAGAATCGGGATCGGGGCCAGGGGGTTAGCACCGCGCGGAACTTGGCAAGGCAAGAAGCATTCCTGCCGCGGCCTGCTCCCGGAAACGGGATAGCCGCCCGAAGGGCTGTGGGACGAGCGGCCATGGCCAAACGCAGGGTGGTTTTCGACGGCCAGTTCCGCCCTCTCTCCGTGGCGGGGTTGGACCGTCGTCCCATGCCCGGACGGTTGTCGGTGCCTCCGCAGGATGACAAAAGCAGCCGGCGTCCTTCGGACACCGGCTCAGACCGTCCAAGAACCCATGTCACAGGCAGTGCCGCTCGCCCCATCGCCCTTCGGGCGGTTCGCTCGCTTTGGCAAAATGCATCGTCATAAGGCTATGGGGCTCCGCCCCAAACCCCGCAAGGGTTTCACCCCGGACCCAATTCCGCTGCGGCGGGGGTTCTCCCACAGGCTGAAGCCGGCGCCCTTCGGACGCCGGCTTTTCAAAATCCTCCTTCGGGGGTTCCGACCGCTTGCCGCGGCAGCGCCTGCGGTTTCTCACGCAACGCCCCTGGCGGCACGCCTTTTGTGACGCGTCGCCCGGTACGCCGCCCGCAGAACCGGAAACCAAAGGTCGTTATCCATCCGCTCCGGCCCCCGGACCGCCGTCACCGGCCCGCCAGCCGCGTTCTCCCCTTACGCCGCCGGCGTCTCCACACAGGGCAGCCGAACCGAGAAGGTGTTCACCCGAACCCCGTCGGACTGCGCCCAGATTTTGCCGCCGTGCTCCCGAACGATGCTCTGCGCAATCGAAAGCCCCAGTCCGTAGCCCTTTTCCTGCCCGCGGGATTTATCCGAGCGGTAGAAACGCTCAAAGATGTTGAGGCACTCGTCCGGGGGCAGCGGCACGCCCTCGCTGGCGACGGTCAGGAGCAGTTCCTTCTTGCCCGCGGCCGCCATCTTCACGCGGATGGGGGAGCCCTCGTCGCCGTACTTGCAGGCGTTGTCCAGCAGGATATCCACCAGCTGGCGCAGCTTGTCGGGGTCGCCGGTGACGGTCAGGTTGTCCTCGACGGTGGTCTCGATGGTGCGGCCCATGTCAAAGACGGTCGGTTCCAACGTGAGCGTGGCGCCGGTGACGATAAAGCTGAAATTGACCGGGGTGCGGGTGGCGAGCGCCGGCTTGCTGTCCGAACGCGCCAGGGTCAGCAGGTTTTCCACCAGCCCTTTCATCCGCTGGGATTCCGCCTTGATGTTGTCCAGCCGGATACGGTTTTTCTCGTCGGTCACCGCGTGGGAGGAGATCATCATGTCGGTGTTGGAAAGCACCACCGTCAGCGGGGTTTTCAGCTCGTGGGAGGCGTCGGCCACAAACTGGCGCTGCTTCTCCCACGCCTGCTCCACGGGGCGCACCATCCAGCGGGACAGCTGCATGCTCACCAGGAAGAAAAGCCCGATCGCGCCCACGCCGATGATCACCGAGTAGAGGATCTGGGCGTTGAGCGAGTTGCGCTCCATATAGGTATCGGAGAAAAAGTACACGGTGGCGCCGTCGTCGCCGGTGCGGCGGCGGTAGCGCAGGTTGTACTGCGAGGTGAAGCCCGTATCCTCCGCCTGGCTGTCAAGCGAGGCGATGATGGTTTTGAGCTCGTCCTCGGTCAGGTAATAGATCTGGTTGAGGGTGACGGTCACGTCGCCCTGGGCGCTGACCTTGCCGGTTGCGATGGGCATGTCGATCATGTCCGGCTTCCCGGGGTTCTGGTCGTCGGACGCGGGGGCGGGCGGCTCCCGGAAGGAACTGACGCTGCGCCGTTCAAACTCGGTTTTTGAGGTTACGAACAGGCTGACCAGAATGCCGACCAGAAACAGGCACACCACGGCCATGAGCACGAGGATCAGCTTTTTGCGCAGCTTCTGAATCACGGATGGCCCTCCTCCAATCGGTACCCGAGCCTTCGCACCACGCTGAGCGTCACCCGGGAGTTAAGCAGCGCAAGCTTCTTACGCAGGAAGGAGACGTAGGCTTCCACATTGTTGTCGCCGACTTCGGTATCGTACCCCCACACCTTCACCAGCAGCGTTTCCTTGGGGAGGATCGCGCTCTGGTTGAGCATCAGCAGGCGCATGATCTCCAGCTCCTTGGCGCTCAGGGTCAGGGCATGCTCGCCGCAGCGCAGCACGCCCATGGAGGGCGTGAGCGAGAGATCGCCGTAGGTAAGCCGCTCGGGCGTGATCTCCCCCTGACGGCGGAGCACCGCGCGCAGGCAGGCCAGAAATTCGGCGTTCTCAAACGGTTTGGTCAGGTAATAATCCGCGCCCAGGTCCAGCCCGTGCACGCGGTCGATCAGGTCGCTCTTGGCGGTGAGCATCAGCACGGGGGTCTTCACGCCCTCGCGCCGCATGCGCTTGAGCACCTCAAACCCGTCCAGGCGGGGCAGCATCACATCCAGCACGACCGCGTCGTAGATGCCGCTGAGCGCGCTGTCCAACCCCGTTTCGCCGTCGTGCGCCACGTCGGCGGTGTAGCCGTCCTCGCCGACCATATCGGCCAGGGTGCCCGCCAGCCGCACTTCATCTTCTACGATCAGGATGCGCATGCCTCGCCTCACCTCCCTCGTCCCTGTCAGTGTATCACAGTATGGCGGTTTCTGTCGCCGGAAGTATCATAATTGTAAAACCTGAAAGGAACCTGAAAAAATCGCCGGACGTTTTTCAGGTTCTTTTCAGCTTTTGTCGTTATCCTTGTCAACGGAGCGGACGGGAACGGACGATACGCTCCCCCGAAAGCCCGTTTCCCCGCCAGCGCCGGAGGCGCGCAAAGCCCAGCTTTGGGAAAGGTGATGGCACGATGCCGGATCACAAGCACAGAAAGAAAACCCTGCTTCGGACGCTCAAATGGCTCCTGACACTGCTGATCCTGGGCGTAGTCGGGCTGCTCGCATGGATTTACCTGATTCCCATGATCACGGCGGACGCCGTGACGGTGTACGATTCCTACACGGTCCAGACGGGCGACATCCATACGACCAAGAGCTTCAGCGCGACCCTGAGCGTCAAGAAATCGGAAACCTTCACCACCAGCGAGGAATGCACCGTGCGCGAAATCTACGTGCAGTCGGGCGACGAGGTGAAAAAGGGCGATCAGCTGATCCTTCTGTCCACGGGCGAACTGTTTACCGCGAGCTTTGAGGGCGTGGTCAACGAGATCCGCGTCAAAGCGGGCGACTGGCTGTGGCGCAACTTCACCGTGGTGCAGATTTGCGATCTGGAGCACCTGGAAGTCAGCATGAACGTGGACGAGTACGACGTCAAGGAGCTTTCCATCGGCCAGGCCTGCACGGTGAGCGTGATCTCCCTGGGCATGGATTTTGATACCGCCATCGCCCACATCAACCGCGTATCGCAGGCGCAGGGCAACGTGGCCTTCTACTCCGTCACCTGCGACCTGACCGTGCCGGAAAACGTACTGCCGGGCATGCAGGCCACCGTAACCCTGGCATCCGATTCCGTTGCCGGCGTGGTCACGCTGGATATAGCCGCGCTGGCGTTTGATGAAAACCGCGACCCCTTCGTGCTGGTGAAGCAGAGCGACGGAACCTATGTGGAAACCCCCGTGGAAACGGGCCTGAGCGACGGCATGACGGTGGAGATCAAAAGCGGCCTGAGCGCCGGGCAGACGGTGTACGCCGTCGCGGGCACCGAGAGCGTCAAGGCGGCCGTCACGCTGGAAGACCTCTATCAGATGATCGTCGGGCAAAAGGTCGTCATCAACGATCAGAGCAGCCGCGGCGGCCCCGGCGAGGGCGGCCCGCCCTCCGGCGATATGCCTCAGGGCGACGGCACGGGCACCCTGCCCGCCATGGGCGAGACCTCGGCCGACGGTACCGCAACCGACGCAACCGCGGCCACGGACGCCGCAACGTCGGCCCAACCCGCCGCAGCCGACGGTACCGCAACCGACGCAACCGCGGCCACGGACGCCGCAACGTCGGCCCAACCCGCCGCAACCGACGCGGGCACGGCCGATACCGCCGCCTCCGCCACAGGCGCCGGCACGCCGCCGCAGGGCTTGAGCGGACAGCAACCCCAGACAAACCCCTCAAGCGACGCGGCGACGGACGCCGCTACCACAACCGACCCGGAGGGAGGAAGCACGGATGTCCAGTAAAAAGATCCTCGCGCTGCTGGTCGCGGCATGGCTGCTGCTGCCGGCCTGCGCCATGGCCTGGGAAGAATTCGAAGGCAATGTCGTCCAAGGGGATACGGTCACCGTAACCGCGCCCTACGGCGGTACGGTGCAGTCCATTTCCCTGCGGGAAGGCGAGCTCCTCCGCGTGGGGAACGCGGTCGCCACCATGCAGACCACGCGCGTGCTTTCCCCCGTGGACGGCACCGTGCGCGGCGTGTTCGCCGAGGCGGGCGACGCGCTGGGCCAGTCGGCCGTGCTCAACGTGGCCCCGGTGAGCAAGTACACCATCACCTGCACCATCGACAAGGCCTACCCCAGCATCGACATGAAGTTCGTGCGCATCGGGGAGACGGTCTACATCAAGTGCAAGCCGGACGGCACCCATAAGGCCGAGGGCGTGATCACGGCGGTCAACGGTTCGCAGTACACGGTGCAGACCACCGCCGGCGAACTGTACATGGAAGAAACCGTCTACATCTACCGCAGCGACGATTATACCTACAAGACCCGCATCGGCAGCGGCACCGTGGGCCGCACGTCGGAACTATCCGTCACCGGCACGGGGAGCCTGCTCAAGCTCTACGTGGCCGACGGCGATACCGTCGAGCGCGGGCAGCTGCTGTTTGAAACCGTGGAGGGCACGCTGGACGCGCTGGCGGTGTACGGGGAAACCATCCAGTCGGACGTGGACGGCGTGGTCGCCGAGATCAACGTCAGCGCCGGGCAGAAGGTATCCAAGGGCGACGTGCTGCTGACCGTGTACAAGCAAAGCGACTATCAGATACAGTTTGCCATCGACGAGGACCTGCTGTCCGCCATCTCCGTGGGGGACAGCGTCAACATCACCTTCAACTGGAACGAAGACACCGGCAAGACCTACCCGGGCACGGTAACGGGGATTTCCTACGTAAGCGACGACAGCGGCACTTCGGATACAGGCTCGACGGAGAGCACCGCGACCAGCGGCTCCTCCGCCACGCAGTACGAAGGCTACATCGCCTTTGAGGCGGACGATTCGGTTCGGCTCGGCATGAGTGTGACCATTGCGACCATCGACGAGTAATCGGGGGGAACGGGGTATGAATAAGATCATCGCCTGCTTGCTGGCGCTGTGCCTGCTGGTGTCCGTCCTGGCGGTCGGATGGCTGGACGCGGGCCGCCGCGCGACGGCGGAAGCCGCACAAACGGAAGAGACCGCGCCGACGGTCGCCGACGAGCCGGAGCCGTCCGTGGAAACGGCATCGTCCGGTGAAACGGAGTCGTCCGTGGAAGCGGAATCGTCCGTGGAAGCGGAATCGTCCGGTGAAACGGAGTTGTCCGGGGAAGCGGAGCCTTCCGCGCAGGATGCGGAAGAATCGGATACGGCCGCGCAGGGCGACGCCGGCGAGTCCGGCGAAACCGGCGACGCGGACGCGCCCGAGGCGCTGACCGGGGACGAATCCGCCGACGGGGAAGGCACGTCGGAAGCCGAAGCGCAAACGGATGAGGGTACGACGGACACGGCGGAGGGGGAAAGCGACGGTACGACCGACGGTTCCGCCGGGGACGAAAGCGAACAGGCCGCAGTCGCCGAAGCTGCCGCCGAGGCCGCCGCCGAGGCACCCGTGGTCGAATCCGACGTCGGCTCCGGCCCCGCCTGGGTCACGGAAGGCGCGCATCGGCGTTACGGGGAGCTCAACGATCTGCTGCCCATCGCGATGCTCAACCACCTGACCGTCTTCCTGTGCAGCACCGCCGTGCTGGAAGCCAACGGCTATACCGTGGACGAACTGCGCGCGGTTTCCTTCGGGCTGGACGAGGTCGCGCTGGGCGAGGACTTTTGCGACGGGCGCGCGGTGATCGTTTCCACCCTGAACCCGGACGCGCGCACCAAAGACGGCACCGTGTTCGTATGGGTCGGGCGGCCTTCCGAGGTGCCCAGCGCGAGCGAGGCGCTGGGGGAAACGCTTCAGATTAATAACGACGAGGACGCCATTCTGGAAACCGAGATCATGGTGCGGGCCACCGACTACACGGCGGACGCGCCCTGCTCCCCGACATTTTCCCTGACGGCCTACCCGGACCTGACCGAGGGCATGACCTTTGCCGTGATCCAAAACGACGGCGAGCCGCAGGCCATTTCGGGCAGCGCCTACGCCCCGGCCGCGAGCGGCGTGTACCGTTTTGCCGTGCTGGACGCGGCGGGCGCGCTCAAGGCACGTTCCATCGCCTATGACGTAACCGTCGCCTCCACCCCGGAAACCGGCGAGACCGAAGCGTCGGGCGACGCGCAGGACGAATCGCCGTCCGCGTCGGACGCCGAGGGCGCCGGGGAAGAAACCGGGGACGGGACGGTAACCGCCGGGGACGAGACCGCCGGGGACGAGACCGCCGAAGGCGAGACCGCCGGGGACGAGATCGCCGAAGGCGAGACCGCCGGGGATGAAACCGCCGAGGGCGAGACCACCGGGGATGAAACCGCCGGAGGCGAGACCGCCGGAGATGAAATCGCCGAAGGCGAGACCGCCGGGGATGAAACCGCCGAAGACGAGACCGCTGAAGGCGAGACTAGCGAGGGCGACGGAGATGAAACCGAGCCCGAACCCGAACTGCTGACCCAGGCCGATGTCGTGATGAGCGTCGCCCTGGCCGCGACCCTGCCCGAGGAAACGGAGGAAGCCGCGCCGGAGTTGACCGTGCGCGCCTACGATTACGCCGAGGGCACGCCCAGCGAAACCACGCCCTTCTTTGAACTGGCCGGCGCGCCGGATGAGGGCGGGTACTACTACGGCATCTCCATCAACGGCAGCGGCGTGGTGCGCCTGCGCGACGCTACCTACGCCATCACCAAGAGCGGGGATTACACCCTGGTTTTCTACCTGCTGGACGCGGACGGCGGCGTGGTGGACGAATCCTCGCCGTACCACGCGATTGTGGACTATACGCTGGCCGCCAGCTCCAACGAGGCGTGGATGCCCGTGGGCGAAACGCGCGTATACGGCTCTTTGGCCTCCCTGCTGCGCTCGGCCAGCGGCGGCACGGTGTACCTGCTCACCTCCGGCGTCATCGAGCTGACCGACGCCTCCAAGCTGGATTCCGTAAGCCTCGCGGCCGACCCGGACCTGTACGGCGAAGGCTACGGCGTGGTGATCACCGACCATAACCCCGATGGGGAAAGCGCGGACGGGATTACCTACGTATGGGTGGGCGTGGATGTGAGCGAAATGAGCCTGGCGCTGTTCGCGGCCCCGCTGGGAGCGACCACCTTCAGCGTGGATTCCGCCTCCATCGGCAGCCGGTCGCTCGCCGACGGGCTGTGGGTCAACGGCAGCGACGCCGTCAGCTTTTCGATCACGGACTCCATTCCGGATAATACCTACACCTATCAGGTATCGGTCGACGGCGGGCCGCTGGTGAGTTTCGCGGGCGCGCTGGGCGGGCTGTCGCTCAGCAACGGCAGCACGTACACCCTGCAGTTCCAGATTACCGACGCGGACGACGCCGCCAACTTCGTGACGGTTTCCTATACCATCCGCTACGATAACCAGGCCCCGGCGCTCATCTGCAAGGCGGGTGCCGATTACACGCTGAGCTACTACGCCGGGGACGCCGTGAGCGGCATCGCCGGGGACGGGTCGCAAAACGACGTGACCTTCAACGCCACGGCCGACCCGATCAACTGGGCGGCGGCGCTTAGCTACTACGGGCAGAACGTGTACACCTACTCCGTGCAATACAAGGGCGAAGGCACCATCGCCGCGGGCACCCTGGGCGTGCGGGACCGGGCCAACAACGTGGCCGTGTGGGGCGAGGATATCACCATCACCTCCGGAACCGGCGGCAGCATGTCCGGTACGGGCGCCTCGGGCGTCAGCGGCTCCGCCGGCAGCGGGGGCACGGCCTCCCGCACGGTGTACCATTCCGCTTCCACCTACACCACCGTGACCGCCTACAACGGCGTGGAGCTGGTGGTGGAGACGGGCGAGATGAACACGCTCACCATCGGCGACACCGAGCTGGACCTCTCCCTTTCCCGGGAGGGCGACGCGCAGGGCGACGGCATGCCGGGCTTCCGGGCGGCGTTCCTGGACTGGCGGGGCGGCGGCACCGAAACCGAGGACGCCGAGGAAAGCGATGAAACCGTCGATACCCTGGTGCTGACGGCCGCCGACGCCTCCGAGGCGGACGGAACCTACCACTGGACGTTTGACGGCTCGGTGTACAAGAAGCTGGCCGCCAGCGGCATCGACTATCTGGTGCTCAGCGTGGGCGACAACGCCACGGCCCTTTCCACCGCGGGCTTCGCGGCGGGCATCCGCTACAACATGTACCGCGCGGCCGGGCTGGCCAGCAGTGCATTTGTCTACACCGTCAGCATGGATGCGAGCGGGCAGGTGCAAATCCAGGTGACGGTCGGCGGGGAGACCTACGCGCTGTCCGGCGACCAGACCAGCGAATTCTACTACTACGACGTCTACAGCGGCAGCCTGGACATGCTCAGCCAGCCCTTCGGGCAGGGGAACGTGCAAAACAGCGCCGCCCAAGGGCGGCAGGGATGAGGTGTAGCCCGATGAACGACGCGGATAAAACCAAGAGAATCAGGAAGAAAAAGCGCGCCAAGCGCATCCGGAAGCTGATCGGCTGGCTGGTGATCCTGGCGCTGCTGGCGGGGGCGTTCTACCTGTTCGTCTACCCCGACTTGAACGCCAGCGCCACCACCACGTACGACAGCTACACCGCCACGCGCGGCACCATCAGCAACTCCATGAGCTTCAGCGGCACCATCAGCGTGGTCAACAGCGAAACCCTGACTAGCGAAGCGGCCGCGACCGTGCGCCGTATCTACGTATCCGAGGGGGAAGCCGTCACCGCCGGGCAGAAGCTGATGCGCCTGTCCGACGGGGAGGTGTTCAAGGCAGGTTTTGACGGCGAAGTCAACGAAATCGCCGTAGCCGAGGACGACGACGTGGCCGAGAACGCCGACCTGATTCAGATTGTGGATTTCAGCAACCTGAAGGTGACCATGCGCGTGGACGAGTATTCGGTCGCCAAGGTGAGCGTGGGGCAGGCGTGCAGCATCAAGGTGACGGCGCTGGATACCAGCTTTGACAGCACCATCACCCACATCAACCGCATTGCCTCCGGCGGCAACTCCACCGCCTACTACACCGTCACGGCGGAGTTCGCCGGCACCGAAACCGTGCTCCCGGGCATGGCGGTCACCGTTACCATCTCCGAGGAAGAGGCCGATGACGCCGTCATCCTCAACAAGGACGCCCTGAGTTTCTCCAACGGCAACAGCGCCTTCGTGCTTTTGAAAAACGAAGCGGGCGAGATGGAGCAGACGGCCGTGGAACTGGGCGTGGACAACGACAACTATGTGGAAATCAAGAGCGGCCTGAGCGAGGGCGATACCGTCTACGTCGAGGTGGTCACCAGCGCGTCCAGCACAGGCGGTCTGGCAAGCCTGTTCAGCAGCCTCACGGGCAGCACCACGCAAACCACCACCACCACCACGCAGAGCAGCTTCGGCCCCGGTGGCGGCAACTTCCCCAGCGGCGGCGGCAACTTCGGCGGCGGCGGCATGGGGGGCGGCGGTATGCCATAATGGGGGGACGCACATGAGTAACGATTACGAAGTCTTCTTCCGGATGCGGGATATCATCAAGAAATACCAGTTGGGCGAGGAAGAAGCCACCATCCTCAAGGGGATCTGCCTGGACATTGAGGAAGGGGAATACCTTTCGGTGCTGGGGCCGTCGGGCAGCGGCAAATCCACGCTGATGAACATCATCGGCTGTCTGGACAAGCCCACCTCCGGGGAGTACATCCTCCACGGCAGCCTGATCGACGATCTGGATGAGAAGGAACTGGCGCAGATTCGCAGCCGCGAGGTGGGCTTCATCTTCCAGAACTCGCAGATGCTCCCCAAGCTGGACGCCATGAAGAACGTCGAGCTCCCGCTGATCTACGCGGGCGTGCGCCCCCGGGAGCGCGCCCGCCGGGCGGAGGAGATGCTGGTGAAGGTGGGCCTGGCGGATCGCATCCATCACAAGCCCAACATGCTTTCCGGCGGCCAGCAGCAGCGCGTGGCCATCGCCCGCGCGCTGGTCACCCGGCCCACCCTGCTCCTGGCGGACGAGCCTACCGGCGCGCTGGACCAGCACACGGGCAGCCAGATCATGGATCTGTTTCAGGAGCTCAACGACGACGGCCACACCATCATCATGATTACCCACGACCTGAAGGTGGCCCGCCACGCGCGCCGCGTGGTCAACATCATCGACGGGGAACTGACCGAAGCCGAGGAGGTGACGTTTGCGTGAAGCGGTTTTTTCATAAGCTGTTCGGCGGCTTCTACATGTTCACCGAAAGCGTGGGCATGTCCATCGCCAACATCACGCAGAACCGCCTGCGCTCGTTTTTGACCATTCTGGGCATCATGATCGGCGTTACGGCCGTCATTGCCCTGATTACGACGGTTTCGGGCGTTTCTACCTCGATTTCGGACTCGTTCACCTCCATGGGCGCGGGCACGATGACGGTATCGGTCACCGGCAACGATATGCAGGCCGGCCTCACCTCCGCCAATCTGGACGAGATCGCGGCGCTGGACCATATCACGGGCGTCACGCCCAGCGTATCGGCCACGGTGAGCGTGGCGCGCGGGGACGCGTATGAAAGCGACATCACCCTGGCGGGGAAAAACGACTACTACTTCATTACGGCGCCCGACGCCGTGGCGCGCGGCCGGACGTTCAACCCCCTCGATATGGATACCATGGCGCGCGTCTGCCTGATCGATACGGACATTGTGGACGAGTTTTTCTACGGGGTGGACCCCGTCGGGCAGAATCTGTACATCAGCAACCTGAGCATTACGGTGGTGGGCGTGCTTTCCGACACGAGCGATGAATCCATTTCCGAGATGGTTTCCGGCTCCAGCAGCGGCATTCTGGCCCCGTATACGACCGTGCTCAAGCTCAACAACGAAACCCTGGTCACCTCCATTACCGTGTACATCGACGACGCGGACGCCTCCGACACCGTGCAGACCACGCTAGGCGCCTACCTGGACGCCCTGTTCAGCTACGAGGATGATACCTACGAGATCACCACCATGGACAGCATTCAGGAAACCATGGACAGCATGCTCTCCATGATGAGCGCGCTGCTGGGCGGCATCGCCTCCATCTCGCTGATCGTGGGCGGCATCGGCATCATGAACATGATGCTGACCAGCGTAACCGAGCGCACCGTAGAGATCGGCCTGAAAAAGGCCATCGGGGCGGAACCTTCGCAGATACAGATTCAGTTCCTGATCGAGGCGTTTCTGCTTTCGATGATCGGCGGCGTGATGGGCGTGGTGCTGGGCATCGCGCTGTCCGCCATCCTTTGTCAGGTGATGGGCACCACGTTTACCATCTCCACCAGCGCCATCGCGCTGGGCGTGGGGTTCTCGGCGGCGGTGGGCATCCTGTTCGGATGGTCGCCCGCCCGCAAGGCCAGCAACCTGAGCCCCATCGACGCGCTGCGCCGCATGTAGGCCGGAGGAGGAAGAGTATGAGACACAAGAAAATTCACGCCCTGCCGGCGCTTATGCTGGCGATGGTGATGTCGCTGGCCCTATGTGCCCAGGCGCTGGCGGAAACGACGTTTGACGGCACGGTGGTTTCCAGCGAAACGGTCAGCGTCACGGCGCCCTTTGGCGGAACCGTCAGTTCCTTCAGCCTCCGGGCCGGCGACCGGATTCAGTTTGGCGACGTGATCGCGCAGGTGGCGACCACCAAGGTATACGCCTCCGCGGCCGGCGTGATTACCGGGGTGTTCGGCCAGCCGGGCGACGTGGTCAGCGATGTGGTCAGCCGCGTGGGCGCGGTACTGTACATCGCCCCCAACGACCGCTATACCATCAGCGCCGATATCCAAAAGGCCTACAACAACAGCGACAACAAGTACGTCAACATCGGCGAAACGGTGTACATCCACAGCTATTCGTCCAGCAACGACAACTCCGCCGTAGGCACCATCACCGCGGTAGACGGCACCGGCTATACCGTGGAAACCACGCAGGGCTCGCTTTTGATGGAAGAAACCGTCGTGATCTACCGCGACCCGGACTACGAAACCACCAGCCGCATCGGCCGGGGCACGGTATCCCGCACGGCCGAGGTGGCCGTGGGCAGCGATACCGCAAGCGACAGCACCACCCAGAGCATCCTGTACCTGCACGTGGCGGACGGCGATACCGTGGAGCGCGGCCAGCTTTTGTACGAGACGGTCTCCGGCACGCTGGACGGCCTGTACGCCACGGGCAGCGAGATCGTGTCGGACGTGACCGGCGTGGTGGCCTCGGTGAACATTTCGGCGGGTTCATCCCTGAGCAAGGGAGACACCCTCCTGACGGTGTACCCGGCCGACCGGATGCAGGTGGAGATCGAAATCGACGAGTATGATCTGGTTGAGTTCCAGGAAGGCGAGCAGCTTTCCCTGAGCTTTGGCTATGACGACACCGGCAGCAGCGACACCGTGGGCACCGTGGCGATGATCTCCCACGTGAGCACGGCCACCAGCACCTCGGACGTCACCTACAAAGCGTATGTTGACTTCACGCCGAATGAAAACATTCGCCTGGGCATGACGGTTGTGGCCAAGGTGCTGGGCACGGCGGACAGCGCCGCCGACGCTGCGGAGGAGGACGCCGATACGGAAAGCGTCCAGGAAGCCGCCACGGAATAAGCCGGACACAGCCTTCAAAAAAACCCTGACGCGGCCGCGCGCTGCAACCGGAGCCCCCTCATGAAGCAGAGTGCCGCCAAACGGGTGACGCCGCGGGCAGGCTTTCGCAACGGCCGGTATCCGGCGCGTTCCGCGCCGGATACCGGGGTGAAACGGCGGAGCGCCGGCGGTTCCCGAGGGCCTGCCGGGACGCGGAAGGCAATGGCCCCAACGCGTTTATGCGCGCGGGGCCTAAATACCCTGGGCTTTCCGGGCGCGCCGGGGGAATCCGCCGCGTGGACGGGCTGCAACCGCCGGGCAAACCGCGCCGGATACGGCGGGGGAAGCAGCCGCATGAACACGGGCAAAGCCGAAAACGCAGGCGCCTCCCGCGGCAGGCCCCGCCGCCGCAGGGCGAAGGGACTGACCGGGCAGGCGCCGCGGCGCGCAAGGGGGCTTCCAAGCAGGAACGCGGCCTCCTCGCGGCGCATGTCTCCGATGACTTCGCTAAAAACTCGACGCAGCCCCGCCTTCGCCTCCGCTCCTCGCCCCCGGAAGAAAATCGCTCGAACGCTTGGATGCGTTCCTGCATGGAAATCGGGTAACAAACCGATGGAAAGCGCCGGCGCAACCCAAACAGCCGCCGCCGCATGAACCCGGGCCGCGCCGCGGCGGGCGGCGCACCGTGCGGCCAAGCAACGGAAAACCGACGACGTTGCGCGGTGCAAGGGTTTTCGCGCCTTCGCCGACGGCGTGCAAGCCGGCGAAAACGATTGAAACCCCCGCCACACAAAAGGCGGGGGTTTCAATGCCTCACAACGGAATCCGCCGCGGGTGCGGCGAAATCCGCGGGTTGCCTTCAGCGGAGCTTGAGCTCCTTGAGGCACTTGTCGCAGATCAGTTTGCCCTTGAAAAGATTCACGTCGCGCGCGTCATTGCAAAAAATGCACGCCGGGTGGTATTTCTTCAGGATGATCTGGTCCCCCTCGGTGAAGATTTCGAGGGTATCCTTGATGGCGATGTCCATCGTTTTGCGCAGCTCGATCGGGATGACGATGCGCCCCAGGTTATCCAGCTTCCTGACGACTCCGGTTGATTTCATGTGGCCTGCCTCCTACGGATTGATCCTTTGATTTCGGTATAATTTTACTGAATCCCCAATATTATGTCAATGTCACAAGTGGGTTAATGCGCCGCGCGGACACGTTCGCAGAACCGTTGCCATATCATGCATACATGAAAGCTTGGTATAGGGTGGCAAAAAAAACGGACAAATTAGGCAGGTAGATAAAAATATTTCCGCGAATGTTTTGAATAAAGTTTGAGTTTTCATTCCGTAACGCTTGACTGTAATCCCAATAATTGTGAACGAGCAGGAATAAAACACCCCTAATATCGGAAGAAAACATACAAATTTAGGACCATTGCGCCGAAATGATCATCCGGACTGCATGGATATGCATACAGCGCGGGACCCGCCAACAGCAGTCTGAAACGCCGTTCCGCGATGCGGAAGCATCGGCCCGGAAACGGTTAGAGATATTGAATTCGCAGGTCATGCCTTCGTCCCCTTTTCTCGCGCCCCTTGGGCGATGCTCCCTTCCCCAAAGACAGACTGGAATGATTCAGAACGGTATTCCGGTGAGATATGGCAGGAAAATCACTTATGTAACGAGAAGTATAAACACGTGTTCATAACTGAATGAAGCAAGAAGTACTCTTATATTACAATGCATGCAGAACATATTTGTTACGATGATGATGATTGTGGTTGTACAGGTAACATGCATAAACGTGCAATGTTCATTAATAACGACTGAAAGCAGACAGGAAATCCGTACCGTAAAAATGGGGGTAAAATACCGGGAGGCTTGTCAAACAAGGGAAATCAAAGGGAGTCGGATCATATGACAGACAGCTGACGCCATAGCATAAGGCTGCATGAAAAGATCGGCCGGAGAACGGTAACCGAAACGCTTCGGGAAAAATCGCCGATATCGGCGGCGGATAGTCCGCCGGCGAGGCAGGCTGGTTGAAGTACCGGGCGGCGGCCGATTATGCCCGGCCACCGGAAACGCGACGGAAGATCTCCCGCCGCCGGCAGACGGACGGGCGTTTTGCTATCCACCTGCAAATCGACAGGGCTTTTCCGCGGCGAGCGGGTTTGCCGACGGGGCTGTTCCAACGATCCAAGGGAAAGGCCTGGCCCGCATATCGGAAAGCGGCTCTCCTCAAAACGAGGAAAGCCGCGAACTGATTGGCGGAGAGGGAGGGATTCGAACCCTCGTGTGGTTTCCCACAAACTGATTTCGAGTGTTCCCACCCCAACCGAAATTACTGTTGGTTAGCGGAAGTTATTATACTTTAAAAACCCAGGTAAATCAAGCGTTTTTGCGAAAAAAACCTGCTATCCCGCACCACACGGGCAAAGTTCGAATAAGGCCCAAAAAACCGGATTTTTACCCGTTTTGGATAGAACTCGGATAGAACTACCGAGATTTCTATCATAATTAAAGCTCAGAAATTGTTTCACCACTTGCCGTTGACAAACTAAAGAAAGTGAGTGAAGCATATGAATTTCAACGAATATTTAAGTTCAATGAGCCACCATTACCCCGAGTATGTTACTCGAAAAGAAATGGCTGTTATCCTGGGCATTTGTGAATCAAAAGCCTATAGCCTCGAAAAACAAGGGAAGATTCCCTATGAATATACAAACACATTTGATGGAAAAAGGCAAAAAATCAAAACCGCCGATATCCTGCTATATCAATATGAACAGATGTGCTTCCACGAATTAGAGAATGAGTATGTTGTAGCCTTACGTCACTATTTTGAGAAGCAGCTAAAAACATATCCTAACGTGCTTTGCACTTCTGATGTAAAGCGGCTTACGGGATATGTTAAGACGACCATAAATAATTGGATTTCACGAAATGAACTGAAAGCTCTTTGTTATAAGAATCAACGCATCAAATCACCACGGCGAGGCAAAGGGACTCTCATAACAAAAGATTCTTTTATTGATTTTCTCGCAAGTCCATATTATCGCAGTATAGCCCGAAAAACTGCCTTACATAAAGAGCTTGAGCAGGAGTACACCCAACTCTTTATTCGCTTCTTGTCAAAGAGAGGTGCTTAGCATGTCTGATTATAGCTTTTTGATGAAAAGTTATCCCGAAGTAGTATCAAAAGACCAGCTTTATAGGATATGCCATATTAGCAAACAGACAGCGAAGTATTACCTTGATAATGGGCTTATCCCATGTGTTGCCTCAAAGAAAAAAACGCGGCGCTATAAAATCAAGACGAAAGACGTTGTTTCGTTCTTGGAAGACCGGGATGCAAACCCCTCAAGATATTTTCTCCCGAAGCATTTCGATAATCCTTTTTTGAGGGCAGAACAACGACAGCACAAGAAAATGCCGCGAAACGGAAATTACAAAGACAGCTATAAACTCAAAGGAAAGAATGAGGTTAAAGATTATCTGCGCTATCTCGGGCAACAATTTGCCGAATATCCCGATATGATGACTGCACAGCAGCTTCGGCAGATTACAGGACATTCCATTGCCGTAATTCTCTCATGGTGTAAAGATAGAAAAGTAAAACACATCATACACCGTTCTACATATCTCATGCAG
Source organism: Clostridiales bacterium (assembly GCA_012517815.1). Taxonomy (GTDB): domain Bacteria; phylum Bacillota; class Clostridia; order Christensenellales; family Aristaeellaceae; genus CAXXOK01. Next base: position 25,528 of record JAAYUF010000094.1, read on the forward strand.
AAAAGGAGCGTTATCAGCTATCTGTATGAGCGCGAGTTGGAAAGCTGAGCACATAGCCGTTTGCCCTGTTTCGGGTTAAGCGGCTTTTGCAGACTTGCAAAGTACATTTTTCCGTTACACAATGAAGGCAAAGATATGTTTTGGCAAGGAGGAATACGCCATGAAGAATAAAAAAACAAGAATCTATCTGAGCGAAGCTGAATGGCAGATCGTTTTACATAGCCTGAACGACTACCGCAATAAGCTAATTCGGGAAAAAGGCTACTGCCCGGATGTGGTGAACGAGGTTCTGGCTAAGGTAATGAACGCACGAACGAAAAGAATTAAAGTCGCATAAGCCCCTTCACACATAGGCCGTCTGTTCTCTTTGAGGATAGGCGGCTTTTTATATTCCTCCGTTACATAGCCGTCCGCTTCATCGTGGGCGGCTAAATCTATGAAAAGGAGGAAACCCGCAATGTCGGAAACCAAGGTGATTGCCATTGCTAACCAAAAGGGCGGCGTCGGGAAAACCACCACGGCGGCAAACCTCGGCATCGGCCTTGCCATGCTGGGGAAAAAGGTGCTGCTGGTGGACGCGGACCCCCAGGCCGATCTGACCACCTCTCTCGGCTGGCCGGATCAGGACAATCTGCCCGTCACGCTTGCCGACCTCATGGAAAAGGTCATGAACGACGAACCCATCGCCCTAAAGGAAGGCGTACTGCACCACGACGAAGGCATTGACCTCATCCCGTCGGGCATCGAGCTTTCGGCCATGGAAATGACGCTGGTCAACGCCATGAGCCGGGAATTTACGCTGCGCACCTACCTTGAGGACATCAAGCGCGATTACGATTATGTCCTCATTGACTGTATGCCGTCGCTCGGGATGATAACCATCAACGCGCTGGCGGCGGCGAACAGCGTTATCATTCCCGTTCAGGCCCACTACCTCCCCGCCAAGGGCATGACGCAGCTCATGCGCACCATTGGCAAGGTGCGAAAGCAAATCAATCCTCATCTGAAGGTGGAGGGCATCTTGCTCACGCTGGCGGATATGCGTACCAACCTTGCCCGTACCACGGCGGACACGCTCAGACAGGGCTACGGAAGTGTGCTGAGGATTTTCAAAGCGGAAATCCCCATCGGCGTTAAGGCCGCTGAAACCACAGCCGCAGGCAAGAGTATCTTTGCCTACGATAAAAACGGTAAAGTGGCCCAGGCATATGCCGCGTTTGCAAAGGAGGTGGATTCAGGTGGCGAAAGAACTAAAGCTAAACCTGCCCTCAGTAGATGATCTGTTTTCCACGCAGGAGGAGCGCGACGACGCACAGCGCGAGAAGGTCATGCAGATACCGCTTGCCGAAATCAGCGGTTTTCCCAACCACCCCTTTAAGGTGCGGATGGATGATGCCATGCAGGAAATGGCGCAGAGCGTCAAGGAATACGGCGTGCTGGTTCCCGCCCTGGTGCGTCCCAAGGAGGGCTGCGGGTATGAAATGGTTGCCGGACACCGGCGCAAGGCGGCAAGCGAGCTTGCAGGTATTGAAACCATCCCCTGTATCGTCCGCAGCCTGACCGACGATGAGGCCACCATTATTATGGTGGACAGCAACTTGCAGCGTGAACGCATATTGCCCTCTGAAAAGGCGTTCGCATATAAGATGAAGCTAGAAGCCATGAGGCGAAAGCAAGGAGAACGGACAGATTTAACTTCTGTCCCACTGGGACAGAAGTTGGATGGAAAAACATCACGCGAGCTGCTTGCCGAAAAAAGCCCTGATAGCAACACACAAATACAGCGATATATCCGTTTAACCGAGCTTGAGCCTCCCATCCTTGAAATGGTGGACGAGGGGAAAATCGCGTTCCGGCCCGCTGTCGAGCTTTCGTATCTCACACCAGAACAACAACAAAGCCTGTATGAATCTATGGGAATTGTTGACGGTGAACCGATCAACGGCACTCCATCCCATACTCAGGCATTGAAAATGCGGAAATTTGCAGAAGAAAACCGCCTAAACGAGGATGTCATCCTCTCCATCTTATCCGAGGAAAAGCCCAACCAGAAGGAACAATTCAAAATGCCCAGAGAGCGTATCAACAAGTATTTCCCACCGGGGACGCCCGCTCAGAAGATTGAGGATACCATTATCAAGGCGTTGGAACTGTACCGCAAGCGGCAGCGGGATATGGAACGGTAAACAACTTACAAGGGGGCAGTCTGCCTTTTTTCGGGTCGGAGTGTGCGGTTACCGGCTCCCCCTCCCCGCACCCCACCCCCTCTGCAACCTGCCGTACCAGCCGAAAAAGAAAATATCGGCAGGCAATCAATAGAACTTAGGAGGTTATTCAGAACATGAAAATACTCAGAAACAAATTCGTCATCGGAACCTTGTGCATTGTGCTGGCGCTGCTGTTCGCTTTTGTCGCATTGCCCGCGCTGACGGGAAGTGGAGAAAGCGAGATGAGTGTCCTGCGCATGACGCAGGCCGTCAGCGAAGGGACGCAGATCACCGCCGATATGGTGGAGACAGTGAGTGTACCGGGGAATCTTGTAAAGAACGGCATTAGCGAACTGTCGTCGGCTGTCGGCAAATACGCGGCAGCCAGCCTGTACGCCGGGGATTATCTTACAACCGAAAAGCTTGCCGCCACGCTTGCGGAACAAAATCTTTTTTCGGCAGGTACTGATAAAGGCAAAATGGTGATATCCGTTACCCTGCCGTCGTTGGCCTCCGGCGTGTCCGGGCGGTTGCTACCCGGAGATATTGTGAGCGTCATCGCTATTCCGCAGGGCACCGTCAATCAAACGCTGGGCGTGGAACCGGGCGAAGCACCGGATACCGCTGTTTCCGGCGCGTATATCGACCCGGCGCTTGCATGTATTGAGGTGTGCATGGTCACGACGAGCACCGGCGCGGAAGCCAGCGTGGAAGCACAGCCGGATGAGGACACAAAGAATACGTTACCCGTTACCATCTCCTTCTATGTCACCGAAGAACAGGCGCTGAAGCTGGCCGAGCTGGAGCAAGCAGGCGCTATTCATCTTGCATTCGTCGCCCGTGGAAACGCAGTTTCGGATTATGTACCCGATAGCGTGCTGGTGGGAACGGAGGTGGACTGACATGGTTTTCGCCATATGGGGACGCGACGGCACAGGTAAAAGCGTGCTGGCCGACGCGTTGGGACGGATTTTTTGCAAGCAAGGCATTACAGCCATCATCGACACCGACTTAACCCAGCCGACACTTCCCGCACGGATAAACGGGAAGAAGCTCAACGCTGACACATCGCTCGGCAAAGCCATATCGGGCATGGGAGCGGATGACGCCGCCAAATATTTGCACCAGCATCCCAAAGTGAAACGACTTTTTTATGCGGGACTGACTTCTCAGGACGAATATTTGTCCTTTGAACTGGGATTGGATGCTACCGACGCTGCGCGGGATTTTGTGGAACACTGTGCGATTCTTGGGGATACGGTCCTCCTTGATATGTCGGGACAGCGCAGCGATCCCTTTGTACCGGCCGCGTTGTCCGGCGCAGATAAGATCATTATCCCCATTATGCCGAACGTTCAGGGCGTGTGCTGGTTTAATGCCGTCAAGCCCCTCCTTGAAGCCATGAATGCGGCAGGCCGCGTACTGCCTGTTGCGACAATGGCGGACAGACAGCATGATCTCTCTGTTGTGGAGAAAGCGGCGGATATGCGGTTCATCGCGGCGCTGCCGTATGTAAGGGAATTCCGGCAGGACGGTGCGGATGCCGGTACGACGCCTGCCGCAACACGATACGCCAAACAGGTGCAGAAAATATTCGCGATGCTGCGGGAGGTGAAAGTATGAGTCGGACACTTCGGGAGCTGGCCTATGAAAAACAGAAGGCCGTCACTCAGGGAAGGGACGCATATGAAGCCATATTGGAGCAGGTGCGTACTGATATCTCCAAGGATCACGCGGAAACGCTTGCCCGGAGCGTCACCGAAAAATCCGCGTCGGAGGCCGTCAAGCGGCTGATTGGCGAATATGTGACCGCTCATCAACTCCGCATGGGCGGGATGTCCGTGCAGATGCTGGCCGACAGACTGTATGGCGATATGGCGGGCTTCGGTTTTTTGGATAAATACATTTCCGATCCCGACATCGAGGAAATCGACGGCAATAGCTGGCGGGATATTGAGATCGTCACGCGCTTCGGCTGGTATAAGGCTCCGGAGCATTTTCTTTCGCCTCAGCATGCCGAGGACACCTTGCGTAAAATGGTGCGCCTGGGCGGTCTGGTGTTGGATGGCACGAATCCCATCGTGGACAGCTATATTACACAGGGCGTTCGTATATCGGCCATGATCCCGCCTGTCACCGACAAACGCAGCGGCGCAGTGTTCAGTATTCGCCGCCAACGCATCGTGCGGATGACAAAAGATCAGCTTCTGGAGTTTGATACAGCATCAGCGGAAATGCTGGATTTCCTCCTACTCTGTATTAATCACGGCATATCAATCGGATTTGCTGGCAAAAGAGGAAGCGGAAAGACAACGGACTTAGCTTTCCTTCTTAATGCGGCTGACAAAGACAAACGCATTTATACTATCGAGGAAACGCGGGAATTGGACCTGCTCAACGAGGACGCTGATGGAAAAGCGCAAAACAGGATCGTTCAAACATGCACACGTCCCTCTGAGCTTAAAAATGCTAACGTCGATATGAATGATCTCTTGCGGAAAGCCTTGCGTTTTAGCCCGGACATCATCGCCGTAGCGGAAATGCGTGGCGCGGAGGCCATGGTGGCGCAGGAGGCAGCGCGTACCGGCCACGTCGTCGTGACCAGTCTGCACGCCAATTCCGCGCGAAAAGCATATGGACGTATTCTCTCTATGTGCCAGATGTCGGGCACCAACATTTCCACCAACATTCTCATGGGCTTCGTGGTCGAAGCGTTTCCTGTCATGGTGTTTAAACGCCAGTTCTCGGACGGTACGCGCCGTATCATGGAGATCGTGGAAGCCACAGGGGTTCGGGACGGCGTGGTGCAGGCGCGCACGCTGTTCCGGTTTCAAGCCGAAACGGGCAAGTTTATGCGGGTAGGCGGCGTCTCCGAGGGCTTGGCCGACACGCTGCTGGAAAACGGTGCGAACGCGGCTGCCGTTGCCAAGCTTCAGGAGGTGCGAACATGACCATCGTTCAAATACTCTGCGCCCTGCTGATTATTGCGGGGCTTTTTTTGTTGCTGGGCGTCCCAGCTTCGGATATGGCACTCCTGTTCGTAAAGCCGTTCCAGCGACAGCGGGAACGAACGAAAAAGATACGGCGCATCACCGGCAAACCGAAAGGCAAGCTGGCCGCGACAGTGGCTGACGCCAAAGAAATGCTCGCGGCAGCGGGTATGAACGAGCAAATCGATGCTTACAAATGGGCGGCCGTCATATTGGCCATCGTGGGATTGCTGATCGGCCTCGCGCTGGATAACGTTCTCGCTGGGTTGGTACTGGCGGTTGGTTTGGGCTTCTCGCCGCTGATCGTCATCCGTATCCGTACCGGAGACTATATCCGAATTCTCAACGAGAAGCTGGAAAGCGCGATGGGAACCATCACCAACGCGTATGTGGCGGGCGGCGACCTGATCGGTGCGGTAGAAAACAACCTGCACCTGCTACCCTCTCCGCTTGACGGCGTGATTCGGCAGTTCTATGCCGAGACGCAGCTTATTGATTCGGACATTGTAAAAGCACTGCGCCGAATGCGGGAGCGCATCGACAACCGCTATTGGCGGGATTGGTGCGACGTGTTGATACAGTGTCAGCGCGACAGGCAACTGAGGTTTGCCCTTCCTGGTATCGTTAGCCGCATTGGCGAAATGCGCCGGGCGCAAATGGAAGCGGACACAGCTATACAAAAACAGCTTGGAGATTATATTATCACGGTCATGCTGGTGCTGGGGGCCATTCCCCTGATGGGAGCCATGATGCCCGCGTGGTATACCATGCTCACGGCAACGCCCGTGGGTAAGATCACTTTGGCGGTGGTGCTGGCCGCCGTACTGGCGACGGCCATATGGGTGGCGCGCCTGTACCGTCCGGTGGAAGGCGGTGAATCAAAATGATGCTACTTAATCTCATTCCCGGCCTGTTGCTGGCCTTTGGATTATACCGCATGGCGCAGGCGATACTTTGCTTCCCTTCAGGAAAAGGTGCGGAAGCGGTTCGTAGCATTCACGGCAAACGGGACATTTCCGAACGCTTGCAGGCCGCGTTATCGCCGCTGGCCCTGCTGATTGCCAAGCTCTTTCCCATGAGCGAATATCGGCAAAAACGGCTGGCAGCAGACTTCGCGCGGCTCCATATGAGCGAGACGCCGCAAGAATATGTGGGAGCGGCCATGACAAAATCTCTGCTGTTGGCTCTCATCGGCCTGTTGTTTGTTCGCCTTGGCGTCCCCTGGCTGGCCCTGTTGACCGCCGCCGCAGCCGTTCTTGCCTACTTCCAGTGGATGCAAACCATCCGTAAGCGTGTGGAAGCGCAAAATCGGGAAATTGAAGCGGAGTTGCCGCGCCTCGTCGAAACCATGAACTACACCTTGCAGGACAACCGCGACATGCTTACCTTCTTTGAAAAATATAGGAAGGTTGCTGGCAAGGCGCTGGGTGTAGAGCTTGATCGGCTTATCACCGATATGCAGATTGGCAACCATGAAGCGGCGCTGCGAAATATGGACGCGCGGCTGGGCCTACCATCCTTTTCTACGCTGTGCGCGGTGCTGTGCGGCGTGTATCAGGGCGTCGATCAGCATACCAGCTTGGTCGTTCTGGAACAGGACATGCGCACGAGGGAGCGCGAAGCGTTGCGCCGATTGATGGAAAAGCGACCCGGACGCATCAAGATCGCCTCGTTCATTCTGACAATGCTTATGATCATCATGTTCATGGTGCCGCTCATCCTGCTTATCATAGGCAATTTACAAGCTGCGGGCTTCTAAGCTCATCCGTCCGTTTGTTTCGGCAGCCGAAGGGAGGGCTGTTTTTTATTGCCGCCGAACATAGACGGATTTTATATACACCCATCCCCATCTCTTCAAAATTAACTATGGAAAAGGAGAAATCATCATGCTGAAAGTCAAGAACACCATCCGCCGCTTTGTTTCCGAGAAGAAAGCCGAGGGCTTTTTGGACGTAGCCTTCAAAATTTTGATTGTCGTGGTCATCGGCGCGGCAGTCCTCATCATTCTCAATGCTGCGGTGCCAAATCTGTTCACCAACCTCATCGAGAAGATCAGCGGCGAGTTGACCGGCATCAACGTACTGCCGTAAACGGCAAATCACAGATGATGAGGGGCTGCCGCACGGTAGCCCCTTTTTCATTGGAAAGGAATCGGTATGAAACGTAAATTTATCCGCGACCAGACTGGCGAGGGCTACATCGATGTGGCAATCGCCATGCTCATCCTGTTTACGCTCATGGCCTCTCTTATGGCGCTGTTCCCGATATTTACCGCGCAGCAAAGCTTAAACCAGACCGCCAAGTACATGGCGCGGACCGTGGAGTTGTACGGCAAAGCGGACGATGAGACGCTGCAATCCGTCACGGAAAACGGGGATTTTATCACGCCCGACACCGTTGAAATAGAGACACAATGGCATGATGCGGCAGAAAAAACCATCCAGCTTAAAACACAGTTTACCATCACCGTAACGAAAACAGTGCCCATTGTCATCCTTCGTCCCGCGCTGGGTAACCCGCTGGCCATCAATGTGCAAATTACCGCTTCCGCGCGTGGCATTTCGGAGGTGTATTTCAAATAATGAGACACTTTTTTAAAGACACGCGCGGAAGTGCGATTCTGTGGACGCTGTTCCTCATTCTCATTCTCTTTACGTTGTCTTTTGTTGTATACACGGGCACCACAGTGTACGCCAAATACCAGACTTGCGAAACCGAACTGGAACGCGCGGCTCTTGTGACGGTGGACGCGGGACTGCTCAACACCAATGTGCGTGATCTGCAACTGAATGTTCCGGCAGATGCCGCTCAATCGCTGCTGGAGGAAAATCTGGCGGACGCAGGATGGGCGCGTGAGGACGGACGCTGGGTGAAATATAACGGCGAAAAGCTGGCCTACGCACTTGAGGGCGCGCAACTTTCGGTGCAGGAGAAAACACTGCGGCTCGACGCGACGTTTGTCATGCCAGCGCCGTGGGCGATGAGCGGCGTTACGGAAATCCGTATCCCCATGACAGTGCTCTCGTCAGTGCTATATATCGATTAGAAGGGAGGCCGCTTATGAAGCGAAAAAAGAAGATATTCATATCGGTGGCGGCAGGCGTCGTTCTGCTGGTCACACTGATCCTTTTTGCCAGCTCAGCGCTGGCCGCCGTCAGCGTCGGAACAAGAAATACGACCAATATGTTTGATTATAACGGCGGGTCGGGCTGGAAAGACCTGAAAACTCCGGAGCATTATATTGTCGGCACATCTCCCGAGCAGGTGGCCTATTGTTTGCAACACAAAAATGATAGCCCGTCAAACTCATCCTACAACGATTCGGACATCCTGGGCACGTACTCCGCGCGTGTTCAGACCGGCCTGCGTATCATCTTTGAAAACGGCTATCCTTATTCGACGGGTGGATTGACAGCAACGGAAGCGCGATACGCCACGGCAAACGCGGTGCGTTTCTGGCTTTCCGAAAATGGAGATTCGGCACAGTACAATTTCACCAATCTTGGCGCGTATTCCGATTCGCAACTGCGCAGCTACGCGGCAGGCGGACAGATCGGCAGCAAAATCCGCGCGAATTCCGGGTACACCGACGTGCTGCAATTCTCGATAGAACTTCTGATAAAGGCGCGATCCCAAGGCTTGATGACGCACAGCATTTCCCTGTCTGCGCCGTCTATGTCGATCAGCGGCAGTTATTTTGTTGGAACGGCTAGGGTTTATACAACGAATATGAACGGCGGGTACGTTCTGAACACCTCCGGGCTTCCTTCTGGCTCCAGCGTGTCCGGTTACACCGGGCAATCCGGTGATACGCTGACAATATGGGTCCCCATGAGCGAAGCAAATGCCAATCGGAGCTTTTCCATATCTGCAACGGGTCGGGACAACCGGACGCGTAGCAACATGTTTGCTTACGCGCCAACAAAAAGTAGTTTGCAGCGCGTGATTGTTGCCAAGAACGCCATATACAATGACGCGCAGACCGTGTGGGCTGCTGTAAACACGCCGCAGATATATGCCGATTTGACAGTGACGGCGCTCACACCCAATGCTTCAACCTTTGAAGCAGGCAGTCCGGTCAGCATAACGGCAACGGTGAAGAATCAAGGGCTGCGCAGCGCGGGTGGTTTCTATGTGTCCCTCACGTCCGCCGACTTGTCCACGCAGACAAAATACGTTTCCGCATTGGCTGCCGGAAGCTCCAGCAATGTTACCTTTTCCTATACGGCGGGACAATACGCCGCTGACAAGACGATCACGGTCACAGCGACGGCGGATTCCTCGGGCGCTGTGGTAGAAAGCAATGAAAGTAATAACACAAGAAGCGCCTCGTTTACCTGAAACGGATCGGCGTGATCTGAAGGATATCCAGAAGCAAAAGGCGGTACGGACAGCGTGCCGCCTTTTGCCGTATATAGCACATCTGCTTTGATGATGCAGCAAAATATATGGAACGGAGTAAAAATGTCATGACCAATGAACAACTCAATACGGCGCTTTACAAAAAGATGTTTGCCGAACAGGAAAAATACCGTAATTGGCTACTCACACAGTCCCCGGAGGAAATCCTGAACCACAGCTACGAGTACAACATCCGCGAGGATATTTTATTGTCTTTTGAAAACAACGATCTTTCGGATGTGCAGGCCAGGGCGCTCTTGCGTTCTGCCAAGCCGCTGGCCGATTTATTTAAGGAATACGATAACCGCGTTACAGAGCACATGGATAGCATTTGGGACGCCGTGGAATCTCATGCCGATGAACTGCACAAAAAGCGTGAGCATATCCGCGATGAGCGATAGCACATTCCCTCCCGCATTGAAAACGGAATTCGCCTTGTTGCAACATCTATGAAACGGGGTCCGTTTACTTTTCTTGAATTATGGATACAAATATGATACCATAAGGATAACTTTGCGGGAAGGAAGCATAGCGATGCCCGATTATGATGAGATGACAAAGCAGTGGCGGCAAAGCCTGATTGAGCGGATTATACAGGCGCGGACAGACCAGGGGTTGACGCAGGCGCAGCTTGCGAAAATGGTTGGGACACAGCGCTCCAACATCTCCCGGCTGGAGAGCGGCGCGCACAATCCCTCTCTGGATTTTCTTTTGAATGTCGCCGCCGCGCTGCATATGGAATTGGATTTGGTTCCAAAGGAAAAGGAGGACACGGCTGCCATGGAAAATCTCTATGAGCTTCGATTGTATGATACGCCATTGCTGGAATTCAAGCTGGAGGAACGGGGTATCAGCCTGACGGCGGAAATTACGACCGTGCCGAATGAACAAAAGCATTTGCTCCCTCTTGATTTGCAGCTTACTGATGAAGGTGTATTAAGCTGGCTGCGGCATCGGGTGATCCCAAAAAACCGCGCCTTTGTGGAGGAAATCCTAAAGACGCTTGGGCTTTCGGTGGGAAACACCAAAGGCATCATCGACGTATGCAAGGGCCTATCCCTCAACGACAGCTTTTGGGTGGTTCCCAAGGGCTTTGCCGGGACGTTTGCGGAATACAACCTCTATGAGAATGAGTTCTCGGAAATTCTTTCGCTGGTTGCGTATACGGGCATTGGACAGAGCAACCGGGCCTTTACCACCTCTCCCGAGTTGACCACGGGTGGTATGCTGCCCAAGGCGTGGCACCGGCTGGAGAACGGCGAAATCTATTTGTATAAAGGCGGCACTAGCGGCGCGGCCAACACCGGCAACGAGCCGTACAGCGAGTTTTACGCCTGCCAGATTGCCCAAGCCATGGGCCTGAAAGCCGTCGTATATGATTTGGAACGCTGGAAAGGTATTCTGGCGTCAAAATGCAGACTGTTTACCGATATCGACACCGCCTTTATCCCTATCGGGCGGCTGGTGCGCTCAGGCGGTTTGCAGGCTTGCCTTGACTATTGCGCCGAATTGGGCGAGGATTTTCTGGAGGCCGTTCACAGCATGCTGGTGTTTGATGCCGTGATCTACAACGAGGACCGGCATTTCGGCAACTTCGGTGTATTACGGGATAACCACTCCGGCGCGATCATCGCTCCGGCTCCCATCTTCGACAATGGGCTTTCGCTGTTCAACTATGCCATGAGGGATGATATTGCCCATCTGGACGAATACGCGAAAACGCGTTTTCCCGCGTATGGGGATATTTCCTTTGAGCGTATTTGCACTGAGGTCATGGGCAAGGCGCAGGCGCAGCAGCTTCGCCGTCTGATCGGGTTCAAATTTACCCGGCATCTGTCCATCAACTGGTCGGAGGAACGGCTTGAAGCCATTGAGAAGCATACACAGCGCCGTGTGAGGCAGCTCTTAGGACTTTCACGGCAGAAGGATACGCCGTCCGTGGAGCGGTAAATACCCTATGGATACAAAGAACCTGACAGGAAAAATCTACAATGCCATGTATCAGAATATCCGGCAAAAAGGCTTTGCCGCTCCGGTGGATGTGCTGATGGATATAGGCGTTCTAGAGAAAAAGGACTATGAGGATTGGCGCTTTGGCAGAATTCCCTTTCTGGAAAAGGTGTGCCACGCGAACCTGCGCAAGCTCTCCGCTATTATGAGCGAGGTGCGGGCATATGCCGCTAAAAACAAGCTCAAGCCCTCATGGACGTTTTACCATCAGTATGGAAAGGACCGGAAGAACAAGCTGCGATTCAGCAAGTCCGGGGATGAAAAGATTGAAACTGCATATGCCACGCATTATGTGGATGCGCAAAGGATCAGCCAACTGAAAGAGACAACGAATATGGAAGAAAACTGAATACGTCCCGCACTTTTAGGCCGTCCGGCTCAGCCCGGTCGGCTTTTTCTATTCCCGGAGGTGAAAGAATGCCATATATCGACCCGGAGGTGATCTTAGAAGCCAAGCGAATGGACCTTCTGACCTACCTCCAGAATTACGAACCGCATGAGCTGGTGCATTTCTCCGGCAGCACATACTGCACGCGCAGCCATGACAGCCTGAAAATCTCTAATGGCAAATGGTTTTGGTGGAGCCGGGGCATCGGCGGCAAATCGGCTCTTGACTATCTGATCAAGGTGCGGGAGCTTTCCTTTACGGACGCAGTGGAACAGATCATGGGACGGGCGGCAAGCATACCGCCTGTTTTTGTACCCCAACAGAAGCAAGGACCGAAAGCCCTGCTCCTACCCGAACCGTATCCCCATACGGATGAGGTGGAACGCTATCTGCTGCGCCGTGGCATCGACCAAGCACTCATCCAGACCTGCATCGCGGCTGGGCGTATTTACGAGAACCACAACGAGCCGGAACCCGGTGGCAATGTGTATATCAATGCCGTGTTTGTGGGATTTGATGCGCAGGGACATCAGAAATACGCCGCTCTGCGCGGAATCAACGGTGTTTTCAAGGGTGAAGCCACAGGCAGCGACAAACATTACTCGTTTGCGCTGCCGGCATTGGAGCCGAACGATTCCGTCCATCTGTTTGAAAGCGCCGTGGA
>JAAYUF010000095.1 GCA_012517815.1 Clostridiales bacterium
CCTCATGTCCTGTGTTATGCTGTTCATGAAGGGTAAGGCTCCTTTCGGTTTGTTGGTGTGTTACAACTCAACTATACCGCTTCTTGTCTTATCCTTCATTCCTTTTCTTCGATGTCCAATTTGTATTGTAGTCCTACATTTTTCTGCGTATGGCTCCAGATTTCATCGGACGGATTGCCCTCCTTGCCGGCGTACGCCGACGGAAAACGTCAATGCCCGGAAGGACCGTCGGGGCATGCGCCCACCTTGGTCAAAGTTGCCCGGCCGTCTTGTGACCATCCCGGCCCGATGGCGTGAAAGCCGGGCAAGCGCCGCACCGTCCCCGTGAGGCCGCCGGCGCGAACCGGCCGGCCCGCCCGTTTCTTCCGGCAGCGAAGCAGGGTTGGGTGGCCATTCCGCGCTCAGCGATCCAGTGCGCCGGTCGTATGATCCGTGAGGATCAGCTTATGCTGACGGTATTGCATGGGTGTAAGCCCTGTCAGGGCTTTGAAGATATAGCTGAAATAGCGCTGGTTGGAAAACCCCACCTGCTCCACAATCCAATAGATGCGATTCCTCGGGTCCAGCAACAGGCTCTTGGCCCGGGTGATACGCACCGTGTTGATGTAGTCGACAACGCCCATACCCATCTGCTTGCGAAACACGTTGGAAAGATAAGTCGGGTGAAGGTACACCGCGTCGGCGATGCTGCGCAGGGAGATGCGTTCGCCATAGTGCTGGTCGATGTACTGGCGCGCCAGCCGGATGGACAGGGACAGGTCCTTCTCTGCCGGCTGCGGCTCGCTCGAAGGTTCTTCCGGCAAGGGCGCGCCCTGCGGCAGCAGTTGACGGAAGGCTGCGGGTAACTCATCGATGGCAAGCAAACGGTCGCAGGCCGTCGCCTGAACCCCCGACGCGTCCAGCTGCGCGCGCAGCCAGGCCGCGTCCCCCTGCTCCGTGGCAAACAGCAGCAGTTCAAAGCAAAGCTCCTGCCCAAAAAGCATCCATGTGTGCCCGGCAAGCAGCCTGCCAAAGTCCTGCTTCAACTGCGGCCTGGACAGGCCGGTTTTCAGCAGCGCAATCAGGTAGCGTTGATCCGCAAGGCCGTAATCCTCCATTCGCTGCCGCATTTCCGTTTCGGCAATCAAACGCTCCTCAAAGAGCACATCGCCTAAAAAATGCTTTCGCAGCGTGTGCAGGTTCTGGCGGATGTATTCGGCGTTTTCGAGAACCGACCTGGTTTTTTCGTGGTATCGCTCCGCCCGCGCCAGCACGTCGTTCAAGCTTGCCCGGGAAACCGGTTTGAGCAGATAATCAAACATATTCAGATGCGCGCCGCGCTGCGCGTACTCGAAATTCGCATGCGCGGTAATAAACACAACCAGCGTTTCAAAGCCGTTGTCCCGCAGGGCGCTGATCAGCGAAAGCCCGTCCATCCCCGGCATGCTGATGTCCGCCAGCAACACATCCACCTCGTCCCAGTTGCAGTTGGTCAGGGCGTCCGCCGCATCGGTGAACATGGCGTAAACGTGCCAGCCGGTGTGCATTTGCGGAATCATGTTGGAGATGCCGTTGAGGATCACCGGCTCGTCGTCGATGATCACAATGTTCATCCGTCGCCTGCCTCCTTCCCATCGGGCAACCACAACCAAACGGTCGTTCCCTTGCCGTACTCGCTTTCCAGGTTTACAAGCGCGCCGGGGCAGCGGTACACGAGCCGGGAGGCGACGTTGCGCAGGCCGATGTGCGGGCCCTGCGCCGCCTCCGGGTTTTGCAGCATGCGGGTAAGCGGCGCAAGCACCTCCGGCGGGATACCCACGCCGTTATCCGCGATTTCCAGCCTGTAGCCGCCGGTTTGCGCATCGCCGCGAAGCGTCAGCACATTGCCGTGTTCCCTCCCCGAAAACCCGTGCATGACGGCGTTTTCCACCAGCGGCTGCAACGTTTGCCTGGGCAGCATGATCCGTTCGCCGCCGCGCACGTCAAGCGCCAGGCGGATATCCATACCCCGGATGGTCGTGTGCACGGTCAGGTACTCGCGCACGTTTTGCACTTCCTCCTCCAGCGGCACGCTCTCCTGCCCATCGGCCACGGAATGGCGCATCAGGTGGCTCAGCGCCACAACCGTTTCAGCCAGTTCCTCCTGTCCGTTTTCCATCAGCCTCCAGTGCAGCATATCAAAGGTGTTCATCAGAAAATGTGGCCGTATCTGGGATTGCAGCGCTTTATACTGTGCCTCCCGCATCAGGAGCTTCTCGCGGTACTCGGTGATGATGAGTTCCCGGATGCGCCGCACCATGTGGTTGAACGCCTGCGTAATGCGCCCGAGTTCATCCTGGCGGGTCACAGGCACTTCGGCGTGAAAGTCTTCCTGCTCCAGCCGCGCCATCGCCGCGATCAGCTCCGTGATCCCCCGCGAACCGTGCACGGCCAGCCGCTGCGCAAACACCAGCGATAGCGCGAGGCAAACCAGCAGCACCGCCAGCAGCACGAGGGTCAGTTCGCTCACGCTGCGGTTGAGCACCGTCAGTTGCGTCACGCTGACCAGGTACCAGCCCATGGTGCGGTTATAGCGGCTCACCAGCAATCGGCCCTTGTCGACCCTCTCGCCGCCCGCGCCGGTCAGCGTCAGCCCGGCCAGATCCTCCGCGCTCAAGCCTTCAGCCTCGCCCGCCACCCCGTATATGCTTCGCCCGCTAGGCGACACCAGAAACAGGCGGCTGCCGCTGAGCATCCCCTCGGGGTAGGTGATACGGCTGAAGTAGTTCTTGTTCAGGGACAGGATCATCAGCCCCAGCAGCTTTCGGTGGGAATAGTCCATGATCACCGCCGCGGCGTGGATATCGGTATCGGGCCGATACGTCGGGTCCAGCGCATAGCGATCGTAGATGTCGTTGGCCTCAAGCCACACAAGGCTGCCCTGCTTGGCCTGCGTATCGCGGTACACCTGCGTATCCTCCAGGCGGAACGCCTCGGGCAGCACCAGCGTCACATTGGGTGAAAAACGGTGCAGGGATGTGTCGATAATCATCAGGCTGCGCAGATCATTGCTGCTGATGAGCTTCACCTTGAGGATGGATTCCACCTTGGTGCGGGCGCGGGCAATCGCGATATCTCCCGTTTGGTTCAGGCTCTCGCGGATGGCGCTGTCAATCACGATGTCAAAGCCCCGGGAGTTGATGCCGGAAAGGCGGTTTTCCAGATCGGCGTTGACTACGGATACAAGCTGATCCAGATGCTGGGTTTCGTTTTGGGCGATAATGCCCGTCAGCAGGGCTGTCAGCGCGCCAAACGCCACCAGCAGCGTCAGCCCCGTCAGCCCGATGTAGCTAAACAGCAAGCGACGCCGATAGGGAATGGTCGCAAGCGTAAGCCTGAACTTTTCAAACATGCCCACACCTCCCGGCCGCTCTGCCGCCCAAACTGGGGCAGGCGCGTTGCGCCCGCCCCGATTGTAGCAAAAACCGGCAGGCTTGGCAAGGAACCGTCGGGCCGCTATTCCTTGAGCCCCGCGCCAACCACGCCCTGGATGAAGTATTTCTGCAACGGGATCAGGATCACCGCCGGCACCAGAATGGCGATGGTGGTCGCCGAATAGATGAGCGTCCAGTCCGTATAGCTTTCGCCCGTGAATTCCGCAATGGCCACCTGCATCACCTTGAGAGCCTTGCCGGAAGCCGCTACCAGCGGCCACAGAAACGCGTCCCACTGCTGAATGAACATCATCAGGCTTGCGCTGATGATCACCGGCACCGAAAGCGGCACGATGATGCCGAAATACGTCCTCAGCGTGCTCGCGCCGTCGATGCGCGCGGATTCCAGCAGCGCATCGGGAATATCTTTATAAAACTGCATGTACAGGAACACGATCATGCCGTTGCCGATCATGGGCAGGACCAGCGCCGCCCGCGTGTTCAGGATGCCAAGCGCCGAGCAGGTCTTATAAAGCGGTATGGCGATCACCTCAAAGGGGATCATGAAGGAAAACAGAAACACCAGAAACAGCGGCGTTTTGCCCCTGAACCGGTATTTGGCAAAGGTATAGCCGGCCAGTCCGTTTACCAGAAATCCGAAGGCAACCGTCAGCACGGCCACCAGCATGGAGTTGCCCATCGGCACGCCAAAACCCGTATCGGTAAACAGTCGCCCATAATGGGAAAGCGTGAAGGTCCTGGGGATGAACGTGAACAGGGAAAGCGTCTGCGTATAATTGAAAATTTCCGCGTCCTGCGTGCGAAAGGAGTTGCCGGCCGTGACCACGATGGGCAGCATCACCGCCAGCACAACCAGGAGGAGCACCGCGTAATACAGGATGCTCAGGGGTATGCTACGCCTGCCTGTCATGCGCGGGCACCGCCTTTCACACGCCGCGCCGCGCGCGGCTCGTTATCCCGGGTAATCGCCATCTGCACCGCGGCGATGACGATGGCAATGATCATCATCACCGTGACCAGCGCGTAAGCGCGCGGGTAGTTGCCGTAGCTGAAAGCGGAGCGGTACGCCTCATACATCAGCGTATCGGTCGACATGGAAGGCCCGCCGTCCGTCAGCAGATACACCGGCACAAACATGAACACGTTGATGAGCGTGTCTGAAATGATCACAAACACCAGCGAGTTTTTAAGCATGGGCAGCGTAATGCGAAACAGGGTGGTCCAAAAGCCCGCCCCGTCCAGCTTGGCCGCCTCATACACGCTGGCGTTGATATTCTGCAACCCGGCCAGCAGGAACATCATCCAGTATGGGATTCCCTTCCAGCAGCAGACGAACATGATCACATACAGCGCCTGATCGCGGCTGGTTAAAAACGGCTGTTCCCGCAAGCCAAGGCTGGAAAGCACGGTGTTGATGATGCCCGTGGAAGCGCTGAAAAACAGGTTCCACACCGTGCAGGCAATGACCATGCTGACCGACACCGGGATGTAGATGAGCGTGCGGGCCATGCGCACCGCCTTGCTCCGGCGGTTTAAAAACAGCGCCAGCACGATGGCCAGCACCACCTGAAGGACGGTGGTCACGGCGCAAAACCAGACCGTGATACCCAGCGAATGGGCAAATGTCGGTTCGGAAAACAGCGAAAGGTAATTATCCAAACCGACAAAGCGCAGGACGCCGCCCCGCGCAGACTTCACGAAGCTCTCCGCCAGGGAGTAGAAGATGGGGTAGATCTTGAAAATGCCGATCAGCAGAATGGACGGCAGCAGCAGCAGGTAGGGCTCCAGCCGGATGCCGCGCCGTTTGGGAATCCGTGCGTTGCCGCTTTGTGCCTGACGGATCATTCGCGTTACCTTCCTTTACAGCGTTTTCGGCCCGAGGGCGAAGCGGTGCCGCCCGCGGGCCGAAAACCGTTTGATGGATCATGGCCGCCCGGCGTCCGGCGGCGTGCGCCGCGGCGAACCTGCGCCGATGCCAAGCGCCTGTGCTCCTTGCATGGGCGTGCCTTACTGATACATGGTCAGCTGGGTATCGAGCTGAGATACGGCCGAATCCAGCGCTTCCGTCACATCCACCCCGTTGCGGATATCCGAGAAGGTGCTGCCGATAATCGTCTCGAATTCACCGTAGGCGAGCGTGGAGGGGCGCGGGAAGGCCGTGTTTTGCGCCTCGTAGCTGGCCAGGCGGAAGATGCTGAGCGGGAACTCATCATACTTCGCGTCGGAACTGTATTTTTCCAGCGCGGAGATCGTCGCGGCAAACGCGCCGCGGGTTTCCAAGAAGATGCTGTTGCCCTCGCCCAGCGTGAAGTATTTGATGAAATCCACAGCCGTGGGCACGTTCTGCGATCCGGAGCTCAGGCCCACGTGCCAGCTGTCCGTCGGGGTGGCGGCGGCGCCGTCGGCGAAGTACGGGAACGCCGTGTAGCCCCAGTTGAGCCCTTCGGTCTTGCCGAATGTGTTGTAGTTGAAGATGTTGCCCGTGAGGAAAACGATCTTGCCCGCCATGAACAGGCCGTTGGAATCGGCAGCCGTCGTGCCCTTGGGCGAGATGTTGGCGACGTTGTGGATATCGCTGTACCACTGCATCGCTTTTTTAAAGTTGTCGCTGTTGAGGTAACCGTCCACCGTCAGGCCGTCCTCGCCAAAGGCGGTGGCGCCCAGCGAGTTGGGCAGGGGCAGGATCTGGTAGGGCCGATCCACCTGCTCAAAGGTCAGGCCGTAAATGGTTTTGTCGTTCAGGCTTTCCATCACCTGTTGGCTCATGGTTACGATCTCTTCCCAGGTGAGGCGCTTTGCAGGGTTCTGGGAGGGGTACGCAATCCCCGCGGCGTCCAGCAGATCCTTGTTGTAGAACAGGGCCTGGCAGGAGTTGCAAAGCGGCGGCGCCATAAACTGGCCTTCAAACGCACCGGTTTTGACCAGCGCGGACGCGAAGAGCGCCTTCTCGTCCTGGGTGAAGTACGCGTCCATAGAGCTGATCCAGCCTCTGTAGGCATAGCTGCTGACCATGGTCGCGTCGGTCATGACCACGTCGAAATCCTGGCTCTGGCTGCCTAGCTTGATGGTGACGGCGTCGTTATACTCCGCGTAGGGGTATTCCTCCAGGTTGACCGTCACGTTGGGGTTAAGCGCCGTGTAGGCGTCGATCGCCGCCTGCACCGCCGCATGGTACTCCGTAAAGGAAAGTACGGTAATGGTCCCCGACGGAGCCGACTCCGCGGCCGCGCCAAGCGACAGCATGCCGGTCAGCATCACCAGTATGAGCAATGCGCCCATCAGTTTCCCCGTGTTCTTCTTCATCACAAAACCTCCTCCAAATTTGTGTGCCCACCGTAAAACGCGAGACGCCAGCTCCTCGTCTCCCTCTGATGCGATTATCTTAGCATAGCGCCTTCGCGGATAACATGCCAAAAACGCAAGATTTGTTCCACGATTTACAGCGCTTGTCCTAAACGGATTGAAACCGCCCATCGGGGATGGTATATTCAGTTTGCTTCAGGAGCCGGACGCAACAAGCGGCAAGCCGGATAGCAACCGAAAGGAATGGATTTGTAAGTGGAAGAGAAAAAGCAGTATCACCTTCACACCACCTCCGCGGACGTGGCGCCCTATGTGCTGTTGCCCGGCGACCCGCACCGCGTGCCGCTGGTGGCCAAGCTGTGGGATGAGGCGCGCTTTGTGGCGGATAACCGGGAACACGTCACCTACACCGGCACGTACAAGGGCATGCCCATCACCTGCACCAGCACCGGCATGGGCTGCCCCTCCACGGCGATCGCAGTGGAAGAGCTGGCCCGTTGCGGCGCGACCACCATGATGCGCATGGGCACCACCGCCGGCATCGCCAGCAACGTGCACCCCGGCGATCTGGTGATTTTCGACAGCGCCTGCCGTTTTGAAGGCACTACCAAGTGTTACGTGCCGCCTGAGTACCCGGCGGTTTCCCATCACGAAATCGTCGCCGCGGCAATCCAGACGGCGGAGCGGCTCGGGCGGACCTTCCATGTCGGCACATCCCGTTGCATCGACGCGCTGTACAGCAACCGTCCGGACCCGAATTGCAGCTTTGGCGGCTATCACCCGCACGCCTGGGACCATTTCCTGTCGGATCTCAGGCAGATGAATGTGATCGCGGGAGAAATGGAAAGCGCGGCCGTGATGGTGCTCACGCGCCTGTTCGGCCTGCGCGGCGGAGCCATTTGCATGTGCGTGGCCAGCCTCACGCAGGATTTTGACCGCGGCGGTCAGCTGGACGTCAGCAGCATTCCGTATGGCGGCGACCGCATCGAGCAGCTGAACCGGATCGCGCTGGATACCATGTATCAAATCTACCGAAACGATCAGGCAAAAGCCTCCGGAACGAAGTAACCCTTGCGGGCGTCACGGTCGGACGGCACGGCGGGGCGGGCCGGGGGCGTGG
This sequence comes from Clostridiales bacterium, assembly GCA_012517815.1. Classification (GTDB taxonomy): domain Bacteria; phylum Bacillota; class Clostridia; order Christensenellales; family Aristaeellaceae; genus CAXXOK01. Next base: position 7,837 of record JAAYUF010000095.1, read on the forward strand.
GAACGTCGCCGCAGCCTTCGGTTTCAACGCATAGACGCCTCCGTCCCCCGGCGTTTCTCTTCCTGTGGCACCGTTGCGAAAGCTCGACGCAACCCCGCTGCGTCCCCTCCTCCCGGCAGATAACCGCTCGTGGGTTTTAACGCATGGACAAACGGACATCATAGGAAGGAGAATCACCCCCGACCCGTGCGCGGCCCCTAAGAAAACGGGGCGTGCGCAAAACCTCCCGACGCGGGATGATCGCCGCGAAGGGAGGTCTCTTTATGCTCTCGCGTTCCGCCGGAGGAGAACCGCTTCCGGCTCAGCCAAGTATTCCCATGGTTGCCGACGACCCGTCGTCAGTCGGCAGGGCGGCGTCCGCGCGGCTCGGCTGATTGGGCGCGTTGCCGCCGTGCCCATCCGCAGGCAAAACAGCCCGCGAGCCGTTATCCTGGCTTTGCGGGCTGTTGCCGTTACGGCCGTCCTTGCCCCTGTCTCAGCATTTAGCTTTGAAAGCCTGAATCTCCCGGATCATGGCCGGCACATCGTCGTGCAGCTTCAGGATGGCGCTGCCGATGAACGCCCCGTCCCCGCCGGCCGCCCTGACCATGGCGGCGTCAGCGGGCGTATGCACGCCCACGCCGCAGTAGATGGGCCTGTCCACCCCCCGCCTGCGAAGCGCCGCGATGCAGGCCGCGAGCGTCGGGCAGGCGGGGTTCACGCGGCCGTCGACGGGCTTGGCCTGCAAATACACAAAGCCGTTGGAGGCCACGGCCTGCGCCGCCTCGTCGTCAGGCAGGTCGAACTGCACATAGCAGCTTACCTTGAGGCCGTCCGCCATCAGGCGAAGCTTGACGGTATCCTCTTTCAGCCCCACGAGGATCAGGTCCGAAAACCCGTTCGTCCGGCAGAACGCCACGAAGCGGTCGTAGCCGATTTCCAGCAGCGTATCCTCATAGATCATCAACAGCAGCGTCGTGTGCGGCAGGCGGCGCCTGATCTCCGCCATGCCGTCCATGTAACGGTCGTAGTCGTCGCAGGCGGCCAGCGCCTGTTTCATGCGCCCGGCGATAAAATCGCCTTCCAGGTAGGGGTTGCGGCCGGGAAAATCGACCTCCATCACGTCGCAGCCGGCTTGAACGTAGGTTTCCGCCATACGGATGCTGGCCTCGATCGACGGGTATCCGTTGGACAGGTAGCAGATCAGCTTCATGCGCCCACCCCTCCCGCCTCGCCGGCGTAAGCCCTGGCAAAGAGCGCTTCCAGCTGCGCCGGCGTCGGGATGACGGGATTGGTTTTGGTGCAGCCGTCCGCCAGGGCCAGCGTAACCATCTGCGGGATTTGGGCCATGTAGGCGGCCTCGTCGGGGATCACGCGCCGCAGGGTTGCCGGAATACCCAGCGAGGCGTTCAGCGCCGCCACCGCGTCCGCCATATCGGGGACGCCCAGCTTTTGCGCCATGGCGTCGTAACGGGCTTTCGCCGCTTCGCTGTGCTCGCCGTTAAAGCGAATGATGTGCGGCAGCAGCACCGCGTCCGCCAGGCCGTGCGCCACGTGGAAAAGCCCGCCTGCGGCGTGCGCCATGGAATGCACGATGCCCAGCGATACGTTGGTAAAGGCCATGCCGGCCACCATGCTGGCGTTGAGCATCGTCTCCCGCGCGGCAATATCGCCGCCGTCGGCATACGCCACCGGTAAAACGCGATAAATATCCTGAATGGCGCGTTCGCAAAGGGTGTCGCTCACATAATTCGCACGGGTGGAGACCAGCGCTTCCAGCGCGTGGGTCATCGCGTCCATGCCGGTTTCCGCGGTGATGTGCGGGGGCATGGATACCGTTACGCGCGGGTCGCAAAGCGCGATATCGGGCATCATCTCCATGTTGCCGATGCCGTATTTGAGTCCGCCGCTGGTGATGACCACCGAGCGGCTCACCTCGCTGGCCGTGCCCGCCGTAGAGGGGATGCAGCAGAAATGAGCCTTCCTGCGCAGGGTGGGAAAGGGATTGGCCGCCAGCACGTCCTGTATGGTTTTCAGCTCCGGCGCCTCGTAAAACACCCACATCATCTTGGCCGCGTCCATGGGCGAACCGCCGCCCAGCGCCACAATCAGGTCCGGCTGGAAGCGCCGCATGGCTTGCGCTCCGCGCAGCACCGTCTCCAGCGATGGGTCGGGCTCCACGCCCTCGAATACGGCGGTTACGGCGCCCGCCTCGGCTAAATACTGAAGCACGGTATCCAGCACGCCGTTTTTCTGCATGCTTTGCCCGCCGACCACCACCATCGCCCGTTGATATGGCAGCGTCTTTAAATGGGCAAGGCAACCGTCGCCAAATAACAACTGGCTTCCCGCCAGCTTCATCGGTCTCATCATCCGTATTTCTCCCTTTCTATCCAAGCGATCCGGCGACGTTACGCGCCCGCCGCAGGAAAGCCCGGGCCTCCCCGCCCCGCCAATGCCCTGTGCCATGGCGGGACAGCGTAAAATACCGTCAGCCGCGCAGGGCGGCCACCAGCTCCCGCGCCAGCTTTTCGGAAATCGGGTTTGCGATCTTTCCGCCCTCTTTCATCGCGGAGCCAATGATGGCCCCGTCCGCGATGGCAAGCTGCGCGCGAATGTTACCGCTGTTTACCCCGCTGCCGGCGATCACCGGCACCTTCACCAGCGCCTTGACGCGTTCGACCGTCTTGATCGCCGGCTCGATCCCGATGGCCGAACCGGTCACGATGATCGCGTCCGCGCCGCAGGCGGCGGCGTTTGCCGCGCTCTGCTCCACGGTCACGTGCGGCAACACCATATCGGTGTGCTTCACCTGCACGTCCGCCAGCACCATCACATCCTCGCAGCCCAGCGCCTTTCGGTACAGCATGCACTCCCGCGCGCAGGGCTGGATTACGCCGCCGTAATACTGCACCGTATCCACAAACACCGCCGCGCGGATGAACTGCGCGCCGGTCGCCCGGGCGATGGCCAGCGACGCGGCAAAGTCGCAAAAGGCCGCGTCCACCCCAACCGGGATGCGCACCGCGTCGCGCACTTTCTGGGTCGCCACAGCCAGCGCGGCAAACTGCCCGGGTTCCAGTTTAACCAGAAACGGATCGTCGCCCATGTTTTCAACGATCACCGCGTCCACGCCCGCCGCTTCCAGCGTTTGGGCGTCCCGCACGGCCTGCGCGTATACGCGGCCCACATCCCCGCCGTCGTGCAGCGTGCCCGGCAGGGGCAGGCAATGCACCATGCCGATGATGAAGGACCGGTTCAACCCCAACACCTCTCGAATGTTCACTGTGCATCCCCCTTTTGCGCGTTTGCGAAACGGTACATTCCCTCCAGCGCCACGCGGCAGAGCAGATCCTCCGCGTCGGCGCGGGCCTGCCCCTCCATGACCTGCTTTAGGTTGCGAAGCACGGTCGCCAGCGTGAGCACCGCGGTCCGCACCCCCATCAGCCTGCCCACGGTGAGCATGCAGGAGGTTTCCATGTCGATGCCCGCGATGTGCAGCGCGTCCAGCTCGTCCAGGGTTTTCATCATGTCGATGCCGCGCTCCCTGGACAGGCGGGAATCCTTCATCTGGGTGTAAAAACCGTCCATCGTGCAGGTAACGCCGTTTTGGTACCGGCGGCCAAAGCTTGCCACCGTCTGGTTGAGGGTGTTGACCAGTTCCAGATCGGCGACGGCGGGGTAGCTCTGCTCCACATAGGTGGCGCTCGTCTGTTCCCTGCGCATGGCCGCGATGGGGATGAGAAACTGCCCAAGCATGGTGTCGTCCAGCGCCATCACGGTGCCCATGCGCAGCGCCACCTTCATCCCGCAGCCATACATCTCCTCCATGGCAATGGCCGCCGAAGGCGCGCCGATGCCCGTGGAGGTTGCCGTTACCCGAAGCCCCTTGTAGGTGCCGGTGTAGGTGTTAAACTCCCGAAGAAACGCGACCTTCTGGGGGTTATCCAGATAATTCTTGATCACTTCCACACGCCATGGGTCGCCGGAAAAGATGACATATTCCCCCACGGTTTCACGCGTCGCGCCCATATATAACGATGCGATATCAATCCGCCCCTTTCCATTGTGCTTTGAATGCCGCGAAGCGTTCCCACAGGCGCCGCGCATCCGGGAGGCCCGTGCAGCAGCCCGCCTGCTCCAGCGCGAAGGAAGCCTCCACCGCGCCCAGCATGCAGCATTCGCGGATGGTCTTCCCCTGCGCGTGCCCGTACAGGAAGCCGGAGATGTACGCGTCGCCGGAGCCGGTGGTATCCACCACGTTCACGCCCCGGTAGACGGGCACCGTTCCGCTTTCGCCCCGGCTCTCATACCGGCTGCCCTCGCCGCCCAGCGTGGTCACGATGGCTTGGGCGCCGCCGCGCTGCAAGAGCTCTCCCAAATCATAGCCCAGCAGGCGCTGCATGGCTTCGCGTTCCGTTTCATTGCAGAAGATCAGCCTGCAATAGCCCAGCACCCTGCGCAGAAAGTCCGGCGGAAACGCGTCCATGTCCCCTTTCATGCCAAAGGCGAGCGGCACGCCGTGCTTTTGGCACCGGTCGAAGAAAAATTCGTTATCCTGCCTGGCCCCTACGGTGATCACGCCCATCCCCGCGTCCAGGAACGGCGCGTCCGGAAACGGCGCGGCATACCGCCCGTCCATCGCGCCCGGGTAAAACAGCGTGATATGCTGGCCCTCGTTGTCCTGCACCAGATAGCATACCGAGGTGATGTCGTCGCTTCGCTCCGTCACGCCGTCGGTGGGTATCTCATTTTCCTCAAGAAATCGTGCAAAGCCGATATCGCGGTAATCTCGCCCCACGCGGATCAGCGGCATGGCGTTCATGCCCAGCCTGCACAGCGCGCACGCGATGTTCACCGAACACCCGCCGTAGTAGACCTGCGTGTTGTCCGCGTTGGATATAAGCGAGGTGTACCCGACCTTCGCGGGGCTTTTGATCTTGAGCATGCGATCCATGCTCACATAGCCGCTGGTTAAAACATCGTAGCGGTTCATAGCAGCCCCTTCTTCATCTGCCCGTACAGCTCCGCAAGGGTCGTTACTTCGCCGAAATACTTGCCGATGTCGGTCAGGTTTACCTCGTTGACGACATCGTCATTGGTGGCCACCGCGTCGCGCGGGACGATCACATGGTAATCCAGAAAGTAAGCGTCCGTTACCGTCGCGCGGATGCAGCAGTTGGTTTTGGTGCCCACCACGATCACGTTCCTGACCCCGTTTTCTCGCAGCACAAGGTCCAGATCGGTTCCGAAAAACGCGCTGTAGCGGCGCTTCCTGATCACGTAATCGTGCGCCGCGTCCACCGGCAGCATGGGGTCCAGCTCCTCGCCGCCCGTGCCCTCGATGCAGTTGGGCCGCATGTTGACGAGGTTCTTATCCGGCTTGCCCGCGCGGTAACAGTGCTGCATGAACACAATGGTCATGCCGTGCGCGCGGCAGCGCTCCACCGCCTCGGCAATGCGGGGCAGAATCTGTCGGTTTTGCGGGTAGAAAACCAGGCCGTTGGGGTCGGTAAAATCCCGCACCATATCCACCACGATTAAAGCCGTATCGCTCATTCAGCCTCCTACAAAGCCGCGCAGGCGGTTGTTGCGGCGCTTGACCACGGACACCATGGTCAGCACCAGCGTCATGACCACATAGGGTACGATGTCGATCAGCGAGGCGGCGGGACCGGCAAACAGCCCCAGGTTGACCGCCAGCGCCCGCGCCACGCCGAACACGATGGCATACATCGCGCTGCCGGCGGGCGAGCCGCGCCCGCAATAGATAGCCGCGATGGCGATAAAGCCGCGCCCCGCCGTCATGTTGTTGGTAAACAGCGCCATGCGCTCCATGGACAGGTTGACGCCCGCAAAGGCGGCGAACAGCGCGCCGATGAGCACCGCCAGGTACTTGTAACGGTCCGTGCGCAAGCCCAGGCTGCGGGCGGCATCCTCATTCTCGCCCACCACGCGGATGTACACGCCCAGCCGGGTACGGTACATGAGCACGCCCATCAGCGGGATCATCAGGAAAGCAAGGTACGTGGTCACGGGATGTCCGCTGAGCATGTTCCCCAGCACCGGGATATCGCGGATCAGCGGAAGGTTCACCTTCATATCCCCCACGTTGAGCCACGGGAGCGTCAGGTTGGCGGTGCCCATGATCTGCAACACGAAGCCCGCGATGGCGGGTACCAGCATGTTGATGGCCAGGCCGATGATGATAACGTTCCCCCGCCGCGTAACGCCCATGTAGCTGAACACGAGCCACAGCACCAGACAGGACGCGAACGCCGCCGCATAGCCCAGCGCCACGCTGCCGGTAAGCCCCGCCACCAGCATGCTCATGAAGCTCGCCGAGAGCATGAAGCCCTCCAGCGCGATGTTGAGCACGCCCGCCTTGTAGGCGAAAATGCCGCCCAGCACGCACAGCAGGATGGGCGTGGTATGGTACACCGAGTCGTACAGGATGCTACCGAGTAATCGCATCCGCCTTCGCCCCCTTCCGCGCCTTGAGCCGGGCGAGCAGCCCGTAACGTTCATCGAGGAACTGCACCGCCAGGAACAGGATCATCAGGCTCTGGATGACCGCGACGATCTCCTTGGGCACGTGGGTATACATGTTGATGTTATCCGCGCCGGTCTTGAGCGCGCTATAGAACACCGCCGCGATCAGGATGCCCGCGGGGCTGTGCCTGCCCAGCAGCGCGATGAGCATACCGTCCCAACCCAGGCCTGGGTTTCCGGAAAAGCTGAGCGTGTACTTGAACTTTTCGCTGAGCATGAAGCCCGTGCCCGCCAGGCCGGCCAGCGCGCCGCTGAGCGCCATGAGCACGATGATCTTGCGGTGTACGCGCATGCCCGTCGCCTCCGCAAACTCAGGGTTCTTGCCGATGGCGGTGATTTCGTAGCCAAGCCTTGTGCGCCGCATGACGAACCAAACCAGCAGAAACGCGCCCAGCGCCACGAAGAAGAACGCCGTGATGCGCGAGGAGCCGAGCCGGTAAAACATCGCGCTGTCCAGCACCGTGGGGGTGCACACATAGCCGCTGCCCGCCTCGCGGAAAGGGCCGGTGGACAGGTACTCCAGCACCTTGATCATGGCGTAGTTGAGCGTAAGGGTCACCACCATCTCATCCACATGGCAATAGGCTTTCAGCAGCGCGGGGATCATGGCGAACAGTACGCCGCAGCCCATGCCCACCGCGAAGCAGAGCAGCTTGTGGAGCAGCGGATCGCCCACGGGCAGGTACGCGCCCGCGATGCCCGCGAAGAAACCCCCAAACAGCAGCTGTCCCTCCACGCCCATGTTGAAGATGTTGGCCTTGAACGTGACCGCGATGGCCAGCCCGGTCAGCAGCAGCGGCGCGGCGTAGTGCAGGGTGTTTAGGAATCCCTTGGTCGTCAGCAGCGATTTGCCCAGCATGATGCCGTAGGCCTCCAGCGGGTCTTCGCCGATCAGCAGGATCACGATCGCCCCGATGCCAAACGCCAGCAGGACCGGCAGGATGGAATTGAGCATTTTGGGGCCCCATTTTCCCTTGCTCATGCGCTTTCCTCCCCGCTTGACGGTTTTGCGCCCGCCATCAGCAGGCCCACTTCTTCGGCGGTGGTCGTCCTGGGGTTTACCGTTCCGATGATGCACCCATTGTACATGACCAGCACACGGTCGGAGAGGCTCAGCACTTCGCTCAGCTCGCTGGAGATCAGCAGCACGGCGTTGCCCGCGTTGCGGAACTGGAGCAGCTGGCTGTGGATAAACTCGATGGAGCCGATATCCACGCCGCGCGTCGGCTGGCAGGCGAGGATGACCTGCGGCCGGTTTTCCAGCTCCCGGGCCACGATGATCTTCTGCGCGTTGCCGCCGCTGAGCTGGGAAACGGTGCCCTCCGCCTCGGCCACGCGGATATCGTACTTTTGCAGGTAGCGGTCGCGGCAGGCTTTCACCTTGCGCCGCTGGAACACGCCAAACCGGCTGACGGCCTCGCAGTGGCCCGCCACGCAGTTGTCCGCGATGCTCATTTCCATGCAGAGACCCTGCGCGTAGCGATCCTCGGGGATGATGCCCAGCCCCTTGCGCCGCAGCTCGTCGGGCCAGTCGTTGGTGCAATCCTGTCCGCCCAGGGTTACGCTGCCCCCGGTTACGGTCATTAGCCCGCTGAGCGCCTTGACCAGCTCGCTTTGGCCGTTGCCCTCCACGCCTGCGATGCCCAGTATCTCTTCCTGGCACACATCAAAGCTGATGTTGTGCAGCACCTGTTTGCCCGCTTCGTTTTCCGCGGTAAGGTTGTGAACGCTGTAGGCGGGATGCCTGCCGCAGGCGCAGCAGCCGTCGTTTTGCACGGTCAGCACCACATCGCGGCCCACCATCATCTGGGCCAGCGCGCGCTCGTTGGTTTGGGAGGTTCTCATATCCCCCACCACGCGCCCCTGCTTGATCACGGTCACGCTGTCGCTCAGCGCCATGACCTCGCGCAGCTTGTGCGTAATCACGATGATGGTCTTGCCTGCATCGCGCAGGTCTTTCAGTTTCCGGATCAGCACATCCACCTCCTGCGGGGTCAACACGGAGGTGGGTTCGTCCAGGATCAGGATGCTCACGTTGCGGTAGAGCATTTTGAGTATCTCAACCTGCTGGCAGAGCCCCACGCTCAGGTTTTGCACCTTCTCGCGCGGGTCCAGCTGGAAATGGTAGGTTTCAATCAGCGCCTCCACCGTTTGGATCTCCGCGTCGCGGTCGATCAGCGGGGTGGGGCGGCCGCGCCATTTGCGGTTCAGTTCCACGCCCAGCAGGATGTTTTCATACACGGTCAGGCTCGGCACCAGCTTGAAATGCTGGTGTACCATGCCGATGTGCTTCTCCATGGCGTCCAGCGGGCTTCTGAAGGCCACGGGCTCATCATGGATGTAGATTTGGCCGGACGTGGGCTTGAGCACGCCGTAGAGCATGTTCATCAGTGTGGTTTTGCCCGCGCCGTTCTCGCCTACGATGCACTTGATCTCCCGCGGTTCCACGGTGAGATTGATGCGGTCGTTGGCGACAAAACCGTCGAACGTGCGGGTCAGATTGACCGTGCGGATCGCGCTCATCGCCCGCCCTCCCTTGCTGTGAGGTAGTCGCCGCCCATGCCCCGCCCCCCTTGGTCGGGCGGCGGGGCATGGGGCGGCGGTAAAACCGGCGTTACTTGATGACGATGTTGGGGCAGGCAGCGGGATCAAACGTTTCGCCAACCTGCGCGTTCACCACTTTGATGGCGCCGCCGGCGATATCCGCGGCGATGGCCGCGACCTTCGCCTTGATCTCTTCCCACTTGGCGGTATCCACCACGGCCTTGCCGATCTCGCTCAGATCGGTGATGCCGGTAGCGCCGGAGGCCAGGTTATAGGTCTGCAGGTTGCCCAGCGTGGCGATGGAGCCGTCCGCATACGCCCTGGCAAGCACGGTGACGGGTACGTTGGTGTTTTTAAGCACGCTGGTGAGCACATAGCCGGGCTGCTGATCGTCTTTGTTGGCGTCCACCTGGATCGCCAGCTTGCCCACTTCCTTGGCCTTGGCGGTGATGCCGTCGCCCACGCTGCCGGCCACGCCGTAGACCACGTTGGCGCCGTTATCGTAATAGGTGCCCGCGACGGTGCTGCCCAGCGCCGGATCGCCAAAGCCAGCGTCGTACTTGGCGTAGTAATCATAGGTTACGCCCAGCTCCGCGGCGGCCTTGTTGGCGCCCTCGATGAAGCCGTAGCTGAACACCTTGATGCCGCTGGAATCCGTGCCGCCGATGAAGCCCAGCGCGCGCGCCTGTTCCGGCGGAGTGAACTGGTAGCCCTCGCCAAAGAGGGCGGTGGCATTCTCGTTGACCAGCACGCTTAGGTAGCCCGCGAGGTAGCTGCCTTCATGCACGTCAAACAGCACGGAGATGACGTTCTTGTGGATCGTTTCGCCGGCATCGTTCACGTTGGGGTTGGCGTTGAACACCACGAACCACGTGTCGGGATACTGCGCCGCGATGGGCTGCGCGCCGCCCACGCCCTTGATGAGCGCGTCAAAATCGTACTCGAGGTTGAAGATCAGGTTATAGCCGTCTTCCGCGAGGGTTTCCAGCGCCGCGGGCACGCCGTTTTCGGGCTGCACGACGTTGCACTCCGCGCCCAGCTCGGCGGCGACAGCCTCCGCGCCTTCCACCGCGCTCTGGTTGTACCCGTTGTCGTTACGGCCCGCCGCAGAGCAGACGACCGCGATTTTGAGGCTCTTGGGCGCTTCCGCCGTAGCCACGGAGAACACGCCGACCACCATCAGGCAAGCGATGAACAGACTGAGCACCTTTTTCATGGGTTTCACTCTCCTTGTTTTATATGCCGTGAGGTTTCCCTCGGCCAGCCTGGTTGATATAGAATTTGAACTTATCGCTTCGGTAGCTGCACTTGAGGGTTTCCACGGGCACTTCCTTGCCGTTGACCACGCCCATCGTGACGCACTGAAACAGGATCAGGGGCACGCCGTCCTCTACGTCCAGGTACTCGGCAATGTCGTCGTGCGCCAGGATCGCCTCGATGGTGCGCGTGGCATGGGTCAGGCTCACGCCATAGACGTTTTCCAGCGTATCGTACAGCGAATCTCTGGAAAAATCGTACTTATCCAGCCCCGGAAAGTAGCGCAGCGGCAGGTAGGTGGTGGTGTAGTTGATGGGCTCGCCGTCCGCGTAGTATACGCGCATCAGCTGAAAGACCTTATCCTCTCCGGTCAGGTTCAGCAGGCGCTGGCGCTTCTTGTCCGCCGGAATGATCGCCGCGCTGACCACCTTGCGGCTGGGCGTCATGCCAAGGCGAATCACGTCCTGCGTGCAGCTGGTGATGGAAAACAGGTCCTGGCTGTTCTGGTCGCCCTTCACATACGTGCCTTTGCCCTGCACCTTGTAGAGGTAGCCTTCCTGCTCGAGCTCTTCCACCGCCTTTCGCACGGTGATGCGGCTCACCTGGAACATTGCCATCAGCTCGCGCTCGCTGGGGATGATCTCGCTGACCTGAAACTCCTCGTTATCGATTTTGTCGATAATGGCGCGCTTGACGATATAGTACTTGGGTACGCGAATGCTTTGCATGGGCACCTCTCTCTGACTGGTTATGACGTCATGTCGTTATGATTAGGCTTGCCCGTATTATAGGAGCGAAGAAGCGGCTTGTCAAGAAGAAAATTTCGCGTGGGCGAGCAGGCGATGATCCGGCGCCGTCCGGTTTGCGATCCCATCCGCAGGGGATGGCGCCGCTACGGCGTTGCGCCGGACCGGCCAGCGCCCGCAAGCAGGCGGCACGGCCGCGGCGACAAGCGGGTGATTGCGCCCCGCGCCTGAAAACGCAAAAGCGAACCCAACGGGGAAGACAAACGAGTCATGCGGCTGGAAGCCCCGTACCGTCAATCGGCACAGGGCTTCCATGTTCTGCGGCGTCGGCCGACGCATTCGCGCGTCGGCCGTTCCTTTCGCCAGCGCCTTTCAACGCGGACAGGCGGCTTACGCCGCCGATTCAGTTTTAATCGGCTTCGGGAAGAATGCTGCGAAGGCGTCCGGGGTGAGGGGTTCCGCTATCGCCGATCCGGGTGGGTCCCGGACGGCCTTCATGGCGCGTACGCGTCCCTCGCCCAAGGAGCCTTCCCCGGGCGCGCATTGGACGGGCGATCCGTGCCCGGCAAACGTCAGGTTTCGCTTTCCGTTTCCCGCAGAAAGCGCTTGCGATAGGTCTCCGCCAGCCGTTGGTACAGCGGGCGGTCGCGTCCGCCCACCGCTTGCCCGTCGATCTCGTACACACGGGTGAACAGGGTCAGCGAGCTGGTCACGATGATTTCGTCCGCGTCCGTGAGCTCGCGGAGCGTATAGAGGCGTTCCTCCACAGGGACGCCCAGTTCCGCCGCGGTTTCCAGCAGATGTTTGCGTGTGATGCTGGGCAGAACCCATCCGCTCAGCGGCGTGGTGACGATGCTGCCGCGGGTCAGGATGGACAGGCCGCTGTGCGCGCACTCCGTCACATGCTCGCCGCGGTGCAGCACGCACTCGTCGCAGCCCTTTTCCTTGGCGCGCTGGGTTGCGATCACATTCGGGATCAGGTTGAGCGATTTGATGTTGCAATGCAGAAAGCGCGTATCTTCCAGCGTGATCAGGCGAAATTCGTCGGGGGTGGCATGCGGGTCGAAAGCCTTCAGGTAGATCAGCAGATTGGGGGCGACGCCCGGGGCGGGAAACGCATGGCTGCGCGTGTCCGTGCCTCTGGACATCTGAAAGTAGAGCACCGCGTCCATGATGTCCCCGTCCAGTCGGTCGATCAGCCCCGTCAGCAGCGCGGCCAGTTCCGGCTTACGGTACGGGATGGCGATTTCCAGCAAGGCGCAGCTGGAAAAGAACCGGTCCACATGGTCCATCAGCGCAAAGGGACGATGGTTGTGCACGTACGCCACATCATAGACCCCATCGCCGAAATACACCGCGCGGTCGTTCATGGGGATCATCATATCGGCAATGGGGGCAATGTTCCCGTTGTAGTACGCAAGGTCTTTCATCGTTTTGCTCCTATAGTGCGTCACAAACGGACGTAATCACATAGTCTATCTCGCTTTCGGCCAGGCACTGCGGGTTGAGCACCAGCTCGCCGCCCTGCACGTCGGTGTACAGCTGCGGGTCCAGCGTCAGCAGTGCGTCGTGGACCGCGCGCGCGGTTTGGTGGGCGGGGGCAATGTACACGCGCAGGATGCCAACCGGCTGTATGCCCGGCTCCTGCGGATGGCCGAGGCGCACCTGCGCCTTGCCCGTGCGTTCGATGGCGGCCGCCATGCGGCGGGACATATCCGTCCAAATCCTGCCCTGTTCGTCGTAATCCCTGGCGACGAACAGTTCGACCGCCTTGGTGATGCCCGCGATCGTTTCCTTGTCGATTTTCATGCTTCGGCCGACGCCATAGTTGGGGCAGCAGCAGGCGTCGCATGCCTCAATCAGGTCCCTGCGGCCAAGGATCAGGCCGGAGGACTGCGGCCCGCGAATCTCCTTGCCGCCGCTGAAAACGACCAGATCCGCGCCCCGTTCCAAAAAGCGGGTCAGGTTTGCCTTGGGCGGGAGTTCGGCCGCGGCGTCCACAATCACGGGAATGCCGTGTTCCTTCATCAGCGGCGCGATCTCCTCCAGCGGGATGGAGCCGCGCATCGGCTCGGCTTCCGAGGCGTAGAAAAAGGCGGCGGTGCGCTCGCTGATGGCGCTTTCCACCTGCGCGGGCAGCGCGCCGGAGGTACGGCCCACCTCCATAAAGCGCGCGCCGGCAAGCAGCAGGGCCTGATCGTACAGGATGCGGTGGCACTTGAGCACCAGCACCTCGTTACGCAGGCCGGTGGTATCCGGCAGCTGCAGGCGGTGCGCGTCGTTGTCGCGCGCGATGCAGGCCGCCGTGGAGATCGCCAGCCCCGCCGCCGCGCCGCAGGTGATGCAGCAGGCTTCCGCGCCGACCAGCTTTGCGATATGCTCGCCGGCGGCCTTGTGCAGCGTGTTGATTTCCACATAATGTTCCCCGGCTTCCATCATGGCCTGCCGCACGGCCATCGGCATCAGGGAACCGCCGATCCTGGTTACGGTGCCCAGCGCATTGACCAGCGTTTTCAGGTGCAACTGCTCATAAATGCCCATGGCGCTCCATCCCCTTTTAAAATTCATAGGAAATCACGTGGCGGAACTTTTCATAGTGCGCGTAGCCCTCGCAGACGGGCTGCTCCCTGGTCAGAAAGAAGCGGTTGACGAACTGCTCGTAGGGTAAAGCGTCGGGCGTGAGCTCCGGATGTTTTTCCAGATATCCAAGCCACATGTTGTTCAGCGGCGTCCGGTGCATGGCGACCGCCTGCCGCTTGCGCGCCAGTTCCCCGGTAATGTCCACGATGCAGTCGCTCTCCTGCGGGCCGCGCGCAAAATAGAACTTGTCCGCCACAAAATGGGGCGGAAGGCCCATATCTTTGCTTTCCGGCAAATCGGATTGCCGGCCGGCCATCCATGCGGCATGTTCCACGGCCTTGCCGCAGATTTCGTGATCCGGGTTCTCCTCATAGTGGCCGTAGGGGTCGAAGGAAATCACCGTATCGATCCTGAGAAAGCGAAACAGCAGGATCAGGCGGTGCCGAAGCTCGATGAGCTGCTCGCCGCACAGGTAATGGTTATTATAGTTGAGGTGGTACACCTTCGCAATCCCCAAAAACGACGCGACCGCTTCCGTCTCCCGCTCGATGCGCGCGGCCGTCTCGCCGTAGGGCAGGTTGTAGCTGTCCATGCAGTCGTCCGTCATTCGGAACCAATACCCCGTATAGCCCTGGGCGAGCAGCTTGCTCATCAGCCCAAAGGCGTTGAACGTAAAATCATCCGAATGCGGGAAGACCGCGGCAAAGCGTTTGCCGGTAACCGGATGCCCCGGCTTCCATTCAGTGATCACGGTCCTCCGCTCTCCTTCCGCCCAGATCCACGTTGAAGGTAGACAGAAACTCCTGCAGGCGAGGCAGGTCACGGTCCTCAAAGATCTCCTTGGGCGTGCCCACCTTGGCCACCTTGCCCTTGTCCATGAAGATGACCTTGTCGGATATCTCGTAGGCGAAGCGCATCTCATGGGTAACCAGGATCATGGTATTGCCGTCCTGCGCCAGCTCTTTGATCACCTGCAACACCTCGCCCACCAGTTCGGGGTCCAAGGCGCTGGTGGCTTCGTCAAACAGCATGACCAGGGGGTTCATCGCGATGGCGCGGGCGATGGCCACGCGCTGCTGCTGGCCGCCGGACAGCTGGGAGGGGTAGGCGTTGATCTTATCCGCCAGTCCGACCCGATTGATCCACTTTTCCGCCTGCGCCCTGGCGTCGGCGGCGCTCAGCTTTTGCACCTTGGTCAGCCCCAGGGTTACGTTTTTGAGCACCGTCATATGGGGGAACAGGTTGAACTGCTGAAAGACCATGCCGGTATGAATGCGCTGACGGGCGATCAGGCTTTCGGGCAGGCGCACGCGTCGGGCGCCCACTTCTTTGTAGCCGATCTCCTCTCCGTTTAGGCGGATGGTGCCTTTCTGAAACGGCTCCAGCAGGTTGATGCAGCGCAGCAGGGTGGTTTTCCCAGAGCCGGACGAGCCGATGATCGACACGACTTCGCCCTGCCTGATGTCCAGATCGACGTCCGAAAACACCTGCAACTTGCCAAACCACTTTTCCAAACTGCGAATTTCAAGCAGATTTTGACTCATGCGTTGATCCCCCTACCGATTTTCTTCTCCGCATATTTTCCGACGCTTTCGATGGCCACATTGATGATCAGGTAGATGACGCCCACGTAGGCGTAGTAGAACAGCGCGTTGTTGTATTTGGCGATCAGCTGCTGCGTGGTCAGCAGCAGTTCCGCCACGCCGATGAGCGCCAGCAGGGAGGAACCCTTCACGATTTCCGTGATGGTGTTCAGCCATGGCGGCAGCATGCGCACCACGGCCTGGGGGATCAGGATGTACCAGAGAATTTGTCCAAACCGCATGCCGATGGCCTTGCCCGCGTCAATCTGTCCTTTGGGGATGGATTGTAGCGCGCCGCGCACGTTTTCGGTCACGTGCGCGCCGGCGTTGACCGACAGCGCGATGAAGCCCGCGGCAAAGGGCGGCAGCGCAAACCCGATGCTGCGCAGCCAAAAATCGATGAAGTAGTACACCGAGAATACGATTACCAGCCCCGGAATGCCGCGGATCACGTCCACATAGATGCGGAACGGAATTTTAACGATCCTGTTGCCGTACGCCAGGATGATGCCAAACAGGATGCCCACGACGGTGCTGATGGCAATGGCCAGAAGCGAGGAGGAGATCGTATTCCACAGGCCCGTCAGCAGCGTGGTCTGGGATGCGACGATGCTGGCCCAAAAGTTCATCGGCAATCCCCCTTTCACTTAATTTGCAGCCTGCGCTCAATCAGCCGGAGCAGGAAGGCGATCAGGTAGCAGGTAACCATATACATGAGGCCCACAATCAGCCACACCTCGATCACGCGGAAGGTGATGGTGTTCACCTTGCGCGCAAGATACGTAAGCTCCACAATGGTAATGGAGGAGGCAAGCGACGTGTCCTTAAACAGCGAGATGAAGTTGTTGCTCAGCGAAGGCAGCACATTGCGGAACATGATGGGCAACTGGATGGAGAGCATCACCTGATACTTGCGCAGGCCAATGGCCGCGCCGGCTTCCACGATGCCCGGGGAGATGCTCTTGAGCCCCGCGCGGAACACCTCCGTCAGGTAAGCGCCCGCGTACAGTGAAAGCGCGAACACGAACGAGGCGTTCTTGCTGAGCATGATGCCCGCATCCGGCAGGCCGAAGTAGCAAAAGAAGGTCAGCACAAGCAGCGGAATGTTGCGCAGCACCGTCACATACCCGGAGGCGAACCTGTGGGCAAACTTGTTTTTGGATATGGCGCAAAACGCGAGCAGGATGCCCACGATCATCCCAAAGAACAGGGATATGGCTGCCAGGACCAGCCCAAGCCCAAGCCCCTGTAAAAATTCAGGTATGTACTTCCATATCAGGCCAAAGTTGATGAAATAGGCCATAGGCAGCCTCCTCAGCGTCGTTGATCCGGGAGATAACAGCCGAGCGGCCTTGCAGCCCTTGAGGTGCAAGGCCGCTCCAGCTTTTTACCGCTCAGGCGGCTTACTTGGCGCGAAACATGGAGGGCATGCCGATGTTGGGAGCGGTCGGCGTTTCGCCGAACCACTTCTCATACGCGGCGGTGTACAGCGGGTAGGTGGCGCCGGTCATGCAGTCCAGCAGGACCTGGTTAACGTAGTTGATCCACACCTGGTCATAGGGGTTCATGGCGGCGCCGTAGTTTTGCGGGTTAAACGCGAAGCCGGAATCGGTGTACTTCTCCGGGTTCTTGCTGGCCAGCCACTTGATGGAGGAAAGGTCTACCGCGCCCGCATCCGCGCGGCCGGAGTCCACAGCCTGGTATACCAGACCCTGGCTCTCGTACTGGTCATCCTTGGAGCCGGCGACCATGCGCTGGACGTTGGCGGTGGCGTCGGCGTTTTGCAGGATGGCGATGGTCACGGTCTGCCCGGCGGCGACGGCGGCCACCAGTTCATCGTAGTTCTTGTACTTGCCGCCGGTCTTGAGGATCAGGCCGATGCCCTCGGTGTAGTAGGGAATGGAGAAGGCAACCTGTTGCGCGCGGGTGGGGTTGATGGTCATAAACTGGAAGGTGATGTCGACTTTGTCCGCCAGCGTGTTGGGGATGCGCTGGTCGCTGGCCTGTTCGACAAACTGCACCTTGGACGCGTCTCCGAAGAGTCCCAGCGCAAGGATGCGGGCCATCTCAATGTCAAACCCCTCGTACTCGCCCTTTTCGTTGATGGAGTGCCAAGGAACATTGGTGGAACCGGTGCCGACGATCAGGTAGCCACGCTCGAGAACCTCATGAAGTTTGCTCTTGTAGGGGGTAACAGCAGCGAAGGCAACCGAGCAGATCCCAACAAGCAATGTGACGACGAGGACGATGGCCAACCCTTTTTTCATGTTGATTCCTCCTTGACCTTTCAGGTTACATATTTTACCGCTTGCTGATCCCAAGCGATAAGCTCCTACGCTCGAACCTGCACCACGAGGTCGATCTCCACGGGGATGTTGCCTGGCAGCGACGCCATACCCACCGCGCAACGCGCGTGGTACCCCTTTTCTTCGAAAATTTGCACCATCAGTTCGGAAAAGCCGTTGGCGACAAGCGGCTGATCGTAAAAATCGTCGGCGGAGGCGACATAGACGGTCGCCTTGAGCAGCTTTTCCACCCGGTCCAGGTCATCCAGATAAGCCTTCAGGTGCGCGAGCAGGTTGACGCCGCACAGTCTGGCCGCATTGTAACCCGTCTGTATGTCGCACTCCGCGCCCAGTTTCCCTCTGTACTGGACGCCGTTTTCAATATTCGGGCCCTGACCGGAGATATGCAGGATGTTCCCGCTCTGGGTCACGGGCACAAACATGGCAATCGGCTTGGGCGGGGTGGGCAGGGGACCGATGTGGCGGGCGATTCGTTCAGGTATTGTCATGCGTTGCCTCCGTTCGGTTTCTCTTCGTTCTGTGCGTTTGAGCGGATCGATTCCAGATAGCTGTAGAGCGTGTATTTGGAGATGCCGAGAAACTCGCACACATGCTCGCTGGATTTCGTGATCAAAAACGCGCCTTTCGCGTCCAGATAGGCGATGAATTTCATTTTGTCGTCCTTTTTCATCAACGGGGAGGGCACGCCGACCAACTTCTGGGCGTCCTGCATGAACTGCTCCAGCAGTTCGCTGACGTTTTGGGCAAAGTGCTCCTCCGACTCCCGGTCATCCGGGGCCAGCACGTTGTAGCCGTTGAATTCCCGAAGCATGCTCTCCATACGGATCGTGTCGGAGATGTCGGTGTTGATGCAGATGGAACCCGTCACCTTATCCTCCTCATACAGGTAAATGGTGGAGGAGCGCAGGATCCGCCCGGTTTTCGTATGGGTGATATAGTTGAAACGGTCGCCGTTTTTCACCTTTCCGGCGATGACCTCCAACCCCAGATTGCTTCCGCATCCGCCTACCGTGCGCCCCGTGATATGTCCGTTGCGAATGTCCACGATGGTATGCTCGTAGGGCAGCGTTAAATCGTGGAATACGATCTCCGTATTGGTGCCCAGGTGCTCCTGTAAAAGCGCAATGACCTTATCTACGGGCACGCGCTTGTTCTTCGGTTCCAATGATCGTCCACTCCTTGCCTGGCGTTCGTCCAAGGGGGGTCTGTGTGTTTCATTTCCTAACTTTTTTTCATTCTATCATACATTTTGTCATTTGTCAAATCGAATTATAGAAAAGGGAAGAGTCCCCCATCGGCTTTCCCCCAAGATCCGTCTCTGTCGGGAGAAGTCAAGGATCATGCGGGTTTGCCCTTTCGCCTGCAATGATTCTTGGAGGATTCCCACAAATTTCGGCAAGAAAGAAAGAAGCGCATGATGAAATCGATCGGCCAACAGGATGAAATTTTCCGAAGAATTCGGCGAAAAAGACAGAATAATGGAAGAAAGGCGGGTTGAACCGTCGTTCTGCCTATCATTCTTTCTTGGTTTGCTAATTATTTGTCATGGCCCTCATGCCCGAGCGCGGCACGTCGCGTGGCGCACGGCATGGGCCGAGGCTTGAAAGCGTAGCGGTGGAGAGGCGAATCTTCCTTTCCGCGCATATCGCACCCGAAATGGCGTAAGCCCCGGCATGTGAACAGGGCCGCGTTTCTCGGGCGCAAAGAAGGGCTGCCAACCAGCCGGCTCTGAGAATGAACGCAAGTCGCAGGCGCGCGTCGCGGGCGCCGGCAAGCTGGAAATGCGGTAGAGCGCGCGCCTTTAAAAACGCGCAATGCCGTCGCTGCGGATAACGGCAGCGCGTGCTGGAACGGGCGCGAACGTTGCGCTCCGGAAGCGCCCCTCCCCAACGCGCACGCGCGTCGCTTCGGCCCACCCCTCCTGCGCATGGGATTGGAGCGGCCGGGCAACCGGCACAGGTTCGCCCTGCCCTTTGTGCCGGAAGGAATGGAGGTGGACGGGTACCCCCCCCCGCTGTGATGCCCAACGGACGGCGTATCGCCAAAGCCTTACCCCCCGCCGCCTTTTCGGTTGCAAACATCTATACCGATGCGCGCCCTCAGGCTTGCCCGACGCGACAGGGCGCAGCGCAGCCTGCCTTCCCAGCCGAACCTTCTCCCATGCTTCCCTTGACAGATTCGTCGAAGTCGGATACAATAATCGCATCACGATATTGTATTACGATATCGATATCCGTATTCGAATGAAAGCCGGGTGGTAGATTTGGAGAACCGAATCGATAGAAAGCTGTTCCTGGGCTTCATCAGCATTCATGTCCTGCACCACGCGCAAAAGGAACCTTTCTACGGGGTGTGGATGATCGAGGAACTGAAACGCCACGGGTATGCCATGAGCGCCGGCACCCTGTACCCTCTCCTCCACAGCATGGAAAAGGACGGGCTTTTGCAATACGAGAACCGCAATGTCGAGGGAAAAATCCGTAAATACTACTCGATCACAGCCTCGGGGGCTGCCGTTTTGGAGAAAGCCAGAAGCAACGCCCTCGAGCTTTTCGAAGAGATCAAGGAGGGCGCGCAAGAAGGGCTGTAGCGCTTTTGGCGCCGTCCAGGGTTCAGGCAACGCTCCCCCGCTCCAATTTGATCCATGCCGCCTTTCGTTTTCGCAGCCATGGGGGGCTTTCTCTACCACACGGTCCTGCGTGCGGCGATGCCGTTGACGGAAAAGGAGTTTACTATGTTTATCAATCCCGCGTTTCGTCAGCTCGACCCAAGCGAAAAGAGAAGACGGTTCAAAGAAATCGCCCTGGTGTTTCTCAAGCTGGGTTCACTCTCCTTCGGCGGGCCTGCGGCCCACATTGCGCTGATGGATGAGGAGATCGTGAACAAACGAAAATGGCTCACGCGCGAGAAGTTTATCGATCTGCTCGGCGCGACCAACCTGATACCCGGGCCAAATTCCACGGAACTGGCCCTGCATCTCGGCTACGAAAGGGGTGGCTTGCTGGGTCTGGTAATCGCGGGAACGGCGTTTATCCTTCCGGCAATGGCCATTGTGCTCGCATTTGCGGTCCTGTACGCCAACTATGGATCGCTGCCGGAAGTCACGGGCATCCTGTACGGAATCAAGCCGGTGATCATGGCCGTCATCCTGCAGGCGCTGGTTCGGTTGGGCCGATCGGTGGTGAAGAACCGGCTGTCTGCCGTGATCGGCGTTTCGGTTGTGGCGCTTTCCCTGATGGGCTTTGCCGAGATTCCGCTCCTGCTCGCATGCGGCGTGCTTGCGATGCTCGTTGAAAACTGGGAGAAGATCCGGGCGAGACGGTTCTCCGTTTCAGCCCTGCCCCTCGCGCTGTTGACCCCGCAAATC
The DNA here is from genome assembly GCA_012517815.1 of Clostridiales bacterium. Lineage (GTDB taxonomy): Bacteria > Bacillota > Clostridia > Christensenellales > Aristaeellaceae > CAXXOK01. The sequence goes on from JAAYUF010000095.1 coordinate 28,751, forward strand.
GGTGAGCAGGGCGTGAAAGCCGCAGGCATGCCCTTGCCCGGCATCTTTTTCACCTTCCTGAAAATCGGGTCGGTGCTGTATGGCAGCGGCTATGTGTTGCTGGCGTTTTTGCAGACGGAGCTTGTGGACCGGTTTGCCGTTATCACAAGCCAGCAGCTGATGGACGCGGTTGCGGTTGGGCAGTTCACGCCCGGGCCGGTTTTTACGACTGCCACCTTCCTTGGGTATCTGCTAAACGGCGTACCCGGTGCCGTGCTGGCCACCGTGGGCATTTTTCTGCCCGCTTTCGTTCTTGTGTTCCTGCTCAATCCCGTCATCCCCAAACTGCGTCGGTCAACATGGATCGCCGGCGCTCTGGATGGCGTCAACGCGGCGTCGCTTGGCCTTATGGCCGCCGTGAGCGTGAGGCTGGGAATCGCCTCCTTGCTCGATCCTTTGACGATTCTCCTGTTCGTGATTTCCTTTCCCCTCATGATGAGGTTCAAGTTCAATACCGCCTGGGCCATTCTGGCGGGCGGAATCATCGGGTTCGTCTATCAGATGTTTTCCTGAACCCAAAGCAGGTGTTTTCATTGGGCATGGAGTATATCATATGGGGCCTTGCCGCCGCGGGCCATGCGCACTTCGCGTTCCTGGTCCGACCCTGCGGCGTCCGCCTTTCGGCAACCGGTCCGCAAGCAACGCCGAGCCTTGGGGGGCCCTCGCGCATCCTGGCCCGGGAACAGGCCGCGGAACGGAAACCCATAAAAAGCGGCTTCCCTGAGAAAGCCTCTGAGCGCCGCTCTCCCGCATGCGCGCTGCACGATCGCAAAGCGATGTGCCGTCCGCTTCAGGAGGCCTGCCGCTTTCCCAAGCCGCGTGAAAGGCGCGAGGCGTTTCCGCGCCCGGCCGGTTTGGCCGGTTGCCACTCATTGAAACCGGGAGGATGATTTTAAGTGTTACTCAGTTTCGCGCTCATCTTGCTGATTGGCTTTACACTCAGCGGCATCTTTCAGAAATTGCGGTTGCCCGGATTGTTGGGCATGCTGATTGCGGGCGTTGTGTTGGGCCCGCATGCCCTTAACCTGATTGATTCTTCCATCATGAACGTATCATCCGATCTGCGTGAGATTGCGCTGATCGTCATTCTGGCGCGCGCAGGTCTCTCTTTGGATATCAAGGACCTGAAGCGTGTCGGGCGTCCGGCCGTCCTCATGTGCTTTGTGCCGGCCACGTTTGAAATCGTCGGCGCCGTGCTGCTGGCCCCTGCGCTCCTTGGCGTCACCGTGATCGAAGCCGCCATTATGGGCGCCATGCTTGCGGCCGTATCGCCCGCCATCATCGTCCCGAAAATGCTCGCGCTTATGGAAAAAGGATACGGCCTGCAAAAGAGCATCCCGCAGCTGGTCATGGCAGGCGCGTCGGCGGACGACGTATATGCGATTGTCCTGTTTACGTCCTTTGTCGGCGTGGCGAAAGGCGAATCCTTCCATGTGTCGAGCCTGCTGAACATCCCCATTTCCATCCTGACCGGGTTTGCCGTGGGGATCGGCGTCGGCCTTGTGCTTGTTCAGGTTTTTCGCAGAATCCATATGCGCGACACCGTCAAGATCCTGTTGATCCTTGGGATCTCCTTCCTGTTTGTAGGCTTTGAAGGCGCAATATCCAGCGCGGTTCCCTTTTCCGGGCTGCTTGCGGTGATGGCGCTTGGCGGAACGGTGCTCAAAATGCAGGAAGTCGTTGCCAAGCGGGTATCCGGCAAATTCTCCAAAATCTGGGTGGCTGCGGAGCTGATCCTGTTTGTGCTCGTAGGCGCAGCGGTTGATATCCGGTATCTCTATTCGGCCGGCCCGGCGGCTGTTCTGGTCATTCTGGGCGCCCTGCTTTTCAGGGCCGCGGGCGTTTACCTGAGCCTGATCAGGTCCGGCCTCAACGCGAAGGAAGCGCTTTTTTGCAACATCGCCTACCTCCCCAAAGCCACCGTGCAGGCGGCGGTGGGCGCGATTCCGTTGGCTGCGGGGATCGCCGGCGGCAACGTCATCCTGAGCGTCGCCGTGCTATCCATCCTTGTAACCGCGCCGCTGGGCGCGGTCGGCATCGACGTAACCTACCAGCGGCTGCTCAGGCGCGGGAAGGAGCCAATCTCCTCGGCCACTGTTCGGTAGCCTGAAAGCACAAGGGATGCGAGCCTCCGTCGCCGGTCGCTTCGGACGCGCGGCAGGGGTTAACGGCCGCCCATCGGACAGGTTTGCCCGGCGCACGCAGCGAGGAGGCGCGCAGGAGGACGGCGACCACGGTCGCCGTCCTCCTGCGCGTGCTGTCGGTTGCGTATCTGGATTTTTGCCACGGCGTTTGCTCGCCCGCGCCTGTGACCCTTTTGGCGAGCGGTCGCAGCGTACCCGTTACGCTTCGTCCATGCTTTTCCTGACATGGGCCCAAGCCGTCTCCCGCAGGTTTCGGGCCAGTTCCCGCATCAGACGGTCTTTGTCCGGCTTGCTGAAATAACAGGCATAGGCGGCGGGGATGAAATGCTGCATAAACCAGGTTTTGCTGGATGGAAAAAAGCCCAGCCGCGCGGGAGGCGTTGCTTCACCCTTGATCCGCTTTTCAAAGGTGAAATGCTCTCCCCAACCCATTCCGCCGGGGTAATCGGAAGAGAAGGATAGGTTGGGGAACGTCTCGGCATCCATTTTCTGTAGATAGGCATACATCAGGATATGCATGGAAGCATCCATACAGCCTGTGTGGCACCACAGGGTGCCGGCCTTTGGGAGATACCGCAGCAGGTCGTCCATCACCGGCCGGATGCTCTCGCCATACGCCGCGCAGGCCGGTTCAAGCTGTTTGGATTCCCGGATGCCCGCAAAGGCCGTGACAGCCGCCTGGAGGAGATCATACGCGCCCAGGCGCTCAGACTGCTTTTCAGCGAGCCATGCGCGCAGCGACTCCGCCAGCGCCGCCTGCGTTGCCCCGCAATGGACGCAGACGCCGTTTTCAAGCCGGTGCGGCACAATCCTTTCCGCGCCGCACACGGCGCAACGCTCCGCATCCTGTTTGGGGACGGCCGTGTACTGATGTGGCAGTTCCCTTGTTTTTTCGCAGACCGTACAGCGTTGTTCGCACTTTCCCGTTACCGTCGCCCAGTTGTGCTCGGCGTCGCGTGTCTGCCCGCACTTGACGCATTTGCATCCGCTCCACTTGTGCCCAAAAAGACATGCCATGGTTTTCCCTCCCGATGTTTGTAGGCCGTGCGATGGCTTCCCGAAAGCACGGGTTGTCCGTCCTGCTGCGGTGGTTCATAATGGTGATACTACCAGAAAGCGGGAGTGATGTCCAGCGGCTGATCGATGGATCGGCCGGTTCCTGCGCGAATCGGTCCAGCGGTTTGGAGAAACGCCGGGCTGTTCCGACCGGGTGGCGGGAAGGCCGGCATGTTCACAGGTGCTTTCACGCGCGCCTTTCCGGGCGAAACGGCGCAGGGCGGCCCTGTTGGAAGGGCACGCGCAACGGAGGGCCACGCGCCTCAATCTGCGCCCGGTTGCGCAAGACCGGCTTTCCCTGCCCGGCCGTGGACATCGACGGAGGAACCGGAGAAACCGCGCGTGATTATACGCAAGCCGCGGCTAACCTTTTCCGGTCGGCGCGTCGGCTGGACGGCGCCGCGGCGGTCTGTGCCGTTCCCTCTTCACATTGCCGTGATTCACGCGGCTGCTCGGCTGCCGCAGGCGCACGCCGCGCGATCAAACGGGGCCTGCGGGCTTGGAAGGCCAAACGGGCTGTGCCCGCGGGCTGCTTGCGCGCACGAAAAAACGCCGGGGGCGCGGATTGCTCCGCGTCCCCCGGCGCATTAACCTTGAAAGGGGTAGATTTTGCGCTGGTTATTGCTTGACGTTGTCCAGCAGCGCGAGGGTCACCGTCACGTCTTTGTACTCGCCGTCCTTGATGTCATCCAGACTCTTGGCGTCCGTGATGCCTTCGGCGCGGTAGAGCTTGATCGAGGCGGTATCCCCGACGTTCTTGGCCTGCAGGATGCTGATCAGCTGCGAGGTGGAGGTGATCACGGTGCCGTCCGCCTGCACGATGATATCGCCGGCCTGAATGCCCGCCTGATCCGCGGGGGAGCCGCTTTCCACTTCGGTCACATACGCGCCGTTGGGGATGATGCCCTCCTGCACGGCATAGCTGGAGAAGTTGGTGGCGTTGGTCACCGTCACGCCGATGCGGGGTTTGGTGCTATCGGTGCTGCTGCCGCTCACGGAGGAGCTGCTGCTGGAGCTGGAAGCGGTGGTTTTGCCTTCCAGCACATCGTTGATCAGGGGCTTGGCCACGTTGATCGGGATCGCCATGCCGATGCCTTCCACGGAGGTGCTGGAGTAGTACGAGCCGGTGTACTTCATGCTGGGTACGCCGATGAGCTCGCCCGCGACGTTGAACATGCCGCCGCCGCTGTTGCCGGCGTTGATCGCCGCGTCCGTCTGGATCATGTAGTTGACCACGTCTTCCCGGCGGCCGTAGATGTCGTAGTTCTCGCTGGTCACCTCACGGTTGAGGGCGGAAATCACGCCCACCGTCGTGGTGCCCGTAAAGGAAAGCGGGTTGCCGATGCAGATGGCCCAGTCGCCCACGTTCAGCACGTCGCTGTCGCCGATGGTCACGGGCGCGATGTCGAGGTTGTCCACCTTGAGCACGGCCAGGTCGAGGGTCTCATCCGAGCCCGCCACGGTCGCCGTGTAGGTTTTGTCGCCGGAAGTCACTTCCAGCGAGGTGGCGCTGTCCACCACGTGGTAGTTGGTCAGCACGTAGCCTTCCGCGATCACCACGCCGCTGCCGCTGCTCTGCAGCACCTCGCGGCTGCTGCCGTTGCTGTCGCCGTTGCTGCCGCCGTTGCTGCCGCCATTGTCATCCCCGAAGCCGTACCCGAAGCCAAAATAGCTGTTGCGGGACGCGTTGGTGTAGTTGTTGACGCCCACCACGCTGTCTTTCACTTTGTTGACGGCTTCCGTAAAGGGACTGGTGACCACCGTCGCGTTTTCGGAAACCTTGACGGCTTCCGCGGAGGCGTTGGAGCTCATCTGTCCAAGCGTGACCGTAGCGCCGACCACCAGCATCAGAGCCATAGCGATCGCCAGATAACCGTAGAGACTTTTCTTTGTAGTATTCTTCATGGTTGGTCCCCTCCTTACTACGCGGTTAGGATACCACGAACTTTTGACCAGATCGTGAACGGCCCATGAAGAATGTTTAGCTTATTTTCAAACCTGTGCGGCCGTTCCGTTCACAAACACGGCGGCGGCTCCGCGGGGCGCGCATCCGCGCCGGTCGCGGGCCGGTCCTTCTCAGCGGCGAACACGGCCATGGCGCATTCCAGCCGCTTGCGCTCCATCCGGCATTCCAGATCG
>JAAYUF010000096.1 GCA_012517815.1 Clostridiales bacterium
AGCTGGCAATGTGGAGAGGGAATCCCTCGCTTTTACGCTGCTTCTTGTGCTTGCAAAGAGCTTTCACTGCTTTTGACTTCGTTTTCAATGTTAAGAACCCGCGTTTCTGTTTTGAAACACGGGTTCTTTGACGGTCTGAGGTCTGCCACCGGGGTGGCAGACCTTTCGCATGGGGGTCCGGGCATGTTCTGCGAAACCCAAACGGCGTAGCGACCGAAAGCCGCGATTTGTGAAACCGGCTTTGCCGCAAAGGCCGCAACCGCGCGCGCTCCGGGCGTCCGCGCGCCCGCTCAGCGACCGACGAACAGGTGGAACTCGCATTCCAGCCGGCCGTTGTACAGCCGCCGCTTCCGCGTGGCCCGCCGGCCGAAGGCGCGCTCGAACGCCGGGTCGGCGGCGATGACGCCCATCCGCCACGTGGGGTGACGCCTGAGCAGCAACCCAAGCTCACGGTACAGCGCGCGGGCGCTCTCCGCGTCGCCCAGCCGCTCGCCGTAGGGCGGGTTGCACAGGAACACGCCGTTCTCCTGCGGGAGTTGCAACCGGCGCAGATCGTCCGCCTCCAGAGGGATGCGGTACTCAAAGCCCGCCTGCCGGATATGCCGCCGGCCCAGTTCCAGCGCTTCCGGGTCAATGTCGCTGCCGCCGATGTCAAAGGGAACCTCCGGCGCGTACTCGGCTTCGGCTTGCGCGCGAAGCCGGTCGATGTCGGCTTTTGCGATCAGCCCGAAGCGTTCGCAGGCGAAGGAGCGCTTCAGGCCGGGCGCGCGTCGCGTCGCGCGCATGGCCGCCTCGATCAGCAGCGTGCCCGTGCCGCAGCAGGGGTCGTACAGCGGCTGTTCGGGCCGCCAGTGGGAAAGCTCCACCAGCGCGGCGGCGAGGGTTTCGCGCAGAGGCGCCTCGCCGTTCCAGGTGCGGTAGCCCCGGCGGTTGAGCGCCTCGCCGCTCGTGTCCAGCGTTATGCGCAGCTGATCCTGCCGGATGGCGACCTCCACGGGGAAAGCCTCGCCGGTTTCCGGCAGGGCGTTCGTGCGCAGGCGTTCCATCAGCCTTGTGACGATCGCCTTTTTCGCCACCGCCTGACAGTCCCGAACGCTCATCAGCCGGCTGCGCACGCACTTGCCGCTCACGGGGATGGCCGCGTCTCGGGGGAGCAGCGTTTCCCACGGGACGGCGTACACCGCCTGATACAGGTCCTCAAACGTGAGCGCCTCGCGCTCGCAAAGCACCATCAGCACGCGGTCCGCCGTGCGCAGCCACAGGTTGGCGCGCAGGGCGTCCGCCGGTTCGCCCGAAAAACGCGCGCCGCCGATTTCCGCCCGCGCGGCAAACCCCATGCGCTTGAGCTCGTCCGCGACCACGCCTTCCAGCCCGAAGGCGGCTGTCGCCAAAAATGTAAAGGTCATTCCATCCACTCCATTCATCCCCCATTGTACGGGGATGCGCTGGAAATGTAAAGACGACCGGCGGAAAATGCGAAAGCGGGCGGGCTCGCGGCGGGGAAAGCGGCGGTAGGGCCTGGCGGCGGAGGCGTCGGGCCGCCGCGCGCGGGCGGTTGGGTTATGCGCGGCTGCGCGCGTGTGTTTTGGCTGCAAACTGCTTTTCATTCCCCGGCTTTTCGTGTAGAATAGACATGCACAGGAAAAGGAGGCATTGCCTTGAAAAGAGTATTCTTGATCGTACTGGACAGCGTTGGCGCGGGCGCGCTGCCCGACGCGGCGCAATATGGCGACGTGGGCGCAAGCACGCTGGAACATGTGCTTGACGCCGAGCATCCGTCGCTGCCGCATCTCGCTTCCATGGGCTTTGGCCATATCCCCAACGTACCCTGCGACAGGCCGGCCGGCGCGCGCGGCGCGGTGGGCCGCGCCATCGAGCGCAGCGCCGGGAAGGATACCACTACCGGCCACTGGGAAATGAGCGGCGTCACCCTCGCCAAGGCGTTCCCCACCTACCCGGACGGTTTTCCGGCGGAGGTGATCGCCGCGTTTGAAGCGGCCATCGGCCGCAAAACGCTAGGTAATTACGCCTCCAGTGGCACCGTGATCCTGGATGAGCTGGGCGAGGAGCACCTGAAAACGGGCTATCCGATCGTCTATACCTCGGCGGACAGCGTGTTCCAGATCGCGACCAACGAGGCGATCGTCCCCATTGAAACGCTCTACGAATGGTGCCGCATCGCGCGCGGGATGCTGGTGGGCGACCATGCCGTGGGCCGGGTGATCGCCCGGCCGTTCCTGGGCGACCACCGCGGCGGGTTCACCCGCACGCCCCGGCGCAAGGACTTCAGCCTGGAGCCGACCGGGCGCACCATTCTGGATGCGCTGAGCGACGCGGGCTACTTCACCATGGGTGTGGGCAAAATCGAGGATATCTTCTGCATGCGGGGCATCCGGGAGAGCATCCACGCCGCGGGAAACCCCGCCTGCATGGACGTCTGGCTGGATACGATGAAGCGGGACTTCGACGGGCTGGTATTCGTCAATCTGGTGGATTTCGACATGGTCTACGGCCACCGCCGCGATGTGAAGGGTTACGCGGACGCGCTGGCGGCGTTTGACGTTGGGCTGGGCGACGCCATGAAGCTAGCCAGGCCCGGCGACCTGATCCTGATCGACGCGGATCACGGGTGCGACCCGTCCTTCCACGGCACGGACCACACGCGGGAGTACATCCCCATCGTCGCATGGACGCCGGAAATGACGCGGCTGACCGAACTGGGCACGCGCAAAACCTACGCCGACATCGCGGCGACCATCGCGGAATGGTTCGGCCTGGACGAACGCTTCGGGGCCGAGTCGTTTGCCGCGCAGCTCAAGCAATAAGGAGGAACGGGTATGGCGGAACCGACGTATCTGGACAAGATCGATCAGGCGGCGGAGGCGATCCGCAAGGCGGTTGGCGGGGCCGAGATCGCCATTGTGCTGGGCAGCGGCCTGGGCGATTACGCCGAGGCGCTCACCGACGCGAAGTTTATCGATTACAGGGACATCCCGCACTTCCCCGTCTCCACCGTGCAGGGCCACAAGGGCCGCTGGCACACGGGCCTGCTTCACGGCAAGCGCGTGTGCATGATGCAGGGGCGCTTCCACGCCTACGAAGGGTACGACATGCGGGAGGTGACCATGCCCGTCCGCGTGATGCAGAAGCTGGGCGTGCACACACTCATCGTCACCAACGCGGCGGGCGGGGTCAACCTGGATTTTCAGGCCGGCGACCTGATGCTCATCACCGACGTGATCAACCTGACCGGCCGCAACCCCCTGATCGGCCCGAACCTGGATGCGTTCGGCCCCCGCTTCCCGGATATGACCCGCGCGCTGGACCGCGACCTGCAGGCCCTCGCGCTGGAAACGGCGCGCCGGCAGGGCATCCCGCTGCAAAAGGGCGTCTACTGCTGGCTCAACGGCCCCACCTATGAAACGCCCGCCGAAATTCGCATGGTGCGCGTGCTGGGCGCGGACGCCGTGGGCATGAGCACGGTGCCCGAGATCATCGCGGCGCGGCACGGCGGCATGCGGGTGCTGGGGTTCAGCTGTATCACCAACATGGCCGCGGGCGTGCTGGACGAACCTCTCAACCACGCGGAAGTCATGGCGATGGGCGAGAAGGTCAAGGGCACGTTCCAGAAACTGCTGGACGGCGTGATCGAAAAACTGTAAGCCGGGCGCGCTTCGCGGCGAACCGCCGCCCCGCGTGGGCCGCTGCGCGCCTGCCGGCGCAGGCGCGCCATGCCGCCAAGCGCCGCCCAAACGCCCGGGCGGCGCGTCTCGATAGGCGCTTTTCCGCGGGAAGCCCGCGCAAAGCCCCGGCACAGGCCCCGCGCAATGTATCCGGAACGAAATGTCCCAAATCCGTTGACAGCCCGGGCACGATGTGCTAGTATGGGCGCACGATCAAGGCGGCGACGCCAGGGGAGGAGGAGTCCACGTGACGAACCTATGTGCCATGTCGATGTGCATGATGCGCGCGTGCGATTCTCGCTCGTGTCTGTTGTGTTGCGTCGCTTGATGGAAGGTACCGCCTGCCAGGCCCGCTTCGCACTGCGCGAGGCGGGCTTTTTCTATGGCGGCCGGAAGGGGGACGATCCAACATGAATACGGCGGAGGAACGGCCGGAGGCCCCGCAAGCGCCGGCGGAGGCTTTACAAGCGCCGGCGGAGGCCGCGCAACAGCCTCGGGAAGCCGGGCGGCTCCCGCAGATCGAAATTCGCAACCTGCGCAAGGTGTACCCGGTGCCCGACGGCGAGGTGGTGGCGCTGGACAACATCAGCCTGACGATGGAGCGGGGCGATATCTACGGCATCATCGGCATGAGCGGGGCGGGCAAGAGCACGCTGATCCGCTGCCTGAACCGTCTGGACGAGCCGTCCGACGGGCAGGTGTTCGTCGACGGCGACAACGTGCTGGCGATGAGCGGGGCGAGGCTGCGCGCCACGCGGCGGCGCATGGCGATGATCTTTCAGCAGTTCAACCTCCTGATGCAGCGCACCGTCGCACGCAATGTCCGCTACCCGCTGGAGATCGCCGGCGTGCCTAAAAAGCAGGCGAACGAGCGCGTGCGGGAGCTGCTGCGACTGGTCGGGCTGGAGCAGAAGGCGGGGGCATACCCCAGCCAGCTTAGCGGCGGGCAAAAGCAGCGCGTCGCCATCGCGCGGGCGCTGGCTGGCGATCCGGAAATGCTCCTGTGCGACGAGGCGACCAGCGCGCTGGACCCCATGACCACGCAGTCCATCCTTGAGCTGCTCCAGGAGATCAACCGTCGGCTGGGGATCACCGTGGTGCTGATTACGCACGAAATGGCGGTGATCCGGCAGATCTGCAACAAGGTCGCCATTCTGGACGGCGGCCGGTTGGCCGAACAGGGCACGGTGGACGACGTGTTCCTGCACACCAAGTCGGCGGCGGGCAAGCGGCTGTTCGGCATCCTGCCGGATCAGGAGGAAGCCGCCGCGCCGGAACCCGCGTTGCGCATCGTGTTTGACGGCGCGGCCGCGGAACGCCCGCTCATCAGCCGGGCCATCCGCGAAAGCGGGGTGGACGTCAACATCCTCTCGGCCAATATCCATCAGCTCAACCACAAGGCCTACGGGCAGATGCTAGTCGCACTGCCGGAAACCCCGGAGGCGCGCAAGCGCCTGACCGATACGCTTCAGGCCCTGGGCCTGACCGTGGAGGAGGTGCATCCCCAATGACCTGGAGCCAACTGGGGCCGCTGCTGTGGCAGGCTTTCGGGGAAACCGTATACATGACCGTCTGGGCCAGCGTGGTCGCCTACGCGCTCGGCCTGCCGCTGGGCATCTGGCTGGTGGTCACCCGCCGCGGCCACATCATGCCCCGGCCGACGATTAACGCGGTCTTGGGCGTGACGGTCAATTTCCTGCGCTCCATCCCGTTCATCATCATGCTGGCGCTGCTGTTCCCGGTCACGCGCGCGGTCATGGGTTCGGCCATCGGAACCACGTCGGTTATCTTCCCGCTGGTGGTCAGCGCCTTTCCCTACATCGCGCGCATGGTGGAAAGCTCGCTTTTGGAAGTGGACCGGGGGATGATCGAGGCGGCGCAATCGATGGGCTCCACCAACCTGCAAATCATCTTCAAGGTGCTTTTGCCGGAGGCCGTGCCCTCGCTGGTCAACGGCGCTGCCATCAGCGTGACCACCATCCTCGCCTACACGGCGCTGGCCAGCGCCGCGGGCGGCGGCGGGCTGGGGGCGCTGGCGATCGTCAAGGGCCTCAACATCCGCAAGTTTGACGTGATGTACTCCGCCAGCCTGCTGCTGGTGGCGCTGGTACAGGTGATAACCGTTCTCGGCTCGCGCGCCACGCGCGGCCTGGATCATAAACGGCACTGAACAGAAAAGGAGAATCCGAACATGAAAAAGCTGGTTTCCGTACTGCTGACCCTGACTCTGGCCCTTACCCTGGGTTCCGCGCTCGCCAACGAGAAGCTCTCCATCATCGCCACTGAGAACCCCCACGCCCAGATCCTCGAGCTCGTGCGGGACGATCTGGCCGCCCTGGGCTACGATCTGGACCTGACCGTGGTGACCGATTACGTGGTGGAAAACCCCGCCACCTCCGACGGCTCGGTGCAGGCGAACTTCTTCCAGCACATCCCCTACCTCAACGGCTACAACGCCAGCGTGAGCGATGCCGAAAAGCTGGTGGGCGTGGTGTTCACCCATTTTGAACCCATGGCGGTGTACGCCGGCACCAAGGCGAGCCTGGATGAAATCGCCGCGGGCGACCGCGTTGCCATCCCCAACGACCCCACCAACGAAAACCGTGCGCTGCTGCTCCTGCAGGAAGCCGGGCTGATCACCCTGCCGGAGGATACGACGCTGGAAAGCACAGCCACCCCGGCGGACATCGTGAACAACCCTTACGAGCTGGAAATCTACGAGGTGAACGCCGAGCTGATCCCCGGGCTGCGCAGCGACGTCGCCTATGCCGTGATCAACGGCAACAACGCCGTGCTGGCCGGGCTTGTGCCCTATGTGGACGGGCTGTACGCCGAGGGCGCGGACAGCCTGGCCGCGCAGAACTATGTGAACCTGATCGCCGTGAAAGCCGAAAACGCGGACGCGCCCTGGGTGGAAGCGCTGCGCCAGGCGATCTACACCCGGAAGGTGTACGACCTGATCGTGAGCTCGGGCTTTGCCCCGACCTTCACCCCCGAGGACGCGCAGTAAGGCAACCGGACGCGCGAAAGGCTCCTGCCGGCCGTAACCGACAGGAGAGGCCGAGGGGGGAGCTGGGCTTTGCTCCGACTTTCCCCCCCGCGGAAGGGCAGTCAAAGGCACAGATGCACGTCATGCGCCGCTCAGCCGTAACCGACAGGAAAGGCTGCGGCGGGAGCCGGACATCGCCCCAATCCGCATCCCCGCGGGTACGCAATCCATCCCACGGATGCAAAAAGCCCTTGGCAGCCGATCCCGAAAGGGAAGGCTGCCAAGGGCTTTTCGATACGGTTGCGAACCGGGAGGGCAGCAGGCGCTCCCTTGCCTCTCCGCGAGGCCGGGTTTCGCCTGGCCCTGGCGGCGGTAAACCGGATGAGTTTCTCAACGGCTAACCGGACGCGCTTCCGCCAAGGGGGCGGTGTTATTCGGCAATCAGCGCCGAGCGCGGGATAAACACGCGGCAAACCTTGCTCTTGTAGGTGGTTTCCACGTACGCCCAATCCGTTTCCAGAAACGCCAGCAGTTGAACCTCCGTATCCTTCTTCAGGGTGAACAGCGTCGCCTTGCCGCGCAGCGGATCGTCCGTCGCTTTGGCGCTCTTGCCGAGCGTGAGCTTGATATTGGCGAAGGTCAGATTGGCGACGTTCTCCGGATCGGCCAGCGTGGCGTCGTCAATATAGCCGATGCGGCCGCGCGAACCGTTGCCGATGGCGTAGCTCACCAGCACCCAGCCGTTTGTGACGCCAAAAATCCCGACGGTCTCATCCGTGGTCACCTGCGCCTTGGATTCGCGGTAACTCTTCTCATCCGGGGCGCTGTACACCTTCAGGCTCTGGCGCTTGGCAAACGAGGCGTCGCCCAGCGTCGCCAGCGTGGGGGCGGTCTGCGCGGCCTGTTCGTAGGGCGAGAGGGTCGGCGTAGGCGTGGGGCTGGGGGAAGGCGTGGGGGAAGGCGTGGGCGTGGGGGTGGGCACGGGCGTGGCGGTGGGGGGCGGCGCGGGCGTCGGGGTTACGAACTCCTCCACCCGGATCGGCGTTGCGCTGCGGTTGAGCACATAGCCTTCCTGCGTGCCGTCCGCGCTGGTTACGGTGAATGCGGTGCCGCCCAGGGCCACGTCCCCGGCGATCGCGTCGCTGCGCAGGGCGCCGTCGGTCACGGTATAGTCCGAAACCTGAACGGTCAGGAGTTTGCCGTCCGCGGTGAACTGGTAGTAGGTAGTGCCGTCGGTGCCCAGCGGCTTCCAGAGGCCGGCGGTCAGGAAGGCGACCATGTCCGCGTCCGCGCCGGTGACCGGCATGGGCGTGGGTGTTGCGACGTTGCCGGCGGGGGCGGGCGTGGACAGGTCGGCCGCCGCAGACGCGGCCGGTTCCGACGCGGCCGGTTCCGACGCGGGGAGGCTCGCGGCCGTGAGCGTCAGCGTTTCAAAATCGCTGGTTTCGGGGTCGAACCTGAGCGTCAGCTCCGCCGCCGTGCCGCTCACCGTGGCGCCCTGATCCTCGCGCTCGGCGGCGTTGAGGTACAAGACCCCGTCGCGGATGGCATAGGAGATAAACATCGGCTCGCCGCCGGCGGGGTCGCTCACCGAGCCGTCCGCCGCAAAGCGCAGGTATCGGTTGCCGGTTTTCCAGTCGTGTTGCGTCAGCAGGGCGGGAAGCGCGTCCGCGCCGATTTGGGCCGACGTGCCGTCGGTGTCGGCCGTGCCGTCGATTTCGCCCGTGCCGGAGTCGGGCGCGGTTTGGGCATCGGAAGCGCCGGCCGTGTCGGCGGGTTCGGCGTCCTGCGCCGAATCGGCGGCTCCGGCGACCGTCAGCGGTGCGTTATCGGTCAGCAGCGCGGACTGGGAAAGCTTCAGGTCCGCCCACGGGATATCCACCGCGACGGCCTTTTCGGTGACAGCGCCGGCGGCGAACAGGCAGCGGAACACATCCTTGGACAGGTAATAGGAGTTGGGCGCGGGCACCTGCGCGGCTTCGGTTACGGTCGCCGCGCCCTGCTGCGTCACCCTGCCAAACACCGCCTCGCGCACGGCGAGATCCACCGCCTCTCGCGGCTCCGTGAACAGGTCGTACACCGTCAGCTCGGTCTGGCGGCTTACATCGATGATACGGTAGAAAAACAGCGTCTCGTTGATCGACTGATCCGCGGAGCGGTTGCCAAGCGAAGCCTCCAGCGACAGCAGGCCCGGGAAATCCATGGAAACGGCGAAGCTCATGCGGATATTGTCCTTCGCGCCGCTGACATACGCGTTTCCGCCGGCGGTCATGGGGCTTTCGCGCCTGAGCGCCAGCAACGGTTCCGTGACGGTCCGGGTCAGGTAGTCCGAAAGCGCCGTATCGGCGCACGCAAACGCCGGGTACTCTTCCTTATACTTGAGCGTGTCGGTTTCCCCGCCGTACAGCACGCGATAAACGGTCAGGCCGTCCTTTTCCAGTTCGACCGTGCGGGTTTCGCCGGTTTCCCGGGCCATCGCGCAGGACGCCGACAACAGGCAAAACGTCAACAGCAGGGCGAGAGCGCGTTTCATGGGCGGTTCCTCCTATTTCGTGATCGCTGGCAGCAGCAGCTCGCACACCGTGCGGGTGGACAGCGCCACCATCTCCTGCTGGTCGCCCTTGCGCAGGGCGAAATAGTGGGAGAGCGGCAGCGGATAGGCGTGCCCCGTGACGGTCAGCTGCCGGTACGCGCCGTTCTCCGCCGATGCCCAGCGGATGTCCGAGCTCACGGGCGCGATGCTGTCGTACGCGAAATCGTAATGCTGTTCGCCGTTGACAAACAGCGCGTACAGGCCGGTCGCGGGGTCGCGCGCGACGACCGCGCCGCAGTCCGCGTACGCGGCCACGTCGTCGGTCTTGCACAGCACCGCGTGCTTGCCGCCCAGCAGGATCAGCTCGCCTGTATCCAGATAGGCGACGCCGCACGCGCAGCCCAGCACGCCGCTCATGTCGGCGGTATGCTTCCACAGGGTCATGCTCCCGCCGTGGGTGAGCTCGTAGAGCGTGTAGCGCTCGTCCGGGCTGCTGACGTTGCCGGTATCCACATAGGCCAGGGTGGTGTCCGCGGTGAACGGGAAGGCTCTGGCGAACCAGAGCGTGCTCAACAGGCTCCCGCCGGCGTTGATGTAATTGAAGGTGGTGTGCCCGGCGTTGCTGATGATGGACCAGCCGTTGATCATCGGGCCAAGCTCCGCGTTCGGGCCGAGGGTGGACTGGTAACGGCTGACGTCGACCAGCGCGCGGCCGTTCTCGTCGATCAGCCAGGGCGGCTGCGCGATGTAGTAGACGTCGTCCGGGCAGACGAGGAACCCGTTGGCGCCCAGACCTTCATAATAGCCCAGCAACTGGCCCGTGCCGGCGGCAAACAGGTAGTAGTCATAGACGCCCTCCCCGGTGGCCACGCGCTGGATCACGTTGCCGGTGGTCACGGCGTAGGGCTCCAGCGCCAGGCTGCCCGCGACCGCCGCGATGCCCTGCCGGGCGCGTTCGCCGACTTGCAGCGCGGGCGCGGGATCGTACGCGGCGGTCTGCGATTGCGTCGGCGCCGTGCCAACCGCCTGATCCACCGCCTGATGTACGGATTCCACGGCTTCTTCCCCGAGCAGGGGCTTGAGCTGATCCAGAATCCACCCGCGGTTGAAGTAAGCCAGCGCGGCCAGCGCGGCCAGCACGAGCAGCACGAACAGCACCCGTCGAACCGCGCGCCGCCGCCGTTTGGCGCGCAGCGGGCTCAGCTCCGCCTCCACCCGGTACGCGTCCGCCCGGGCCGCGGGGTCAAACGCCATGTCGCCGACGCCCTGCATGGGGGCGTTGCGCGTCCGGTACACGTTGGGCTGGGCGGGCTGAGGTTCCGGGGTGTCGGCGGCGCTCTCGGCACGGTTGCCGTACAGAGCGCCGGGCAGCTCAAATTTCAGCGGCGGGGCAAAGCGAGAGCTTTCGTCGGATACGCCGTCCCGGGCACTGGCCGCGGGGCGCGCGTAGGGGTTGGAGGAAGCCGGACCGACGGGGGGTTCGGCCGGCGCGGCGGTTTCCGCGCGGCGGGTGCGCAGCGGGCGGGACGGCACGGCGTCGGCATATTCGTCGCCCTCCAGGTAGCCGGCGGCTTGGGCGCGGCGGGCGTCGCCGGTGTACGCGGCGCGGCCGGAAGGCGTCTCGTCAAAAGCAGTTTCATCCCAGGTGGGCCGGGCGTAGGGGTTCTCTGCGCCGCGCGCGCGCGCGGACGTCCCTTCGGCCACGGATGCGGGCGGGATAGCGGCGGGGCGGCGGGGCGGCGGGGCCGGCGGCTCGT
This sequence comes from Clostridiales bacterium, assembly GCA_012517815.1. Lineage (GTDB taxonomy): Bacteria > Bacillota > Clostridia > Christensenellales > Aristaeellaceae > CAXXOK01. The sequence continues at coordinate 10,963 of JAAYUF010000096.1, forward strand.
TGGGCGTATACTCTTCCTCATCCCAGGTTCGCGGGGTATAGGAATGCCCGGACGCCATGGGCGGTTCCCACGCGCCGGCCGTCCAGGCAGGCGCGCCGGACGATGCCGGCTCCCCGCCCCCAAGCGGCCGCGCGGGCGAAAGCGGCGCGTGCGCGCCCTTACCCGCGATGGGGGCAGGCTCGTTGGGTTCGTATTCGTCATAGGGCCCGTATTTGCTCATTACGCCACCTCATGCCGGATCGGATACTGTTTACACTTCAATGTATCACGCTTCGGGCATTTCGTCAAGCCGGGAAAGGCTTTGCGCCGCCTGCGAACCCGCGGCGGGCGTAATGGTTCGGCGCACCCCCGCCCGGGTTCCGGCTGCGCGGGCCGGGCAAAGTTCGCCTTGACCGGGAAGCGCTTCCAGCGTATCATCAAGGCATACGGAGGTTCCCGGGCCGCCGCGCGGCGCCGGGCCGTATCAACCCGCGAAAGGAGAGCGTTATGCTCAATCCCCGCATCCTGATGATCCTTTCCGACCTGCCGGACGCGGAAACGGCGCTGAACCTGGCGCTGGACGCGCTGGCCATGGCCGCGCGGCCCTTCGGCCTGCGTTTCGCCGTGCCCGAACCCTATGAGGAAGCGTTCCGCTCGGCGCAACTGCCCCAGAACGCGCTGAGCGCGCGTGACGTTCTGTTTTACCGGGAGGAGGACGGCCTCGCCGCCCTGACGCCTCGCCTGACCGACGAAACGCACGCGCTGGCGCTCCGGGGCGGGTTCGCCTTCGCGGAACGCTGGGACGCGACCCTTTGCGCGCGCTTCGCAAAAATCGGCGAACGGCGCGCGGTGATGACGGCCGCGCTCACGGGGGAAGGGCGGCAGGCGCAGGCCTGCCTCCCGGCCTTTACCGGCGATTTCGGGGCGGACTCGGCCTCCCTGGGTGCGGGGCTGGCCCTTGTCTGCGCCGCCGCGCCCGTTCGTACGCTGCTCATCCATCCCGCATTCCTGTTTAGCGGCGTCGCCTTTTTGCGGGATGCCTACGCCGCCCGCGATACCCTGTCCATCGCGGCGTATGCCGCCGGATACGCCGTTTTCGCGTTGGATACGGCTCCGCTGTGGCCGACGGGCGGGGCGTTCCCGGCGGCGCGCCTGACAAAGCCCGGGCCGGAACTGCTTCCCCCGACCGGTCTGGCGCGGTTTGAGCAGGCCGCCGGGATCTCCTTTGAACGCGGCGAAGCCACGGCGCGCGCCTGCCACGGGCTTTTCGGCGTGGAGGATGTCTATGCGCAGCGGCTGCCCCCGCGGCTGAACCTGCGCCGGCACGCGGCCGCGCTGCTGCCCGGCGCCCGGCCGGAGCTGCCGCTGTTTGTCACGGCGTTTATCGACCAGCCGGAAGCGCTGCGCCCGCCTGTTTGGTACATGATCCGCTTCGCCTTTCTCAAAGCGGTTCGCGCCCTGCCGCTGACGCTGTACGCCGGCGGGGAGATGGAGCGCCGCCTGAGGGCCGGCTTTCCCAACACGCTCGCTTACCCGGATCAGGCGCTGCTGCCGCGTACCCTGCTGGGGGAAGGCATGACGCGCATGCAGCTTTTTCAACGAAACAAACTGCCGTTGCTCCAGCGAACCCAGAGGGCCTATCCGTCGTTTACGCACGTCGCCTGGCTGGATATCGACGCGCTGTCGCACCCGGTCTGCCCGGACGCGACGCCGGATTTTACCCGCCTGATGGATAGCCGCGTGCACATCGGCTGGGTCGACGGCGCGCCGGACACGAGCCTGATGATGGTGCCCCGGCGGCACCTTGGGTTGCTTGCGCGCGAGGTGGAAGCCGTCACCCAGTTTGACGCGGCGCTCAAACGCGGATTTTCGGAGCGGGATCTGATCCGGCGCATCCTGGAGAAGTACCCGGATCTGTTTACGCTCCACCCACTGCCCCGCAAGGGACTGCTGTTTTTCACCGGCTTTGACCCCGCGTTGCTGAGCGCGCCTCTGAGGCAAGCGCTCTCCGCGCTGCCCCAGCCCATCCGCGTGCCCCCGGCCGCACCTCGGAAAGAGAGGAACCCGCATGACTGAAACCTGCCCCGCCCCGGAGGACCGAATCCGTACCGTCGCCTGCAGCCGCACCGAGCAGGTGCACGTCATCATGCCCGGCGACTGCAACCAGAGCTTCCGCCTGTTTGGCGGGCGGCTGATGGAATGGGTGGACGTGGTGGCGGCGGTAGTCGCGCGCCGCCACAGCGGGTGCGAGGTCACCACCGCCTCCATTGACCGGCTGGATTTTCTGGCCCCCGCGAAGCTCAACGATCTGGTCGTGCTGCAGGGACGGCTGGTGTACGTGGGGCACAGCAGCATGCTGATCTGCGTGGACACCTTCGTGGAGGACCCCGAGTGCGAAAGCGCGCAGCGCACGCTGGTCAACCGCGCGTTTGTGACCATGATCGCCCTGGGGCGGGACAAGCGGCCGACAGGCGTGCCGGCGCTGCTGCCCGAAACCGAAGCCGAGAAAGCGGATTACGAGCTGGGCAGAGCCCGGCGGGAAGCCGCGCGGCAGGCGGCCCACGCGGGGGTCAACCCCGCCTGACCGGCGGAAGGGAGGGATACCTGTGCAACCGTGGACGCTGCAACCTGCCGGCGAGGAGGACCGCGCGGCGGTTTGGGCGCTGTGGCGCGCCTGCGCCGCCCGCGACGATTGCCTGTGGGACGACCGTTACCCCGACGAAGCGGTGCTGAGGGCCGATCTGGACCGGCACGCGCTGTTCGTGCTGCGATCGGGCGACGAAACCGTCGGGAGCGTCACGCTCCTGCCGGGGGAGGAGATTCGGCGGCTTCCTTTTCCCTTTGCGGAAACCGAACGCTCCGCCATGCTGACCCGCCTGTGCGTCCATCCCCGGTGGCAGCGCAGGGGCGTGGGCACGAGGCTGCTGGCGCTGGCCGAAGAGATGGCGGCCGACGGCGGCGCGCTGGCCGTGCAGCTGCTTTGCGACGTGCGAAACGCGCCGGGGCTCGCGCTGTTCAACCGGGGCGGCTATCGGGAGATATGCCGGGCGGAGGCGTACGGCGATCCGTTTTCCGTGCGGGAAAAGGCGCTTGGCAACGCCGCCGCGCTTTGACAGCGCCGGCGCGGAATGGTATAATGCTCAAGGCATCGGCATCGGCATCGGCATCGGCATCGGCATCGGCATCGGCATCGGCATCGGCATCGGCGTC
>JAAYUF010000097.1 GCA_012517815.1 Clostridiales bacterium
CGCGACCCCGTGCCGGGCTATGCCAGCCGCAACCCCACGCCGGGCAACGGCACGGCGTGGGATCTCGGGGTTTCCGGGCCATCACCGGAACCGGCGGCTTCGGCCAAAGGGGAATCGCGCAACAACCCCTACCTGCGCAACAGCCCCACGCTGTAAGCCCGCGCCGCGCGGACGGGCACCCAGCGTAAAGCCGCAAACCACAGGCCGGCATCCGCCGCACACGGGCGACGGCCGGCAGGCCGAAATCCCCGGCAACCAAACCGCAGCGCCCCGCCCGGTTCCGGGCGCCGCACACGGCCACCCGAAACCACGGCGGCCCCGACGGTCCGGGCGCCGCAACAGATCATCAAAAAGGAGAATGCCCCATGACGACGTCCTTCCGCGAAAACTACCGCAGTTCCTACAATGTGGACCTGGTTTTCTGCATCGATACCACCGGCAGCATGCGGGATCTCATCAACATGGTCAAGCGCAACGCGCTGAGCCTGTACGACGACATCCAGCGGGAACTGCGCGAGCACCACAAGAACATCGACCGCATGCGCGTGCGCGTGGTCGCCTTCAAGGATTATCTGGCCGACGGGGACAGGGCCATCTCCATCTCGGATTTCTTCGAGATGCCCGCCGAAGCCCCGGGGCTGGAGGAATGCGTGACCGGGCTGGAAGCCGACGGCGGCGGCGATACCCCCGAGGACGGCCTGGAAGCGCTCGCTTACGCCATGCGCTCGCCCTGGAACTCCGAGGGGCTTAAAAAGCGGCACATCATCATCGTGTGGTCGGACGCGCCCACCCACCCCATCGGCTTTGGCCGCGGCGCGGCCAACTACCCCCCCAACATGCCCGCGACCTTCAGCGACCTTTCGGCCTGGTGGGGGTATGAAAACGTCCCCGGCATCATGGACGAGCACGCCAAGCGGCTGATCCTCTTCACGCCCAACGCGCCGGAGTGGGATCACATCAAGCGGGACTGGAACGCCGTCAGCCTCCAGCCGCAGGCGCTGGACGCGGGGCTGACCGACCTGCAGTATGAGGAAGTCATCTCCTGCATCGTCGGCTCCATCTAGGAGGAACCCGGCCGATGAAAGCTATGCAATGGCTGGACGGCGTTGTGGCCGTGTCCGGGGAGATCCGCGACAGCCGGGGTGAGGACAGCTACAGCTACCTTTTCAGCGAAACCGGAGGCATGGCCGCGGTGCTGGACGGCTGCGGCGGGCTGGGCGCGCGCCGCTACGGCACGTTGGAAAGCAAAAGCGGGGCGTACCTGGCTTCCCGCGTGGTCAGCGAGGCGCTGCAAAGGCACTTTGAGGCCCTGCCGCCGGACGCGCGGGAAAAGCGTTCCGCCCAGCGCCTGCAAACGGCGCTTTCCGCCGCGCTTAGGGATGCCCGCGCGCGCCTGCCGGGCGGGGAGGGCCAGGCCAGCGGCGCGATGGTGCGGACCCTGCCCACCACGCTCAGCTGCGTGCTGATGAGCCCCGCAAGCGACGGGCTGTACGCGCGCTTCCTGTGGGCCGGCGACTCCCGCGGCTACGTGCTCACGGCCAACGGGCTGGTGCAGGCCACCCGGGACGATCTTTCCGGCGGGCCGGACGCGATGGAGAACCTCTACGAGGACGCCGCCATGAACAACGTCCTGCAGGCGGACGAGCCGTTCCGCATCAACGAGCGGCTGTTTCGCCTGCCCCTCCCGGGCGTGGTGATCGCGGCGACGGACGGCGCTTTCGGTTGCCTGTCCTCTCCGATGGATTTCGAGCATTTCCTGCTGGATACGCTTTCGCAGGCCGGCAGTCTGCGGGCGTGGCAAACCCTCTTGCAGGACGCGCTTGGCGCCGGCGCGCAGGACGATTTTACCATGCTGCTGATGCCCTTTGGCTGGCACAGCTTCAAAGCCCTGCGCGGCGGGCTGGAAGGGCGCAGGCTGGCGCTGCGCGAGCGCTTCGTGATCCCCATGGACGCGTACAGCCCCCGCGACCGGGCGCAGATGTTCCGCGTCTGGGAAACCTACAAACCCCAATACTATTCCGAAGGAATGAACGTGCGTGCCTGAAAAGCTTGGCCATTACCTGACGACGTCGCGCTTTACCGCGGCGGGCAGCGGAACCGCCTGCTGGTGCTGGGGAACGGACCAGAACAACCAGCCGGTGTTCATCAAGCAGTTCCTCTCCCCGGTATACCCCGCCGACGACGAGCCCATGGCGAACCCCGTGCGCAAGGCCCGTCTGGAAACCTGCGCCCGTTTTGAGCAGCGCAAGCGGCGGCTCTACGACGCCGTGTTCCGCGCGGACCGGGGCAACCTGGTGCCCGTGCAGGATTTTTTCCGCCTGGGCACGCAGTATTACGCGGTCACCCCCCGCGTGCAGATAACCCCGCTGACCATGGAGGAGATCGGCCGCCTGCCGGCCGCGCAGATTCGCGTGCTGGTGCGCGTGCTGCTGTTTTGCATGGCGCAGCTGGAGGCGCAGGGCGTGGTGCACGCCGATCTGAAACCCGACAATATCCTGTTCAAAAAAACCGTGCGCAACTACTTCACCGCCAAGCTGATCGATTTTGACGCCGGTTTCTTTCAGGACGATCCGCCGGACGATCCGGAAACGATCACCGGGGACGCCATCTACTGCGCGCCGGAGACGCTGCTGTTCAGCCTGGGCAAACCGGTGAGGCTCACCAACAAGCTGGATGTGTTCGCCATGGGAATCCTGATGCACCAGCTGCTGTGCGGACGGATGCCGGGCTTTGATGCGTCGCAGAACGACTACCTCAACGAGGCGCTGCTCTCCGGCGCGAAGATCGACGTGGATTACTCCATCGCCCGGCCCTACCGGGACTGTATCCTGCGCATGCTGGCCCTAGACCCCGCGGACCGGCCCACGTTCGCGGAGGTGTTCCTGGCCGTGGCCGGGGAGGATGCCCCCGGCCCGTTCCGCCGGGACGATCCCGCGCCCGGCGGGACGGCCGCCCCGCCCCGCCGCGTCGCCGGCCCGCGCCTGTATACCCCCGACAAGCTGTAAAACCGGGAGCGTGAAGCCATGATCTGCCCCCATTGCGGTCGAGAGATCGACCCGGCCGAGTGCATTTGCCCCAAGTGTAAAACCCAGACGGCGTTCCGCCTGCGCGACGCGCTGACCCTCCCGCCGGATTTCTGGGGCGACCGGACCGGCAGCCGGGCATCCGCCCTGCAGCGGGCGTCCGACCCCGCGTCCACGCCCGAGGCGGC
>JAAYUF010000098.1 GCA_012517815.1 Clostridiales bacterium
ACATGAACACCGGCATTCAGGGCAGCAGCTCCACGCCGCTGGCCGCCTGGACCACCACCACCCCCGGCGGCAAGCCCACGGGGCGTAAAAACCTGCTGCGCATCGCCATGGCGCACAACATTCCCTACTGCGCCTCGGCCAGCGTGGCCAACATCCCCGATCTGCGCCGCAAGGTGCAAAAAGCCCGGGATACCGACGGCCCTTCGCTTTTGCACATCCACACCCCCTGCCCCACCGGCTGGGGCTTTGAAAGCTGGCTTTCCATCGAGGTGTGCCGCATGGCGGTGCAAACCGGCGCGTGGGTGCTCTACGAGTACGAAAACGGCAAGCTCACGATCAACACCAAACTCAAGGAATTCAAACCCGTGGCGGATTACCTGAAGCTGCAGCGCCGCTTCAAGGGCGTGACGCCCGAAACCCTCGCCGCCGTGGAAGCGGATATCCGCGCCGAGTATGGTCGGCTTGCGGAGGAAGCGGCCCGGTAATCCCCTGACCGGCCCGCCTCCTCTGTGGAACCCTGCGACCCCCTCCTCCCCCTCTCTCGGCCCCGGCCGACGGCGCGGATTCGCCTGCCTGCGGCATCGCCCTCCGGCGGGCGTTTCTCCGTCGCGGCCGGGGCACCCTTTTCCCGCTCGCCCGCAAGCCGCGGAAGCAGCCGACCTGCGGACGGGCTGCGAAACGGCTTTGCCGCCCTTTGCGCGCTGCCGGACGCTTTGTCCGCCGCCTTTGGTGTGCTGCAAACGGCCTGGCCGCCTTACGCACGCTGCCGGACGCTTTGCCCGCCGCCCGCTGCATGCCGCAACCGGCTCAGCCCCCGCGCGCATGGTTGTACGCTTTGTTCGTTGCCCCGGCGCGCTGAAATCGGCTTGCCGCCCTCCGCGCGCTGCCGGACGCTTTATCCGCCGCCCCCGGCGCGGCGTCGGTGTTTGACGCTACGACCACTCCGCCGCAAACAGAAACCCCGCCGCATGGATCACCGTCCATGGCGATCAACACGGAAGCGAGGCTTTGTATGGAACCGAAAGTCTACAAAATCGCCGCCATCAACCTGGGCTCCACCTCCACCAAGTTCGCCTATTACGAAAACGAGACCTGTGTGGTCAAGGAAAACATCGTCCATCAGGCGGAGGATATCAAGGCCTTCGCCACCATCTGGGATCAGCACGGCTACCGTTTGCAGGCCGTGGAGGACTGCCTGACCCGCCACGGCATCGAAGTGGCCGGGCTGGACGCGGTGGTCACGCGCGGCGGGCACACGGTGCCCATCGAGGGCGGCGTGTACCGCATCAACGAGCTGATGCTCAGCCAATCCGCCAGCATGCGCTACGGCAACCACGCCTGCGACTTGGGGCTTAAAATCGCGACATCCCTTTCCGCAAAAGGCCCCATGGCCCTGACCGTGGACCCGCCCACCACCGACGAGTTCGAGCCGGAAGCCCGCCTGAGCGGCCTGCCGGAACTGCCCCGCCGCAGCAGCTTCCACGCCCTGAACCACAAGGCCGTTGGCAAGCAGTATGCGCGGGATACCGGCAGCGCCTATCCAAACCTTAACCTGATCGTCGCGCATATGGGGGGCGGCATCAGCGTGGCGGCCCACCGCAAGGGCCGCGCCATCGACGCCAACAACGGCCTGACGGGCGACGGCCCCTTCTCCACCAACCGCACCGGCACCCTGCCCGTGGGCGCGCTGGTGGACCTGTGCTTTTCCGGGAAGCATACCCACGCGGAGATGAAAAAGAAGCTCAACGGCCTGGGCGGCATGATGGCCTACCTGGGCGAAAACGACGCGCTGGCCGTGGAAAGGCGCGCCGAGACGGGCGATACGCTCTGCGGCGAGGTGCTCAACGCCATGTGCTACCAGGTGGGCAAGGAGATCGGCGCCTGCGCGGCAGTGCTCTGCGGCGAGGTGGACGCCATCCTGATCACGGGCGGCATGGCCAACTCCAAGCGCCTGACCGGAGCCATCGAACGCATGGTGCGCTTCATCGCCCCGGTGAAAATCTACCCCGGCGAATTTGAAATGCAGTCGCTGGCGCTGAGCAGCCTGGAGATGCTCCGCGGCAGGGAACCGCTTCGCGAACTGCGGGAGGAGGGCGGCGTCATTGTTTCAAAGCTTTGAGCAAATCGAGGCGCACGTGCTGGGCCTTGGCATCCGAAAAAAGATCGCGCTGGCCGGCGCGAACGATCACGAAGCCCTGACCGCCCTGGTGGACGCCAAGCGCCGCGGCATCGCGCAAGGCGTTCTGGTAGGCGACGGCGAGGGCATCCGCCGCGAGCTGGCCGCCCTTGGCGAAAGCGAGGCGGAGTACGAGATCGTGGAAGCCGCGGGCGAAACGCAGGCCGCGCAGACCGCCTGCCGGCTGGTGGCGCAGGGCGGGGCGGATATCCCCATGAAGGGGCTGATGCAGACCGCCACCTTCATGCGCGCCATCCTGAACAAGGAGTTCGGCTTCGTGCCGGAGGGGACGCTCCTGAGCCACAGCATTCTGGTGGAAAATACACTGGAAAAGAAGCTGTTCCTGATTACGGACTGCGTGATCAACATCGCCCCGGATTACGCCGATAAGGTCAAAATTCTCAACAACGCCGTGGCGCTCATGCACAAGCTGGGCTGGGAAACCCCGCGCGTGGCGGTGCTGGCCCCGGTGGAGGTGGTCAACCCCAACATGCCCAGCACTGTGGACGCGGCCATGCTCAGCAAGGCGCAGCAGCGCGGGCAGATCAAGGGCTGCCTGGTGGACGGCCCGCTGGGGCTGGATAACGCCGTAAGCCCGGAGGCCGCGCGGCACAAGGGCATCCAAAGCGAGGTGGCGGGCGTGGCGGATATCCTGCTGATGCCCGATATTGGCGCCGGCAATATCTTTTGCAAATCGCTCACGTATTTCGCGCGCTTCCCCAACGCCGGCGCGATGACCGGCACCACCGTGCCCGTGGTGATGACCTCCCGTACCGATACGCCGCGGGACAAGCTCAACGCGATCCTGCTGGCGATCCTGCAGGCGCTATGACGGAGCGCCGCAAACAGATCCTCGGGTTTCTGGGCGGGCTTACGGTGTGCGCGCTCCTGTGGGTTCTGCCCATTCCCGGGTTGCCGGAGGCCGGGCGGCACTGCCTTGCGCTGAGCCTTTCGGCGGTGGTCTGGTGGGCGACGGGCGCGATGCACCCCGGCTATTCCTCCGCGGCGCTGCTGCTTTCCTACTGCCTGCTGCTGCCTTCGGAGCTGGTGCCCGGCTCGCTGGTATTCCGCCTGTGGACGACGCCCACCATGTACCTGGTGGTGGGCGGCTTCCTGCTGGCCGCCGCCGTGCGGGACAGCGGCCTGGGGCAGCGGCTGGCGCTGTTTTTAGTGCAGCGGTACGTACGCACCTACCGGGGCATCCTGCTGTGCTGCTACCTGCTGGGGCTGGCGCTGAGCTTCCTGATTCCCCACCCGTGGCCGCGCTCGTTCCTGATCCTCTCCATTATGGAGCACGTGATTCGCGCCGCCAGGCTGGAAAAGGCGCAGGCGGCCAACGTGGGGCTGGCGGTGTTCGCGGGCTCCGTGCCCACGGCCATGGTGCTGCTCACGGGCGACAGCACCTTAAACCCCGTGGTGGCGAGCTTTTCCGGCGTTCCGGTCAGCTGGCTGGGGTGGCTTGTGTACATGGGCGTACCGGGGCTGGCGGCCACGGCGCTCACGTTTCTGGCGCAAACGGCGCTGTTCCCAAGCCCGGCGCAGTTTCACCTGAACCGGGAGGAAATCGCGCGCCGCCGGGCAGAGATGGGCCCCATGAGCCTGCGGGAAAAGCGGGTGCTGGGCGTGGTGCTGGCCGCCGTTGCCCTGTGGGCGACCGATTCGCTGCACGGCATCGCGCCCGGGTGGGTGGCGCTGCTGGCTGTGATCGCGCTGGCGAGCCCGCTGCTTGGCGCGGTGGACGCGCGTACCTGGGCCTCCGTCCCCATGGGGACGCTCCTGTTCCTGACCGCCGCGCTGGCCATCGGCACCGTGGGGCAGGCGACGGGCATGAACGCGTGGGTCGTTTCCCAACTGCTGCCCGCGTCCGCGCCGGGTTCGCCGCTTCTGTTCGCGCTGCTGACGGCGGCGCTGTGCATCCCGTTGCACATGGTGTTGGGCAGCACCCTCGCGGTGCTGGGCATCGCCGCCCCCGCCATGATCGCCTTCGGCGCCGAGGCGGGCTTCTCCCCGCTGGTACCGGCGCTGCTCACCTATACCGCGGTGGCGCTGCACTGGCTGTTGCCCTTCCACCACATGAACCTGCTGGTGGGCGTTGGCGAGCAGGCGGGCGGCTACGGCAACCGCGAGGCGCTGCGGCTGGGGCTTGCGCAAACGGCGGTGGTGGTTACCGTCATGGTGCTGGAAGTGTTCTGGTGGCGGCTGGTCGGGCTTGTGTAACCGAAAAGAACATGGATCAGCAAGGGCCGGAAAGCGCTGCTTTCCGGCCCTTCAGGCTGTTGACTAACCCCCGTCGCAGTGGAAATGGGGCAAGGGAGAAACCCTTGCGGGGTTTGGGGCGGGGCCTCAAAGGCTTATACCGAAGCATTTTGCCAAAGCAGGCGAACAGCCCGAAGGGCTAGAAGGCGAGCGGCGATAGCCGCCGTATGTGTTTGTCAACGGTCTGAAGGGCCGGAAAGCGCTGCTTTCCGGCCCTTGCCGCATCCGCACCCGGCACAGGGGCCATGGGTAACCGGCACGCTGATCGGGTTGGCGGGGCGTGCGCCAACCGCCCGTGCCCGGCGTGGAGCGCGCAAAGAGAAAGCACCGTAGGCGCACAAGGCAAGCCGGGCCAGGGATGACGCCCGGCCTTGCGGCAACCGACGTCTGCGCGGCTTTCATGCGCTGCCCGGCCGCGTGCCCGCGCGGGTTGTAAACGTGCGCGGCGCGCGCATTCCTCCATGATTTCGGAAGATGCCCCCTGCCCGTGCGCCCGCGCCCTGCCCGTGCGCGGACGCGGACAAAGTGAGCCCCGGCCTCGTTTGCCGCCTTCACCCGGATCGCGTTATGTGGGCTGGCAGCCCACCCATTTGGGGCCGCCGTATGCTATGATCATGCCAAATAGAGGCTTCGCGGGCACGGGCGGCCGACGGCGCGATGCCGGACGGCTCTCTCCCGCGCGCCCGTGCGACTCAAAGGAGGAATCATCCCATGCGTCCTATGCGCCGGTTTGTTGTACTGATCCTGCTGCTGGGGTTAATGCTTGCTTTGCTGTACTCCGCGCAGGCCGAATCGATTCTTCCGGTTCTAACCACCCCCAAGCCGGATGTCGTTACCGCCCCAAGCCTGCACAGCGCGACCGCGCTGGATCCCGACAAGCTCACCGTGACGCCTGAAAACGGGCTGGCGCTCAGCTACACAAACGTCAGCAACGAGTGCTACGAGGCTTTCGGCGTGGCGCTGAGCCAGGACGGCTACACACTCACCGGCAGCGAAACGGGCGATGAGGGCGCGTTGACGCTGACCGTTTCCAACGGCAGCGTCACCCTCACGCTGTTGTACCAGCCGCAAGAAAAGAAAATGACGGTCACCTACCCCCCGCAGGTGGAGCCCCGGGATACGGAGCGGTACGGCTCCTATACCGAACTGCACGACGGGGATACCTTCCCCGTCGCCGATGGCGTCACCGCTACAGTGGCGGGCTGGCAACCGGTGGATGCGTGGACCGAGCTATACTATAGCAGCATGTACATGATCAAGAGCCGCACCAGCAATCACGAAACCGACGCGGACAAACAGCAGGTACTCGTGACGCTGACGCTGTCCAACGGCGGCATCCTGCCGCTGGAAATCAACACCCAGCTGGTCAATTTGAAAGCGGCTTGGGCCGACGGGACTGCCGACTATCCCTACTTTGGTGCCTCCGGCAATTACAGCGGCCTGCCCTCGGTCAACGTGCGCTCGGAAGCACACGGCGGTGTCATGCTTGCGCCAAAGGCAGACGGGGAAGCCGCCATCGGGATATCCTGCAAACGGGAGGGGCGTACGGCGGAGGATACGCTGGCGCTGACCTTTACGGCGCCCAACCGTACGGTACGGTATGTCTATTTCCTCAAGCCGCTGAGCGGCATCTGATCGACCCGGGCCCCGCCTGAGGGAACCAGGGTCGATCTGGGCGCGCCGAGGCGCGGGCTGGCCCCGGCGGCTTTGCGATCCGCCCCGTCGGGCTTTCCCGGACACACAGGGGCGCGGGGTACGGCGTTGCGCTCTCCGGATCCTTTTTCACAGGATAGATGAATCCAGCCACCGGTTGTTTTTCTGATTGTGGCAAATCAACACGCGAACATACCGGCACGTTCCCATTGTATTTGCATCGTCTTCACGGCAGAGAAGAAAGAAGGAGCCTCTCCATGAGTCAAAACGTCGGTTTGATCATTTTAGCGGCTGTTCTGTTGTACGTTATCCTCATCATCCTGTACGTGCGAAAAAGCAAGGCGCGTGAACGGGATTTCAAGGCCCGTGTCGAAAGCTACCTGCGCGGCGAGGGGTTTCAGGTCGATAAGGCTATCGATCAGGTTTTCGGGCTGCTGCGCTTCGATTACAGGAACCGGCGCGGCGCGTTCCTGCCCTTTGCCAATACCAGCAAGAGCTGCCTGACGCCGATGGCGGATTTCAAGCTCTTCTCGCTGGACAAGGTGACCGAGTGCGCGCTGGTGCAGGACGGCACCATGGTGCACCATAACGCCGTGCTGCCCGGCATGGTGGGGGCCGCGGCCTTCGGCCTGGCCGGCGCGCTGGCCGGCGCCACGGCCACCAACCGATCCGAGAACGTCGGCCACCTGTCCATTCGCGTGTTTATCGACGACCTGCGCGTTTCCTCGCTGACCATCAATATCCTGAACGCCTCCATCAAGAAGAGCGACCAGGTCTATCTGGACGCGTTTGCCCTGGCGCAGAAGATCTACAACGAGTTTGAGGGCATCGTGCGCCTGAACCAGCGCGGGCACACCGCGCCCGCCGCTGTACCTGCCGCCGCGCCCGCCGCCTCGCCCGCACCCGTTGCGGGCGCGCATCCGGCGGCTCCCGCGATAACCGCCTCCGCGCCCCAATCCCCCACAGGCAAAGCCCTGACCGACAACGAGCGCATTTTGGAGCAGGTGCGCAGACTGGCGCAGATGCACCAGGACGGCATCCTGACCGACGCGGAGTTCGCCGAAAAAAAGAAGCTGTACATGGACAAGATCGTCTGACAGGATGACCCTTCATGCGTGCGCGCTGGCGCTCGAGCGATTCACTTCCGGGACGAGGGGCGGAAGCCAAGGCGCAGAGCGGCTACGGCGAGCATGCGCGACGAAGCCATCGTTGAAATGCGCTGTGAGAGGGAGGCGCTCATGACGGGGAACCGTCTGACGCCCCGCGGCGGCCCGAAGCGGCATACGGCGGCGTCGCCTTCGCGCAAACCGAGAGCAGCCCCCCGGCGGGCCGGATCACCGGCCCGCCGGGGGGCTGCCGCGTCCCGCCAGGCAAGGCGGGCCTGCGGGCTTTGCGCGCACCGCAACAGGGCGGGCCTGTGGGGTTTGCGCGCGCCGCAACAGGGCGGGCCTGCGGGCTTTGCGCGCGCCGCAACAGGGCGGGCCTGCGCGCCGGGGTCGCTGCCTGCGGCCTACCGGGCCGGGTTGGCGGCGGCAACCTCTTCGCGTTCCGCGGCCAGCAGGCGAAGCGCCGCGTCCTCATCCAGCGGTTTGCTGAACAGGTACCCCTGCATCAGGTCGCAGCCGTACTCCTCCAGATAGCGCCTCTGCACCTCGTGCTCCACGCCCTCCGCCACCACCAGATGCCCCATTTTATGCGCCATGGAGATGATATCCCCGGTGATCGCTTTGGCCGGGTCCAGGTAGAGCAGCTTGTCGATGAAGGATTTGTCGATCTTGAGGCAGTTGACCCGAAGCTCCCGTTCGCGCGCGAGCGACGAATAGCCCGTGCCGAAATCGTCGATCGACACCTTGATGCCCAGCGCCATCAGCTTCTCCATTTCCCGGTTGATGGACTGGTAGTTGTCCGTGAAAACGGATTCCGTGATCTCCAGCCCGACGTTGGTCGGCTGAACGCCTCGGGCGCGGAGCACCTCCAGGAACTCCTCCGTGTATTCGCTGCGCAACAGCTGGATGGCCGATACGTTCACATAGACCCGTTGCCGCAGAAACCCTTCCGCCTGCAACCGTTTGATGAATTCGCAGGCCATTTCAAGCACGCGTCGCCCCAGCGGGGAGATCAGCAGGGTTTCTTCCGCGATGGGGATAAACTCCAGCGGCGGCACCGCCCCCAGCGCGTCGCTGCGGAAACGCGCCAGCGCCTCAAACTCCTCCACGCGATTGGTTTTCAGGTTTACAATGGGCTGGAATTGCAGGTACAGCCGCTCCGTTTTAGCGCCGGCGATGAAGCGCAGCAGCGCGTCCTTGATCTCCGCCTCGCGCTTGACGGCCACCTCCATTTCACGGTCGAAGAAGCGGTAACCGAACACCTTGCCTTCGCCCACGCGTTCGGCGGCGGTGGACGCGTCACGAATCACGTTGCCGATGTCCGGGAGGTTGCATTCAAACTCCAGCACGCCGATGCCGCAACCCACCGTCCGAAGGATTTCCATCCCCTCGACGGTGTTCACAATCAGCCCGCAGAACTCCTTGAGTTCCTCGACGTCGCGGTAGCTTGTGCAATAGTAGGCATACCGCTCAAAGGAGATCTGGAACATATCCCGCCCTTCGCCCGCGAGGCGTTGCAGCCGCCGCGTCAGTTCGGTGACCACTTTTTCGCTGAAGCTGTAGCCGTAGGTCAGGCTGATGGCGTTGATCCGGCGCAGGCTCAGCAGCACGATGGCGCGCTTGCCGGGTTGCGCCGCCGCCGTGTCCGCGACCAGCACCCCTTCCAGATACCGCCGGTTGTAAAGCCCCGTGAGCGCGTCGATCTCGCTGATATGCCTGAGCTGCATCTCCTGAAGTTTCCGGTCGGTTATATCGATGACGATGCCCTCCAGCGCCTGCACGCTCCCGTCCGGCGCAAACACGCCCTGCCCCATTTCCAGCACCCATTTGCGCTGGCCGGCCGCCGTGAAGATTTCATACTCGGACTTGAACGGGACGCGTTCCGTGAGCACGCGCTGCCACTCGGTCCACAGCGCGTCGCGGTACTGAGGCACGATGATGTCGTTATAGGACAGGTCGCGGTTGTCCAAAAGGCATTCGGCGGGGTAGCCGGTAAGGGCGTAGCAGCCTTCGGAGACAAAGCGCATCGTCCACTGACGGTCGTTGTCGCAGCGGTAGGCCATGCCGGGCAGGTTGGCCAACAGCACGGATTTGCTGCGCTCGCTTTCAGAAAGCGCGCTTTCCACCGACTTGCGCTCGGTGATGTCCTGAATCAGGCAGATGTGGTTGTATTTCAGGTCGCCGCTGCGCCTGAGGGGCGCCAGCAGCACGTCCACCCACACGACGCGCCCGTCCGGGCGGAGGAAGCGCTTTTCCAGGGTGTAGCTTTCAATTTTCCCCGCCATGAAGCGCTGGTACAGTTCCATCTCCCGGGGCAAATCGTCCGGGTGCGTGATCTGGCTCCAGCCCAGGGCCAGCAGCTCCTCGCGCGTCCGGCCGGTGATGCGCTCGTAGGCGGTGTTGAACACCGTCAGGTCGCCCTCGCTGTGGTCGGGCTGCGCCCCGTGGGAAAGCGCGATGCCGATGGGCGCCTGCTCCAGCAGGGTGTCCAGCGTGAGGCTCCGCTCCTGCAGGGTTTGCTCGTACAGGCGCTGGATGCGCAGCAGCTCCAGATGAATGCCGATGCGCACCCGGAGGGATTCCATGTTTACCGGCTTGCGGATGAAGTCCACCGCGCCGGCCTGCAGGCCGCGTATCTCCTTATCCAGCTCGTCGTAGTTGGTCAGGATGATGGTGCGCATCCGCTTGTTGGAATCGATGGAACCAAGCGCCGCCAGCACCTGAAAACCGTCCATGACGGGCATGTTCAGGTCCAGAATGATCAGGTCGATGTCCGTATGCGTGGCGATGATCTGCATGGCCTCCCGGCCGTCGCTGGCGGTGAGCGTCTCATAGTCATGCAACATTTTCTGGATAATCAGGCGATCCGTGATCGAATCATCCACGATCAGCAGCTTTCCGGCCATGTCCAACCTCCTTGTCTGTACCCTGACGCCCCCCGACGCGGCGGCGGTGGGGTCAGTTCGGCTTGCTCAGCCTGTCGCGGATTTCCTCCAGCGTCTGTGCGAGCGCCTCCGTAAACCGGCGGCTCAGCCGATCCGCAGTTTCGGCCTCATGGTTGCGCAGCGCCTGCTGCAGCGCCTGCGCCAGCTCAAATAGCGCCTTGGCGCCGATGGTGCCGGAGCTGCTTTTCACCTTGTGCACGATATCTTCGGCTTCGTCCAGCCGCCCGGCGCGCACCGCTTCGGTCAGGCGGGCTGCGGTATGCCTGTTTTCGTCCCGGTAGGCCGCCAGAATCTGACGGTAAAGGGGGATATCTCCCCCCAGGTTTTGCAGACCCTGTTCCATATTCAGGATCGCCGGAGGTTCCGAAGCCGCCGGGCTTTCCGTGCCTGACGACGCCCGCTCGGCGGGGTCGGTTGCGGGGGTTGCCGGGGGTTCCATGGCGGCCGGTGCCCACGCGGCGGGGGCGGTTGCGGGGGTTGACGGGGGTTCCGCGGCGGCCGATGCCCGCTCGGCGGGGGCGGTTGCGGGGGTTGCCGGGGTTTGCGAGGTGGCCGATGCCCACGCGGCGGGAGCGGTTGCGGGGGTTGACAAGGGTTCCGCGGCGGCTTTCGCCTGCTCGGCGGGGGCGGTTGCGGGGGTTGCCGGGGTTTGCACGGCAGCTTTCGCCTGCTCGGCGGGGGCGGTTTCAGGGGCCGCCGGGGGTTCCGCGGCGGCCGACGGATTTCCGGCCGGGTCGGTATCGGGGATCAGCTCCCGCACCGTGCGGATCAGGTGATCCGGGTCGAAAGGCTTGCTCAGGTATTGGTGGATGCCGTGCGCCTCGCACTGTTCCCACACGCCCGTGATCACGTCGGCCGTCATCGCCACGATGGGAACGTCCGGAGACAGGGCGCGAATTTCGGAGGAAGCCTCGTAGCCGTTTTTGACGGGCATATGCAAATCCATGAGGATCAGCTCGATCCGATCCTGATGGGTTGTAAACAGCTGCACCGCGATGTCCCCGTTTTCAGCGATCAGCACTTCCAGCCCCAGCGGTTCCAGCAATGCCCTGGCGATCAGCTGGTTGGTCTTGTTGTCCTCGGCGACCAGCACGCAGTGCGGCTTGCGGAACCGGCCGGCGGGTTCCGTGGCCGCGGGCTCCGGACGCGTGCCGCCCACCGCGCGGATGTGGAAGATGTCCAGCACGGCGTTGAGCAGAATCGATGGCACCACCGGCTTTCCCACGCCGACATCCACGCCGTGCTGATCCAGCTGGTCAAACAGATCCTCCCGCATCATCGGCAGGAGCATCAGCACCCTGGGCTTGCGGATGATTTTGGGGTTGTCCAGCACCGTGCGGATAAAGGGAAAGCCGCCCTGCGCGGGCGTGTCGTAATCGGCGATCAGCAGATCGAAAGGCTTCACCAGCGCTCCGTTGGCGGCCTCCAGCATGGCAAGGGCGGCCGATGAGGAGCTGGTCAGCTCGCAGACCATGCCGAAGGACTCCAGATAGCGCTGGATCAGGTTCATGTTCGCCCCCGTCTTTTCCAGCACCAGCGTGCGGAGGTCCCGGAAATGCAGGGAGGATACGTTCTTGCGGTAGGCCTCCTCGTTTTGGGCGTCCAGCGGCAGGGGCAGGCGCACGACGAAGCTGGAGCCCTCGCCCACGGTGCTGTACACCTCCACCTGCCCGCCCATCAGCTCCACGAGGTTTTTGACGATGGAAAGCCCCAGCCCCGTACCCCCGAAACGGCGGCTGATGCTCACGTCCGCCTGCGCAAAGGGCTGGAACAGCTTGGTAACCTGCTCCTCGGACATGCCGATGCCCGTATCCTTGACGGTGAACGTCAGGTGGTACGTTTCCCTGATTCTGGCCGTCATGCGAATGTCCAGCGTGACCTCCCCCTCGCCGGTAAACTTCGCGGCGTTGTTGAGCAGGTTGACGAGAATCTGCGCCAGACGCTTGGCGTCCCCCACAAACCAGTTGGGGACCTGCGGATCCTTGACCAGCATGAACCCGATGCCCTGCTCCTCAATTTTGTGGGAAACCACGTTGACCACGTCCTGTATCACCTGATCGAGGCTGAAGGATACGGCCTCGATCTCCACCTTGCCCGCCTCGATTTTGGAAAAGTCCAGAATATCGTTGATGATGCCCAGCATCGTGTTGGAGGATTGGGTGATCCGGTCGGTATACATCTTCTGGGTCAGCGACAGGCTGGTTTTCTTGAGCAGGTACGACATGCCGATGATGCCGTTGAGCGGCGTGCGGATTTCATGGGACATGCGCGCCAGAAAGGTGGATTTGAAACGGTTTGCCTCGTCGGCTTCCCGCTTGGCGATTTCCAGCGCGGCCTGCGCCTGCCGCCGCGTGGCGATCTCCTTTTTCAGCCGGCAGATCCAGAAAAACGACACCAGCGCGACCAGCAGCACCACGCCCGACGCGATCATTACCACGCGGCCGATCCACGCGTAATCGGCGCTTTCCTCCACGTTGATCCACCGGTCGCTGATCTGAATGCGGGTTTCGCGGTCCACCGAAGCCAGCGCCTTATTGAGGATGCCGACCAGCTCCGGCCAGTCGGGGCGTACCGCGAAGTAGAGCGATTGCGGCTCCTGCGCCTGAATGGGGATGTAGCGGAGGTTGTGGATGCCGTTGGCTTTGGCCAGATAGCTGCTGGTCGCCAGGTTGCCGATGAAGGCGATCTCCGTGCCGTTGGAAACGGCCTGCAGCGCTTCCTCGACGGTCGTGTACAGGCTTGGGGCGATCTGCGGATACGCCTCCAGGTAGCTGTGGTGGGAGCTGTTGCGCTGCACCGCGGCGGACTTCCCGTACAGGTCCTCAAACGAGCGGATGGACGCGGTATCCTTGTTGACATACAGGACCCGCTGAAAGGTGATGTAGGGGTCGGAGTACAAAAAATACCGCTCCCGCTGCGCCGTTTTGGATACGCAGGGCAGCGCGTCCAGCTTGCGCTCCACGGCGTCTTCGTACGCCTGCGCCCAGGTGAGATCGCGCGCCACGTCAAACGTCAGCCCGGTTCTTTCGGCGATGATCACCAGATAATCCGCCGCGATGCCCTTGTACTCCCCGTCGGAATCGAAAAACTCATAGGGGATGAACTCCGGGTCCACCCCCAGCCGGATGACCGGATGCGCCTGGATGAAGTCCTGCTCGGCCTGCGTAAACGTAAGCGCCGCGCCGCCGGCCTCCGGTTCGACGGCCGCCCGCGCCGACGGCCACAGCAGCCATAGCGTCAGGCAAACGGCAAACACCTTGATCGCTTTCATGTTCAGCCCTCCGTCCCGGGGCGCGCGGCCGCGGGCGCTACTGCCCGCCCAGTATCTCGTTGCCCCGCTGCTCAACATCCGTCAGGAACGTTTCGATGGACCATTCGCCCGTCATCACGCGGTGGAGGCCCGGGGCGTAAACCTCGTCCTTCACCACCTGCCACGCGGGCACGGGCACATCCACGCTGGGGGTGGCGAAGCCCTCGATGAACACGCGGTACTCGGGGTGCTCCCGGAAAATGTCGCTGTCCATCATGTCGATGCGGATCGGCGTGCGGAAAGGGTAGTACGTATCGTGCTCGGGGCTGTATTCGCCCTTGAGAATCTGCGCCTGCGCGTCCTTGGAGATCATGTGGCGGATGAAGCGCATCGCGGACACCCGGGCCTCCTCACTGATGCCCGCGGGCAGGGCGAGCATCAGCGGGCCGACCTCGGAGCACAGGCCCACCGCCTGCAAAGGCAGGATGCCCACCTCAAACGGGGAGCCGTTCTTCTCAATGTCGGTCACGCCCCAGATGCCCAGAATTTCAAAGGCGATCTGCTGGCGGCGAAAATAATCCATCACCTCAACGGCGGTATCGTCCTTCCAGGTGGGCTGGGCATACGGCCCCAGCGTATCCCGGTACAGGCGCAGGGCTTCGGCCGTCCGGCCGTTGTTGAGGGTCACGGTTTTCCCATCCTCGCCGACCAGGGTGGAGCCGTAGCCGTAGACGAACTGGTTGACCATCCAGCTCAGGTCGTTGCTTTCCGCGCCGACCAGGCCGAGCCCGCCCGCGCCGGTTTTATCCCGCACGGCACGGATGGCCGTGAGGAAATCCTCCATGGAGCGGATGGCTTCGGCCTGCACCCCGGCCTTCTGGAGCAGGGTTTTATTGTACAGCAGGGCCATGGAATGGCCCAGCCACGGGACGCCATAGGTGCGCCCGCCCGCGCCGCCCAGCGACCAGATCGCCTCGTAATACAGGCTCTGAACGTCGCCAAACGCCTCGGTCAGGTCCAAAAGCGCGCCGCTTGCGCCGAAATAGCGCACAAAGCGGTACGGCAGCACGTACACCGCGTCGGGCTGCCCGCTTAACAGCAGGCCGATGGCCGCGCGATCCTCGTCGCCGTTGACCAGCGTGACGCGCCACGCGTCGCCCGCCTGCGCGTTGTAGGCGTTTACGATTTCCGCAATCGCCTCGCCGCGCCCGGAATAGCCCTTCCAGGTGATGCGGAAGGTCAGGGTGGGCCCGTCCGCGGCCTTGTCCGTGGCGGCCGGGGGAGCGCTATGGGTGGTGTTCACCGCCTCGGGCACGGGCCCGCAGGCGGACAGCAGAAAAAGGGCCATCATCACAAGCGCCACGGCTGAACCGTGTTTGCGGATCATCGCCTACACCTCCCGGCGCGGGGCTCCGCGCGGGTCGTCCATGCATACCGATTCCTGCCGGCGGGCCTGCGCTGCGCCCCAGGCTGCCGGGAGGGACGGATTGCGGTCCGTATCAGGCTTTCGGTCGGTTGTGGAGGCTCATGAAATCGTTGGACTGTCGGTATGGCGAGCCTGGCGTTGGACGGGTTATTCGGTTCATACGGTCGGGCAGGAAATCTGTTTCATTATAATAGCATAATTTCCGCGCGCTGTCAATTTCTTGCGCGCCGCCACCCTTACGGCGCGGGCGGCTCTCCGCGGCGGGCCGCCGGAAGCGCCCGCGACGCGCTGCACGCCGGGAGCGCCCGCGACGCGCTGCACGCCGGGAGCGCCCGCGACGCGCTGCACGCCGG
>JAAYUF010000099.1 GCA_012517815.1 Clostridiales bacterium
AAATCGAACCGAACGCGACTCGGAACCGAAAAAACTCCAATAAAATCAAGGCTTTTCGGAACAGATAAAAGCTGAAAAAGGAAGATAACCGTCTATCTCCTAAGCGGAAGGCCTCGGGTTCGAATCCCGACGGGAACGCCATTTCCGAAGCCGGATACCGTTGAAGGATAACGGTTTCCGGCTTTTCCCTTTTTTCCTTCTCTCCCCGTGTGTCTGGAAGGCGTCGGATTTGCGCTTCTGCCGCCGTCCCGGCCGAAGCGCGCTTCCCTTTCCGAGGCGATGTTCCGGCGACCCTCGTCCAGCCTGTGCGCGTATCGGCGGGTTGCCGTGTCGGGGATATGCCAGCCGCCGTCGGCCCATACCGCGTTTACGTCGCCTTTGGCCTGAACGTGCGTCGGATCGGTAAACACGGCTCTGGCAAGAGGCGTCTGCGTTGCCGGGCCGCAGCCGGCATCCTTGGACGCTGCTCAACCATGTCGCTGCCGACGCGTTGCCTGAATGCGAAGCAAACGGTGGCAAGAAACGGAATCGGCCTGCTCATCGCATGGCACGGGAACCTGCGGTGCCTCATCTCCAAACCATCGCCCCTGAACGCCTGGCATAGCAAGCGGATGCCAAACAGGCTTTGCATCAGCGCAAGCTGGAGCAGCGCAACGGGATCGACGCTTGGCCGCCCGTTGTCCGGTATGTGCAGTTCCAAAACCGGCGTTTCGATATCATGGACCGTCGACCGCACGATCGGTCTTTCGCAACAGGCGGGCTTTGGGAGCGTCCCTATCCGCGCAGTGCATTTAGGCCGCCCGGCGCTGTTCTTCTTCTCGCTTTCGCGTCTTCATCGCCCGATGAAACGATATCAAAAATCACCAAGCATAGGGCCTTTTGCAGGCTGGCCCGGGTTCCGATGAACCCGGGCCCTTCGCGCTGGAATTGGATTGTCAGGCAGGCTGATGAAAGAGCAAGATCATTCGTTGGTTTTCCTGCAGTTCCGGCCGTTCAGCCGTCGCCGGTTTCACTGCCGTACCCCGGCTCGTTTCGTTCCCGCCTGCGAGTCGCTCACGGCTTGGCCATGGCATCCGGCGGATGCGCGCTTCCCTACGGCGCCTGGTGCGTATAGTTGAACGCATCTTCCCAGTCGGTGATGGTAAAGTTGTTCAGAAATGCCGAGTCGCGGAGCATAAAGACTCTTTCGCTGATATCTCCAAGGAGCACCTTCGCTGAACCGTCGTCTTTGAACAGACAGGTTACGGTCATATAGCTGAACAGTCCCCCGATATAGATTTCGCCTTTTGTTGAGAAAACCACGAATGCCTTCAGGTTTTCATAACCATTGACGTCGGGCGAGCCCGTTACCACATATTCGGTTGTGTTCAACACCTTCAGGATGCCGGGGTGATCCGAGCGCATGGCGTAGCTGGAGTTGGTGATGTTGTATCTCGTATCCCATTCTTCTTCCAGCGCTTGGATGGCGGCGGGTACGTAGCGGCTTTGGGCGGTCGTTTCGGCATTGGCGCCTGTGCAGGCGAACGCGACGAAGGAGGCCAGCAGGATCGTAGCCAGCAGGGTTGCCCGATATTGCTTCTTTGTCATTGGTTGCCCCTCCCGCATAATTTCTTCCGACAGCCGCGAAAGCGCCTGTCGCCGCGCTTGCGACGCGGGTTTTCTGCCTCGACCATACCATAAATTGTGAACTTTGACAATGCAGCGCAAAGAAAAAGCAGCATGTCAACCGAACTGGCGGTAAAAAAGCGGGCGGGTAAACTGCTTACGGTTTCCGGCTTTTCCCTTTTTTCCTTCTCTCCCCGTCTGTCAGGTCTCCGTTCTTCTGGTCCGTCCGTTGGCCGGACGGATCATCCGCCCATCCTCCATGTGCCCGTCCGCGCCCGGTTTCTGTTTCTGCCTTCCCGCATCCGCCGCAGGGTTTGCAGCCTCCGCGTGACGGTAACGGGCAAGTCGGCGTTGCGAACGCGGCCCTCGGCTTTGGTCTGCTTGAGGACGATGACCGTCCGCGTGCGGGGCAACAGGCTTGGAAAGCGGAGCCTGACCTCCATTTACGGCCGCTTTTCCAGCAGGGCCTGATCCACGCGGTCTGGCGAAATCGACCGTGCGCGGCCTGCCCTACTCCCCGCCTCGCTTCCCGGCTGATGGGCGCATCCTCCCCGGCGTGGGCCGGGCAACGGTTCGCGTCTGTTCAGGTTTGCCGGGAAGGCCGCGCCCTCCCGCAGCAGAAGCCCCCGCCGCCGGCGGGGACTTCTCGCGGTGTATTGCCGATAGGGCTTTTGCCCAAGCGCTTCCGTGTTCGCCGCGTGTGCGGCCCCCGCCGCGGGAGAAACCCGCCCGTGCGCGTTGACGCGCTCATGCCCCGTAATCGCAGGGCGTACGGTTACGGCTCGATGATATTGCGATGGTACACATACACGCAATCGTCCCCGTAGGCCAGCAACTGGTCATAGTCCTGCGGGATGCAGTCCGCGTAAGCCTCGCCTTCCTGCGCCGTTACCAGCAGAAAGCAGGTGTCCAGTGAAAGCGTGTACCAGTTGCGGTTGCTCTGGTACCGCTGGGGCACGACCCCGCCCTTTTCAAACAGGATAGGCCGGATGCGAACCCGTTCGCACGCGTAGACGGTCGGGCCGCTGGCGTTCCAGTAGGTGGCGTAGCCGTCCGTCAGGCCGTTGCTTTCCAGAAACTCGACAAGACCGTAGGCGTTGGCCAAGAAGATGCTGGACGGCAGCTTGATGATGAACAGCCCGCTCCAGGCGGCGTTTGTGGCAAGCAGCAGGGCCAGCAGCGCGGCGATCCGCTTCTGCGGCAGCCTGACCCCGGTCAGCCATCGCTTCAGCCAGGCAAACGTGACCAGTAGGCTGGTCAGGAAAACGGGCAGCAGCCGCCAGGGCGCTTCGCCGTAGCGCGCGAAAACATACAGGAACAGGATCACCCCCGCCGTAACCCAGTGCGCGAGCACCAGCAGGCGCTCCCACCGCTCCGTAAGCGTGCGGTACCGCACCAGCGCGATCACGGGGACCGCGGCCAGCACAAGCCCCGCCATCAGCTGCAGCACGGTGATGATCCCCGTGGCGGAAAGGATTTTGACCTGCTCCGACTGTCCGGTGACGAGGCTCATCCAGAACTGGGGCAGGTTGGCCAGATGCTCCTGCCAGTCCGAAAACGCAGCGAGCGACGTGATGCCGTCGGCATATTCGGTATCGATGCCCCTGATCAGCCAAAGCCGAACCGCGAACCCGGCGGCCACGCCCGCCCCCAGCGTCAGGAACACCGTAAGCGGCTTTTCGGTTTGGCGGACGTTGGGCCTGCCTTCCGGCCGGCTCAACATCCGCTCCAGCAGGTACGCGCCCATCAGCGGGATGGAGAAGATCGCCAGCGTCATTTCCCCGTTGACGGCCGTCAGCAGCATCCACGGCGCCAGGAGCGCCAGGCACAGCGCGGCCTTGGCGGGCTGGCCCCGTTCGTACCGCCGGGTCATCCGCGTCAGAATGCCCAGCCCCACCATCAGGTAGGCCAGCCCCTGGCTGTAATACAGGATGTGGTGGTACAGAAGCATCCGGGTAATCGGCGCGATCAGCGTCATCAGGAGCACAAAGGCGGTGGCGGTGAGCACCGCCGTGTACCGCCACCCGAAGGAGCGCAGGCAAAACACCACCGACGCCGTAAACAGCAGGAAGAAGGCCATCATCCCGTAACTCTGCGAAAGCGGGCTGAGCCCGTACAGCGCGACAAAGGGCATCATCAGCAGATGACCGCCAAGCGGCAGCAGCGTGGCATAATCAAAGGAACGGCTGACGAGCCTCGCGTCCTCCAGCGACGCCTGCGCCCAGAGCAGGGAATCCACCGAATCCGACGTGATAAACCGGTTGGCCGTGTTCCTCAGGTAATAGTAGACCAGTATCAGCGCGCCCAGGAACAGGAGCAGGGCGCCCGCGAACAGGAGTCGTTTGGCGGCGGTTTCATTCGTTTTCATCTGTTTCACCGATCTTTCGATTCTGATCCGATTCCATGCCATTCTATCCCGTTTCCGGCGTTCCGTCAAACGGATGGTTGGGCGGCGTTGGCCGTTTGTCATGCCGTTGCCCCGCGGGCGGGCCAATGCTCTTCGCGCCCTCCGGACCGTTGGAAAACCTATCCGTATCCTCCAATCAGAAGCCCTTGCGAAACCGGGATGCGCCGAAGCACCCTCCGCCACGGACAGGTTTTCAATAAACCGGGGGCAAACTTCTCCCCGCCCGCCGTCCCTCCGCAGGGCGGGGAGATCAGGCTGCCGCAAGGATGAGAAGCCACGGCGGGCGCGGGCCTTTGGGCCAAGGGCCCTTTCCCCGCGGATGCAAGGTATGGCGTGCGACGGTTGTCCGCGCCCATCGCACGGAAGCCGGGCACGGTATTCGCCCGCGACCGTCGCAAGCCCGCCGGGCGAGAAGGGCGGTTGCGGCCGGCACAAGGCCGCGGAGTTCACATCTCGCCGCGGCACAGCCGGCCGTTTCCAGGCGACCAGCCCTTCGGGGCGACGGCGGTCCTGTCCGCCCGCGCCCCGCCGACCGGCGCAGCTTCGCAAAGCACCGGGCGCAGCAGGACGCAGGCGACGTAGGGCAGCGAGAAGACGATGGGAAACGCGTAGCGCGCCCCGATGCTGGAACCCGCGGACATCAGGCAGGCCAGCAGGGTCATCCAAAGCGGGGTCAGCAGCCAGTTGAGCCGTTTCGCCCGCGTTCGGCCGACCAGAAACCACAGGATCGCCATGCACCACACGCTCAGGCCCACGGATTTCAGCTGCGACAGGAACGGCAGGTTCCGGTACTGCTCCTCGACGCTGAGCAACCGGCTTTGCAGCAGCCTGAGCGCCTCGGGAAGCTGATAGTGCAGCGCCGCAGGATACTTGGGGGACGTATCCATGATGGGCCGGTTGCAGTCGGCGTAGGTCGTATCAAACACGTTGAGAAAGCCTCCGTTGAGCGAGAAAAACGCCTGCGCCGCCGTCAGCGGATGGGACAGGATCAGCTTGGCGGTTACCCCGCCGAAGGCCACCACATCCGCCCTGGTATGCCCGTTGAAATAGCGGTACAGTTTGCGCACCGAATCCGACTGGCGCGGCGCGTATGCCTCGGCCAGCCGGTCGGCTTCCAGCACGCGCCCGATCACGGCCATGTCGCCGGCGCTCACGCTGTCGGGATCGTTTTTCAGGATGCGCGCGGTCTGCTGAATGGGCAAGCCGAGAATATCCGGCGCGGATTCCACCGGGAACGCGACGGCCGGCACCACCAGACTGTTAAACAGCAGCAGCGCAAGCAGAGGCGCGGCCAGCAGCCCGTACAGGGCGCGCCCTTTTCCGGGCCGCGCGCGGTGGAAACGCACCGCCAGCACCGCCGCCGTCGGCACGACGGCAAGGGCGCCGTTATGCCGTAGCAGCAGCACAAGCAGCGAAAAAACCGCGTACCCCGCCCACCACCCGCGGGACCCCCAGGCTTCCGACGGGCGGAGCAACGCCTTCGCCGTCAGGATCACAAAGGCCAGAAACGCCGTGGCGTAGGGAATATCCTTGATGATGGCTGTCCCGGTTTGCATGATGGCGGGATGCAGCGCGTATATCGCGGTCACCGCATACCGGAAAACCGGCGGGAAACCCTCCCGCCTGAGCTGGGCGACGCTCCAGGCCATGACCCCCAGCAGGAACAGCCCTTGCGCAAGCGTGTAGAAGGCAATGCCGGTCAGGCTGCCGCCCAGCAGCATCCCAAATCGCACGAGCGTGCCCGCCAGAAACGTATAGGCCAGCGGATGGTCGCCGGTTATCATGATCTCCCCGAAATACTGCTGCAACACCCGGCCGCCGTCGGCGGTGATCGTCCCCGGAAAATGCGCGAGAAACGAGGGCGCCCAGGCACAGGCCAGGCACAGCGCGGTTCGCCAAAAGCAGCGCCGGACGTCCGCAGGTTTCGCGCCCTCCCCGAAAACGGCCTTGCGGGACAGCGCGGGCAGCGACAGGAGGATTGCCTTCATGCCGATGTAAAACAGCGGGAAGAAGCCCATCCCCTTGCCGGCCAGCAGCAGCAGGTGAAAAGGTGACAGGAAGCCGGACAGCACCCCGTCGTCCACCCGGCAGTCCGCCCAGACGGCGGAGATAACGGCAAACAGCGCGGCCAGCAGGCTCAGCTTCAGCCGGTCCGGGCGGCGCCAGGCAACGGGCGCGCGGGCAAAGCGCCCGTAGAGGATCCCCAGCAGCGCAAACAGCGCCGCCCCCAACGCCTCCTGACCGGCCAGCGAGGCCAGCACATCCCGGGCGAAAAACAGGAAACAGTCGGCGGTCCAAAGCGTGGTGTTCACCAGCAGCAGCGCCAGCGTGCCGGCCAGCGCCAGCAGGATTTCAGCCGCCCGCAGGCAGATTGTTTTCATAGAGCCTCCCATCCCGCAGCTTCCGTCGGGTACGCGGTTCATACAATTTCCACGCATGAACGCCACCTGCTCACGGCGCTTTTCTCCTGTGGGTTTGCCGTGAAAGCTTGACGCAGCCCCGCAGCGCCTTCGCTTCCGCTCCCCGTCCCGGCAGAAAACCGCCCGTGGGCTTTTGCGCGTTCACGAATGGAAATCCCATCACAGTTTGGGGAGCGCCTTGCGGATTTGGCGCTCCAGCCATTGCAGGCCGCGCTGCCAAAGCATGGCGTCGCCCACGCGCAGGACGGCTTCGTCCACGCAGGCACCGTCGGTCACGCGCAGCCGGTAACGCCCGGCTGCAAGCGGCGGCAGCGTGAAGCCGCCCCCTTCGTAAACGGGCGACGCGACCGCCTGCCCGTCCCTGAAGAGGGTGGCGGTTGCCTGTTGGGGCGCGGCCGGGTAACCGTACAGGCCCAGGCGGAGCGGCTGACCCGCCGGGCAGGGCAGCTCGTAGCAGAAATCCCCGTTCGCGTCCGTCAGCTTGATCCACCGCGGCGACAGCTCCCGCGCGGGGAGCGCCTCAATCTCAAACAGCCCGCAGGGCCCGTTGCCCGCGGGGATTATCTCCACCGACAGGGTGCGCGCCTGTTCGGCGCCCAGCGCCATGCGGCAGGGCAGGCCGCCGCCGTCCGTCAGC
This sequence comes from Clostridiales bacterium, assembly GCA_012517815.1. Taxonomy (GTDB): domain Bacteria; phylum Bacillota; class Clostridia; order Christensenellales; family Aristaeellaceae; genus CAXXOK01. The sequence continues at coordinate 7,070 of JAAYUF010000099.1, forward strand.
GCGAATTCGACGGGCGCGCCGCCGTTTACGCGCACGCGCACGGCGCGCACATCCCCAGCAGGCGCGGGCGCATCGTAGAAAACCAGCTCGCGGATGTCCTGCGGCGAGGGCCACGAGAAGGTCACGGTCGCCCGCGCGTCCGCCGTGTCGGGAAACCAGCAGCCTTCCAGCGGATCCTCCGCGGTTCCTTCCAGCACAAAGTCCGCAAGCAGCGTCGCGTCGCCGCTGGAGGCCCAAACCGCGGCGGTCAGCGCGAGGTTGTCGGCGCGGCGCTCCCAGAACACCTTGTCCCCGTTGAGCAGGCGGCTCTCCTTGGCGAAGGCGTTTTGGCTGTCGTAGCAGCGCAGCACCGTGTACAGCCTGGACCCGCGCAGGGTATAGCTGAGGTAATCCCCCGGCGTCACGAAGCGGACGCGCTCCTCCCAGCGGTAGCAGGCGTTGTAGCTGGCCGGCATCCAGCCCGGCGCGGCGCTCAGGAGCGGGATGCGGTAAAAATCGTCGTTGCCGTGCCAGGCGTACTCGTAGGCGAAGCCCTTGAACACCTGCGGCCGGTAGTCGCCATGCCCGCGCAGCAGGTCGCCCAGCACCGAATCGAAAATCCGGGACAGCGACACATGATCCACATGATCGTCCAAATCGGTCACGAACAGCACGTCGGGGCGGCGTTCCAAGATCAGCGCGCGCAGATCCTCCCGGACGTTGGCCAGCGTGACCGCAGCCGGTTTCCCGAAGCGCGCCGTATGGTAATCCGTAAACCTGCCCGCGGCAAACGTCTGCGTTTGCCCGGCCTCCCCGGCGCGCACATCGTCGGGGGCGCCGCGGTACAGAGGCGGGTCGCTGATGTGATCGCCGTACCCCAGAAACACGAGGTGGTCGGCCGGCACGCCCAGCGTGGCCGCCGTGCGCACGGCCTCGCGGTTTCGCACGGCGGGATCGATGCGCGCCTCGCCGTTGGTCAGGAAGGCGACGGTCACGTCGCTGCCGGCCCGTACGAAGGAATCGATGACGCCATAGGCAAGGTTGACCTCGTCGTCCTCGTGGGGCACCAACACCAGCACCCTGCGGTTACGATAGAACGCGGACGCAAACACGCTGTTTTCCACGGCGGCATAGCCGCTGTGAACCATCGCGTACCACAAGAAACCGCCCGCGAGGATCAGGACGGAAAGCAGGAGGGCGGCGATCCGCATCCATTTTCGGAGGGGCGGTCTGCGTCCGGCGGCGACTGCCGAGCCGGAGAGGTTTGGGTCCGGAACGGCGGAAGCGTCCGTCCGGGGATTGTTGGCATTCATTCGTAAACATCCATTCAAACATACTTTAGCAGGAAAATTTCAACATCTATGAATTATAACGATGTGCGCACCGTATGTCAACGCGGGCCGGGCGGATGCCGAAGGTTTGTCCGGCCCGCCCTGTACGGCCCGCGCGCGCCGGTTCCATACGGTTTTCCTATATGCTTGCGGTAAACGCGCGCGCCGTTTTATTTTGGGGACGAGGAGCGGAAGCGAAAGCCCGGCGGGGCTGCGTCGAGCATGCGCGACAAGGCCGCAGGCGACAAGCGCCGCGAGGGGAAGGCGTTCATGATGATCAACCGTATCAGGCCCTTCCCGACGTCGGGCGCAGGACGCGCCTCATCCGAACGGCGGGCGGCGGGAAGTCTTCAGCTGCCGGGCCACGCGCACGGCGCAGCCCTCCGCGCGGCAAGCAGGCCCGGGGAGGGCGCTTGCTTGGCCGCCGCAGCCCACGGGAGAGCAAAACGCCGGGCGGGAGGAGGCGCGGGAGCACGCGCGCAGCTTTAGCGTCCGCCCCTGCCGCACAGCGGCGCAAGCCGCGGGCCTCCGCAGCTTGCCCGTACCGGCCCGGTCGCGCGGCCGTCGCGGGCCTTCTCCTGCGCGGCCCCGAAGCCCGCCCCGCCGTAAAAGCAAAAGGGCGCTGCCCCCAAACCCGCAGGTTTCGGGGGCAGCGCCCTTTTCTCGTATGCCGGCAGCGTTCCGCCTGGGTTGCGCCCGCCGCGCGGCCTGTCCTGTTTCCCAGCATGAGCGCCTGCTGCTCGCGGCGCTTTTCCCCTGCGACTGCGTCGAGGAAGCCCGGCGCAGCCCCGCTACGCCTTCGCTATTGCTCCTCGTCCCAGAAGAATATCGCCCGTGCCCCCGGATGCGTTCAGGAAGTGAAACCGGATTCCTCCGCGCCCGCGGGCATGGCTTGCGAGCGCCTAAAAGTGCTCGCCGTCGGTGGGGTTGTTGAGCACCCCGACCATCACCAGCAGCTGCAAAACGCCTGCCAGCGCGGCGTTGATCGCATCGCTCAGGCCCGTGTCGATCGCGCCCAGCGTTACCAGGATCGTCAGCGCCTGCGCGGCCAGCGCCGCCCATACCACGGGGGATTTTAGCCGGTTCTGTTCCATAAGGTTTCCCTCCTCCTGCTTACCCCTGTTCCAGCCCCTCGATGCGGCGGCCGGCGGTTTTCATCTGCTCGCCCAGCACGTCCAGCCGTTTCTCGGCGCAGTACATGCGGTCGATCAGGTTGTTGTGCTTGTCCACTTTCTTTTCCAGCTGTTCCAGCCGGTAGTTCATCAGCCGGTTGGCGACCAGAATGCCGCCGAAAGCGCCGGTCAGCGTGCCCAGCAGCGATAAAAGCGCCGGGAGCATGCCTTCGCTCACGCGCGATCCCTCCTTTCCCGCGGGGCGCGTTTCAGGCGTCCCTGCCGCCAGGCTCGCCGGCGGCGTCGATCCGCGCGCCGGCGGCGTGCCCGGCCGTCGATTCCCTTTCCGAAAAATGCCGTACCGCCCCGCACAGGCTTTCCGCTCCGCCTGCGCAGGGCATGCCTGAGCCTCCGGCGTGCCCGTGCTTCGACGGCCGCCTGCGTTTCAGTCGCAGCCTGCGTTTCAGTCGCAGCCTGCGTTTCAGTCGCAGCCTGCGTTTCAGTCGCAGCCTGCGTTTCAGTCGCAGCCTGCGTTTCGGTCGCTGCCTGCGTTTCGGTCGCTGCCTGTGTTTCGGTCGCAACCCATGCTTTGGCAGCCGCTTGCGGCTTTGTTGCGGCCCGTGCTTCGGCGGCCGCCTATTGTTCCGTCACCGCCTGCGTTACCATGGCCGCCTGCCGCGCTTCGGCCAGCGCCTCCCAAGTTTTGCGGCCCACAAAGCCGTCCGCGGTCAGCCCGTGTTCCGTCTGAAACGCCCGCACCGCTTCCTCCGTCGCGGGGCCGAAATCGCCGTCCCTGAGCAGCAGCGTGCCGCCCCCCAGGTCATTGAGCCACGTTTGCAGCCGCCGCACCGCGCCGCCCTTGCAGCCGCGCTTTACGGCGAAAAACCCGCTCACGTCGACCGCCCCGTCCGCTTCGACGGCCTGCCCCGTGCCCTCGGGATCGTCCTTTGCGGTATCCTCGGCCGTCAGCGTGCCGCCCACCACCACGCCGGCGGGGATCTCCACGCCGGCGTAGTCGACCTCGCGGAACAGGATCACGTGCGTCCAGCCGTTGGCCAGCGTGCTGCCCGCTACCCGGCCCATGGTGCTGCCGGAATGCACCACGTTGCACGCGCGGCTTTTGCCGTTCTTGTCCACGTCGGTCAGCGCCTTTTCGCCCACGTACAGGCCCACGTGGGTGGCGTCGCCCAGCCCGTCGCCCCGGTACCTGGCGGGCGTCCCGTCGCTTACCTCCTCCACGATCAGCAGGCCCGCGCCCGGCACCAGCTTGCCCTCGGCCCTGGCGTTGGCGATCGTCGCCAGGTACGCAACGGCGTTGCGGTACATGTCGTTGCTGCCCGCGTAGGCCATGCTGCCGCCGCAGGCCGTAACGCAGTATTCCACAAACGCCTGGCAGTCCATCTCGCCGTAGGTATGCCCCTCGGCAACCGCGGCGATGGCCTTGGCGGCCACCGCCGCGCCGGTCGGTTTGCTCATAGCCATGTCCTCCCATCATGCTGAGGGGCGCGCCGTCCAGCCCGCCCCGCAAAATTTCCGAACGTCCGTGATTTTCCCGGCGCCCCGGCCCTACGGCTCCAGCCACCACTCGTACAGGTAGTCCGACGCGCCCGCAGGCTGGTAGAAGTACAGCCCGAGGTAGTACCCGCCGGTAAACCCGGATACGTTCAGCGCCGCCGTATAATCGATCACGGTGGCCGCCGGAAGCCCCGCGTACGCCGCCAGCCCGCCCAGAGAGGGCGTGCCGCCGCCCGCGTTCCCCGGGTCGGTCGCGATGCCCAGATACTTCCCGTAGCCGGAGGTATAGGGCGACGTGAACCGCGCCTTGACCGCCGCGATGCCGGTCAGGTCCACGGGCGCGACCGTCCACAGCCACCGGCCGCTCTGCGCGCCGTGATAGGCCCGGATCGCCGCGCTCTGTTTTTGGTAGGTGGTCGAGCCGTAGTTGTAGCCCTGATCCGTCTGGCCCACCGCCATGAGCATCTCGACGCCCGCGTCGTACAGGCGCAGGCTGACCGGCTTCCACGCGCCCGACAGGCGCACGTACGCGGGCACAAAGGCCCACGCGCCCGCAATGCGCTGGTACACGCAGCGCGGGTAGAGCGTCACGCCGGTGTTGCGGCCCAGCGAGAACGCGGCGCTGCTCTGCGCCCCCGTGAGCATCCACAGATCGCCGTTCACGGCCCCCGCGGGGGCCGTCGCCATGGCGTACAGGTCGCCCGGGGCCGTCCCCGTCACGACCGCGACCGTTCCCTCCGCGGCCGTCGCCGGCAGCGCCGACGCGGAAGCCGCCGCGATCACCCGCAGCCTGCCAAACCCGCCGCCCCGGCGGAGAATCATCGCCTCGCCCAAAAAGGGTCCCTCCTTCACTGTCCGCGCCGTGCCGGTTGCCGCCGCCGTGCAGGCATTGCCGCCGTGCCGGTTGACCTCGCCGCAGCGGCTGCCGCCGCGCCGGTCGCCCTCGCCGCGCTGAGCCGGTTGCTCTCGCCGCGGCTGCCGCCGCCGCGCCGGTTGACCTCGCCGCGGCGGTTTCGCCTTACGCCTCCAGCGCCGCCACCGCGCGCTCCAGCACGCTGGAGCGGAATTTAGCGTACATCCCGGCGAAGGTCACGATCTGCACCGCCGCGCCCAGCCCCGCGATATAGGCAAGCAAATCCTCCACAAGGGCCCGCGTGGTGCCGGTGGCCGTCGGCTCGGCCAGGTCGATCCGGTGCGAGGCGAAGATCAGCCACGCGTGGCCGGCGACCGCCGCGTCCACCGCGGCGTGGTTGGCGGCCGCGGTGGTTTTCAGGTACGTGCGGGGGTTGTCGTACTGCTCCGCGCCCGTGCCCCGGCCGTAGCGGTCGGAGTACCGGTAGTACGGCCGCAGGTAGCGCACGGCCTTGCCGTAGTCCGCCGTGAGCTCGTCCCCGCCGTTGCCGGATTCGATGATCCCCTGTACGCTGAACCCCGCCGCCGCGAGATCGCGCCTGGTGTCCACCAGGATCGCCTCGTAGTCCGCGTCGGTCGAGCTTGCGGTGAGGATATCAAACGAGTGCGCGAGAATTTCCCCGCCGTTTGCCACGACGCGCCGGCAGACTTCCAGCCCCGTTTCGCCGCTCTGCGTGACGGTTGGCAGCCGCGAAGGCGGCACGGACAGGCACACCGGCGCGCCCGCCGCGGCGAACACGTCGGCCACGATGTTCACGTCGTCCGAGCAATCGTCAAACGTAAAGGTGATATACGCCTTGTCAAACGGCGTGTTCCAGCGGAAGTCGTTCTTTTGCTGCTCGTCGGCTACGCGCTCGCGCCACGCCGCCCGGTCGAAAAGGTCCTCCGCGCCCGCCGCCTCGGCCGCGGCCAGCCGGGTTTCCGCGTCGGTCAGGCGCGCTTCCGCCGCCGCCGCGCGTACGGCCGTCGCCGTGATCATCGTACGCTTGACCGCGACCGGCACCACCGCCGTGGTCGTCACGCGCACAAACGCCGCGCCCGCGGGCACGACGGTCGGCTCGTCCGTGTAGACCACGGCCGTGCTCGCGCCTTTTTTGTCGTAGCCCAGGTAGGCCATCGCCGCGTCGTAGAACACCGCCAGCGCAACCCCCGTGCCCGATACGCGCGCCGTCAGGTAGAGCGTTTCGCCGGGCGCGCAGGGCAGGGTTACGTAGTTATAGCCGGCGTATGCCGTGGGTACGCCGGTAGCGTAGTGGATGTACGCCCCGTCGACCGGCGCGTCCAGGCCGGCGGCAGCCACCTCGGACAGGGCCTCCCGCACCGCGGCCATGTCCTCCCGCGCGGCCGTCAGCTCCGCCTGCGTCCCGGCGAGATCGGTCTGCGTGCCCGTCAGCTCGCCCCGAAGGGCGGCCGTGTCGGCCCGCATGGTTTCCAGCACCCGCGGCACGAAGGCGGCGTAGGTGACCGTCACTTCCCCGGCGTCCGCGCTGAGGGCGTTCGCGCCGTCCGCCGCCGCGAGGGGCACGGCCGCCGCGGTTTCGGCCAGGGCCGCCGCGCGCTCGTACACCAGCTGCACGGGCGTGCCCAGCGCGTGCTGCGCCGCGAGGAACGCCTTGAAGGCGTTGATCTTCTGGGTGCTCGTCCACGCGTCGCTCCACCCCGCCAGGCGTGATTTGAGCACGATCACCTGGAGGTTGGCGGACGTCGTGAGCTTGCCGATCCTCTCCCCCCACACGGCGGGGGTCAGGTCGATGGCCCCGTCCCAGGGGAAGGCGTCGCAAAGCCCGTGCGCCGCGTCCGCCATCGCGACGGACGGCGTGCGGTAGAAGCGCGCCTCGGTCTCGGTCTGGATGCCCGACGTCGGAACCGCCCAGCTTTCGGTGCCGGTGAAGGCCACGTACTGGGTCCGGTGCGACACCGCGCCAAGGTTATGGATGGTATCCTCCGCGCCCGCCACGCCGTACAGGAGCGTGGGCGGGGTGAGGGTGTAATCCGTTTCGCCGTGGTGAACCGTCACGGCCGCGCGGCCGGTGATCGGCCGGCGGTTCTCCAGGGACGGCGCGCCGCTGCCCTCCTGCGCGGCCGCGGCGCGCACCGTCACCGCAAGCTCGGTGCCCGTCAGCGGGTACACCGTGACGGTTTCGCCGGTTGCGGTTTCCCGCGGGACGCCTTCCAGGATCAGCGCCTCGTGCGCGTCCAGCCTGGTCTGTACGCTTTCGCCGTCGCCCGCCGTGATCATCGAGGCCGTCAGCTCCGTCGTGCCGGACGGGTCCTCCGCGCGGATGCCGCGAATCACCCGAAGCCGCAGCGGCAGGTCGGTTTCCGGCCGATCCTCCAGGCATACGGCGGTGATCTGCCCGTCGGCCGCCTGCACCCGGCCGATGCAGCCGTAGGCCAGAAGCTGCGCCTGCGCGGTTGCCGTGTCGGCGTCCAGCGCCGCGTCCACCAGCGGCACATCGGTGGCGAGCACGCCGTCCACGCTCGCCGTCTGGGTGTAGGGCGCCTGATCGCTCCAGCCGGCGGCCGGCAGGATCACGCTCAGGTCGACCGGCGACTGGCGCTGGATGAGGTTTAAGAGACTCCCGGCCGTGTCCCCGTCCAGCGTGGCCCGCGCGGTTTCAAACCAGGCGGTAAAAGCCGCCTGCTGCACCGCCTGAAAGCTTGCCAGATCGGAGGCGATCTGCGCGTAGTAGGCCGTGGTGTCGGTATCCCCGATGACGGAGGCCACCACGCCGCAGCGGGCGCTGTTGAGCCGCGTATCGGTGATCCGGTGCTGCGGGATGGCGGTGGTCGCCTTGGCGATGAACAGGTCGGAAAGCCCCAGCTCGTACACGCTCGCGTTGCGGGTCAGCGACGGCGCGGTCGGGGTCGCGGCCGCCGTACCCTCCACCACGTACAGGTCGGCCGCCAGCACGCTCACGGACAGGTCCAGCCGCAGCACGACCGTATCGATGCGGTCCAGCGTCGCGTGCGCCGCCTGCACGGCCAGCGTCCGCTCGCTTTCCTCGTAGCAGTGCCGACCATTGATCAGCGCGTCGCCGGGCTTCACGGTCACGTTCATGCCGGCATCCTCGACCACCTGCAGGTTGTCGCTCTGATCGCCGAACACGCCGTTTCGGAAGTATTTGCTCAGGATGCGCGCCAGCACGTCCGCGCTGTAGGTTTTGCTGTACAACGGGTTGCCGTTGCCGTCCGCCGTGACGGTGGAATCAAAAGGCCAGGATATCATCTACGCTTTCCCCCTTTGGGTCGCGGTGGGCAGCTTGTCGCCAAACTGCAGCGACACCGTATGTTCGTTGGTTTTCCAAACCTCGTTGGCCTCGATGATGCGCGCCTCAAACGAAAGCCCCAGCGTATCGTCCCGCACGTCGCACCGGTCGCCCAGATCGTAATCAACCCCGTAGCGGATGTTCCTCTGCAGCGCCGTCGCGTCGATGTTGACGATCGCGGGGTACTCCGCGAGTTCCGCGCGCGCCTGCGCCTCGACGGCCGCCAGGAACGCGGCCTCGGTCTGCCCCTCTTCCTGCGCAAGGCCGGTTTCCACATAGAGCATCCGCTGCGGCTCCGTGCCTGCGCGCAGGTCGACGGTCAACTGGCCGCCCTCGTACACGGCCAGCGCACAGTTGCGAAGCGCGCTGGTATCCCGGGTGAGCGTGAGCGAATCCACCGTGCCAAACCCGCGGCTGAAAACCGCGTAGGGGTTTGCGGTCTGGCTTTGGGTGCGGTCGGTTCCCTGCCATACCTCGTAGAGGAACTGGTCGCCGATCAGCCGGATGCGCTGCCCCAGTTCCTGTGCCCGCAGCGCCGCGTAAGCCGCGTCGCCCAGCCGGTCGCCCTCGATATCCAGCAGGGCGGCCTGCCCGAGAGGCTCCCCCTCCGGGGCCAGCACGCCGGTATCGCCCATCAGGGCGCGCACCAGCGCGCGGCAGGCTTGCGGCACGTTGCCCTCGCCGCTGTAGCGGGGGTAGACGATCTTCCAGTTGAGCATGCCCTCCAGAAAGTAGCCGCTCACGTTCACGAAATCGCCCTTGAGGGTGCGCTCGGTTTCCACCTTTTCCACCATGCCGGTTTCCGGCCGCCCGGCAGCGCAAACGTAGGCGATGGCCGTGTCCCAGTCGGCCGCGCGCATCTGCAGGGCGAAATCCCCGGCCTCGTAGTAGCGGCGGTTCCACTGCATGTGAAGCAAGCGCAGCGTTCGCACCGTCTGCCGCGCAGCGTCCAGCCCGATGAATTCCATAGGTCCCTCCCCGCGCCTTGCGGCGCTCGGTGGCGGCGCCGGCAGCGGGCGGCGCATGATGCGCGCCTGGCGGCCGGCCTCGCGGGCCGGGTTTACGCCCGTCCGCTCCGGCCGCGGCGGTCTGCGCCGTCCCCGCCGCGCCCCGTCAGGCGCCGATGTAGCGCTTGTTGTAGTAGACGTTCACGGCCAGCAGGTTGGAGCCCACGTCCGCCCCGAAGCCTATGGTATTGGCGCCGGTGGCAAACACGATGCCCGAAAAATCGCTCGCCCGGTCCAGCGACGTCACGGCGTTTTCCCCGTTGAGGGTCACGGCGCGGGTCTTGCCATCGATTACCAGCACATCCCCGGCCGTCAGCGTGCACAGCACGCGCACCTGCCCGCCCCCCGCGATCAGCCGGGGATGGACGACCTCGCCGCGCGCGATGAACACCGCCCGGCAGTAGGCCTCCGCGTCGCCGTCGTTTTCCAGGCAGACTGTGCCCGCGTAGGCGAACAGGCCGTACAGACGCCCGCTGCCGGCGGGGGAGATGAACGGATACCCGCAGCGGCTTTCCACGCTGGCGATGTTGCGCCCGAAGCTGTCCGCGCTGAGCCAGTACCCTTCCGGCATGATCAGCGCGATTTTGACCGTGATCGGCTTATACCGGTTTTCCACGGGCACGCTCAGGCTTTCCAGCCGGCAGTCCGCGGCGAAGCGCCGGTCGCCAAAGCGGCTCACATGCACCTCGTAGGCATGGCCCGCGGTGAAAAACGAGGTGACGGCCCGCCGGAGCACATCGTTGAGCGCCGGGTTTGTCACACGCGCGGTGAACTCCAGCGTCCGGCTGCCCACGCGCTGGCCGGTTACCAGATCCCCGTCGCCCAGGGCGGCTTTTTGCGTGTATACCTCCAGGTTGGGCTCGTCCAGCCCCGAAGCCGCCGTCAGGCCCAGGGCCGTATCGTCGATGGCGAGGGTTCTGCCGTCGCCGCGGCGGAAGGTCACGGTCATTCTGCTCATACGCGCGCACCCGCCAATCCGTAGGTCGTCTGCCGCCGGATGGCGCGCGCGATCTCGTCGGGGGTTTGCACGGCAGCCGCGAAGGTGATGTTCTGGTTGAGCGTAACCGCGCAGTCGGAAACGGGCGCGGCGGCCGCGGCGGCCAGCGCGCGGGCGGGGGCTTCCGCGGCGGCTTTCGCGCCCGCCTCGGCCACGCGCATAAGCCCTGTCGAAAAACCGGGCGTCGCCTGCGCCTGCGAGACCCGCGCCACGAGCGTCCCCTCCAGCGCGCGTCGCCCAGCGGCCGCGGTTTCGCTCACGCTTTGGCGGACGGTCGGCAGCAGGCTCGCCCGCGCGGTTTCCTCAAAGCCGGTTTGCAGGCCCAGCGCCAGATACCGCCCCACCTCGTCGCGGAACAGCCGGGAGGGGCTGCGGATTTGGGCCTCGCTTCGGGCGGCGGCCAGCGCGCTTTGCACGATGGCCGCGATAGCCGCGTTGAGCGCGCCGCTTCCGCCGGACGCGCCGCTGATGATCCCGGAAACGATGTTCTGCCCCACGCTGACGCCGCCGGAGCGCGCGGTGGCGCGCGCGCCGGCGGTCGCCGCGCTTACGACCGCTTTCACGGCCGTGGCGGCCCCGCGGCCCGCGCGCACGCCGGAAGCGAACCCTTCCACCCACTGCGAGCCCGCGCCGTACGCCGCGGAAAGCTCCGCCGCGCCCAGGGTGAGCGCCGCCACCACGCCCTGCCCCAGGGCGGTTAGCGAGGCTTCCAGCCGCGCCATCCCCTCGCGGAACGCCGTGTCGTCCATCTCGACGGAAAAAACCACCTGCCCGTCGGCTCCTGCCATGGGCTACACCTCCCCAAGCTGTGTCAGAATATCCGCCGGATCCTCGCCCGCCATAAGCCGTCGGTCCAGTTCCCGCAGCAGCGCCTGCTCCGCGCGGCTCACGCGGGGCCGGATGGCCACCTGCTCCTTCATGCGCCTGACGCGCGCCCGGTCCTCAGGCGCCACGCGGTTTTCATCCAGCGCGCGCAGCCGCGCCCGCGCGCCTACGGGCGTATCCTCCCCAAGGCCCGCCAGCAGCGCCAGAAACGCCAGCCAGTGCAGGTCTTCCGCCAGCAGATCAATCCGGTATTGCTGCCGGAACGAAGCGTAAATCGCGCCCGCGTCCTGCTCAAAGTCCATCAGCGGCGGCTCGTCCGCTTCCGCGGGCATGCCTCCGGCCACGAAATCGGCAAACATCCGATCCGGGTCGGGCGGGGTGTTGCCCAAAAAAAACCGCCCCGCCAGAAACAGCAGCTTTTCCAGATCGCTCCGGTCCGGATCGTTCAACCGTCGCAGGCACAAAAGCACCGTGCGAAAGCTGGGATCGATCGCGTACGCGTTGCCGTCCGAGGCGCTGCGAAGCGCCCTGGGCAACACTTTCGCCACAGGCCGGGACAGTGAAAAAGCCGGGACGCCTCGCAAAGCCCATCCGGCCGACGGCACGGGCGCGTCGGTCGTCTGCGCGGCGGCAGGGCTGTCCCTCGCCGTAAGCAAGAAAGGCAGGCCGGAGCCGTCAGGCATGGGTGACCGTTTCGCCGCCCCAGGCGCGACCGGCGCTGCCGGGCCATTCCCCGGCAACGCCGAATCCTGCTCCCGGCGCCTGTCCGTCGCCCGCGGCGCGTCAGCCGGGGCTGTCATCGCCGCCCCCGTCATCCTCGTCATCCTCCGCCGCCCGGCTGGCGAAGCGCACGGCGGCTTCCTCCGCCAATACGCCCAGCCATTCCAGCGCGAGCGTCAGGCTCACGGGCCGGCCGCCGCTGATGCGCGCCGCCGCGCCTTCGCCCAGCGTTTCGTCCAGCAGGCCGGCCGCGTCGCGCGCGGCAGCCAGCAGTTCCCCGGCCTGCGCGGCTGTTTCGCCAAAGCGCGCGCACCGCGCAAACAGCGCCTGCGCCCGCGTATAGAGTTCCAGCTCGGTCAGGCGCAGGTCGTACGGCTCGCCGTTGATGCTCAGGCGCGGGCAATCCACCCGCAGGGTCAATTCCCGCATGTCCGTTTCCCTCCCTTACGCCGCGGGGCGCGGCCGGCTTTCTTCGCCCGGCCGCGCCCCGCGGTGTGCCATCCTGTAAGCCTTCCGTCCGCGCGGTTTACGTCGCCGCAAACACCTTCAGCGCGATATCGAACGTGCCTTCCGTCAGCTCGCCGGTCTGGTGGAACGTGCCGGAGAGGCGGGTCACGCTCTTGGGATCGCCCGCCGGAGGGCCGGCCTCCACGGCGATGGCGGCGCGGCGCGCCCTGTACACGCCCGGCTGATCCTCCACAGGGTCGGCCATGTCCACGCAGACCAGCACGCGCTCGCAGTCGGCGCCGGTTTTCTGCCCGCGCGCAATGGCGGCCAGATCGTCCACCACGGGATCGCCGCGCAGGTACTGCGCCTCGAAGTTCCAGCCGTTTTCGTAGCCGGTAACGGCGCAGGTCGCGTTCACGTCGCCTACGAAGGCGGTTTTTTCCACCTTGGGGTTGTTCTCCTCATCGCATTTCACGAAGCCGGCGTTCACGTAGTGGTAGAGCGTGGCGTCACCGGCGGGGATGCCGTAGTATTCCCGGATCAGATTTCGGGTCACTTTCACAGCGTTATGCCTCCTTTGGGTTGGTTTGGCGTTGGGGCGGGCGAACCCGCTGGGCTCAGTCTGTCGATAAATCCCCGCCGCAGCGGAATCGGGTCAAGGGCGTCGGAGGGAAGCGCGCGGCCAGTGGCCGCTTCGGCGAAGCCCAAAGCGACCCGGAGACGGGGGATTTCACAAGCGCAAGGCACGGCAGTGCCCTGCGAGCCGATGAAATTCTCGGGAACAACCCTTGCGGGGTTTGGGGCATCGGAGGCGAGCGCGCGGCCAGTGGCCGCTTCGGCGAAGCCCAAAGCGACCCGGAGATGAGAGGTTTCACGAGGGCTGGGCACGGTAGTGCCCAGCCCGACGATGAAACCGACCGGGAGCGCCCCAAAGCCTTATGCCCCAGCATGTTGCCAAAGCGAGCGAACAGCCCGAAGGGCTATGAGGCGAGTGGCACTGCGCTTTGTATGGGTTCTTCGACAAGCCGTGCCCTGCGGGACAGGCTCGCCGGGCTTCCGTCGTATTGGTAGGGCATCAAGGCGATCCTGTACGCCCTATGTTTCCACCCGGGCGTCCGCCTAGCCTTGAGTACTGTACTCCACCATCAGGGCGCTGCCGTACAGCCATTGCCCCTCCTCCTGCTCCACGTACGCGGGCAGCGCCGATGAGTGGATGGCCGTCATCTGCCAGCCGGTCCCGGCGGGCAGCTCGTCCAGCCGGGCAAGCGCCTCATGAAAGGCGCACAGCGCTTCCAGCGCGGCGGCCTGGCTTGCGTTCCTCGCGTTGAGCGCCACCTCCAGCGTAACGGTTTCGCCGCCGGCGAGGGTGGTTTGCGTCACGCGCCCGGCGGCCGGGAGGATCGAGATTCCGTTTTCCGGGGGCATCGGCCCAACGGTGACGGGCGCGTTCCCGCCCCGCGCGTCAATCAGATTCCGCAGGGCTTCCAGCACCTGCGCCTGCATGCTCACGGATCACCGCCTCCCAGGATGCGCGCCGCCTGCGACCGCCAGGCGGTCAGCCGCGCGGCCTTCGCCTTTTCGCACCAGCGCAGGCTTGCCGCGGGGTTATGCAGCCGCGACGGCGTGCCTGTGTAGTACACCCGCCGGGCGTAGGGCGTGCTCCACGCCAGGCGGCCTTGTCCAAGGTCGCTCGCGCCGCGGGAGCTTCGGATCAGCGCGCCCGTATCGTCGCGGGCGTACGCATTGCAATCGGCCAGCACCTGCCAGGCCAGCGCCGGCAGGCCTTGTTTCCAGCGGGCGTTCAGCCGCACCGCCAGTTCCGCGGGGTTCAGGCGTACAGTCATGCCAGAGCCTCTCACCGGCATCGCCTCCGTTTCCGGTTCCGTTTGGGGCGGGGGTTGCGCATGGGGTGGCGGGCGTCAGCCGCTCAGCCCCAGTTCCACATGATGGAGCCGTCGCCCGCCATAGCGCGCTTCGACCGTTTCCACCCGGTAGCGCCTGCCCTCAAAGAGCAGCATTTGCCCCGGCGCGAAGCCGACCCCGCGCGGGCCGCTGTGGCGCGCGTCGTACCATAGCACGGCCGAAAGCCCCGGCCGCAGGGCTTGCCCGTCGTCGCGGAGGGTTTCGGTCGTCTCCACGCGCACGCGGGTCAGCTCCGCCACGGGGGTAAGGGTTACGGCCCCATAGGCGTCGGGCGCGCAGAGCGCCAGCGTAGCGCTGTGGATCATCAGGTCGCGCGGCATGGGGCGCATGGGCGTCCCCTCCTTTCGGGTTTCGGGGTTCGTCGGCAGGTCGTTGGCCCGCAGGGCTGGCAGGCTTGCCTGCCCGGTCCTGCCTCCTGGCGGGAAGGTTCATGAGTCGGCCGCCGCTTCGCAAAGCCCGCGCGCGCCCTTGTCCTCCGGGAGGGTCTGCGCGCGCAGGGCATTGCGGGCGGGTTTCGGTTGATGGTCCGCCGCGGTCAACGGGTTCGGGCCGCGGGTTCGCCTACTCGCACTGCGCGTAGCTCACCAGCAGCGGCAGCAGCGCCGCCGCGGCCGGGCAGTGCGCGTTGGCGCCCACGCCCGCCGTAAAGCTGAAACTGCCTACGCTGCCGCCCGCAAGCGGCGGTTCGGTCGCGCCCGCCACGCCCCCCGCCAGGCTGATCGCCTGGGTCTGGTAGGCGCAGTAGTGCCTGAGCGTACGCTGGATCAGCAAAGGCAGGGTCGCCGGATCGCGCGCGGCGTAAAAGCACAGGGTGCGCGCGTCCAGCATGCTTTGCGATAGCGCAAGGCAGGCCGCGAAATCCTCGGGCGCGGCCTCGCCCGTGATGGCCGCGTATTCCTCGGCCGTCAGAGGCGCGCTCACGCCTTGATGCCGGCCTCGGCCAGCGTGAGGTAGCCCACCGATACCACTTTGCTCAGCTTCAGGCCCACCACCTCGATCACGTCGCCCGCAACGGCCGCGATTTCCGTGGTGCCGCTGGTAAGCGCCGTGCCGGCGGAGCTCGCGCCGTACACGGCGCGGGCGGCCGGGTTTTTCACGTACTTCCAGGCGGTGGCGTCGCTTGCGTCGGTCACGGTGAGGATGGTGGTGCCCGAAGTCGCGCCGGCGGCTGCGGACAGGGTCATGGCCAGCGGCGCGTACACGCAGCGCACGCCCTTCTGGCGCAGCACCTTGTGCGCGTACACCATGCGGCCCTGCACGGCGCTGGCCCCGATGTACTGGCCGCTGCCGTCCAGGCTCTGCAGCCGCACGGGGGCCTGCCAGGCGCGCACGCGCGTGGCGAAGCGCGGATGCCCGCAGATCATGGCGAGGTTGGCGGTCGTGTCGTTGAACTCAATCACGTTGAAACCCGCGATGCGGCCGATGGCCCCCGCCTGGCGCACCTGATCCCCCAGGCTGCCGGCTTGCGTGAACTCCGGGCTGCGCACCACCGCGGCGATCACGTCGGGCGTGCACAGGGCGTAGCGGCCCGCGGCGGGGATGTTGTCCTTGCTCATCTGCGTGCGCTGATCCACCAGCACCGCGTAGACGTTGTCCTTATCCACGGCGGCCACGCCCACCACGGTGCCCGCGCCCAGCAGCTCGGTGGCGCCGTCCTGATCCATCGCGCGGCCCAGCGAGTAGCCGGCGCTGTCCAGCCGCTCGGCCACCAGCCCGTCGGGCACGGCGGCAGCCTCGTAGCCGTCGATGATTTCGTTGACCGCCTTGTCGCGGTTGATGGCGAGGGTCACGTAGGCCGTGCTGCCCGTGCTGGGCGCGAGGCCGGCGGCGCGGTCGTAGTCCCCGGCGGCCACCTCGTCCTCGCGGGTGGGAATCTTCACCGCGCCGGCGGCGGGGTCGCCGTCATAATCGTTGTTGAACACCACGCCGTCCTTGAGCACCAGCTCGTCGCGGAGTTTGGCCAGCACCAGCTCGCTGTAGCTTTCCTGCAATTCGTGCGCCATGGGTGTACCTCCTTACAATGTGGTCCATGCTGTGGGTTTGCTTGCCGGGTTTGCGGCCCGCCGCGCGGGCATCCGGTTGCCCTAGCGCCTGAGCCCGGGGTTCTTGCGGTAGAAGGCTTCCTCCACGCCGCTTACCTCCGCCCCGCCGCCCGCGTCGATGCGCTGCGCCCAGGCGGCCCGCTGGGGTTTGGCGAAGAGGTATGCCTTGCTCTCCCGCAGCGCGGCCAGCGCCTCTGGCACGCCCGATACCTCGCCGGTTTCGTCTACCAGCAGCCGCGCGGTGTCCAGCAGCTTCATCGCGGCTTCGGGGTCAAGAAGCCCCATCTCCGCGCCCACGCTTTTCACCTCGGCGGCCAGCAGCCGCCCGGTCAGGCGGGCGTTGATCTCGTCCAGCCGCTGCCGGGCTTGGGCGGGGGCCGCGCCGTCGGGCGGCGCTTCGGCCCTGCGGCCGCGTGCCTGCGCCAGCAGCGCGGAGAGCGCCTGCTCGTCCAGCCCGTTTTGTTCCGCCATGGAGCGCAGCACGCTCTTTTCGGCGCGCGCAACGCGTTCTTCCACGGCTTTGAGCAGGGTCTCCGAGAACGCCCCGTCCGTCGGGGGCGGGGTCTCGGAGGGTTGGGCGGGGGGTTGCCCGTCCGTCTGCGCGGCCGTCGGCTCCGGCATGGGTTCGGCCACGCCTGCCGCGGCCGTGGCGGCTTGCGCGCCTGCGCCCGGCGTGATCGCAGGCGCGTCCGCGTTCCTCGCGCCGGCTTGCGCGCCTTCGCCCGGCGCTGCGCCGGGCGCGACGCGGGTCGCGCCATCCGGGGTTTGCCCGTGCCCGGCTCCGCTGACCGGTTGCTTCCCGGCGGCGCCGCCGTTTTCACGGAAAAACCGTGCCTGCGGCGCGTTCTCGGGGTTCAGGCGGGTTTCCGGCGTGTCTCCGGGCCGGTTTTGCGCGCCGGCGGGCGTGTTCATAGGGTCGAACCGGTTGTCATTCATGGCGATTCCTCCGTTTTACGCCCGTCGGCGATGGATTCCGTTTGTCCGTCCGCATCACGCCCGACGGGCGATAATCCCGTCAGGCGTCCGCACGCAAAGCCCCGCGCTGTGGCGGACCGGGATGGCGGGCCGTCGCCCGGCGTGCGAGGGTTGCCGCTCGCGGCAGCAGGTGCGGCAAGTCGCCGCGGAGCACGCCCCTTGCCGATCACTTTTTCACGGAGCGCTTAGGTTCACGGCAACAGGCGCGGCGACTTTTGTTGCGGGAACGCCCCGCGCCGGTATCGCTAAGCCGTCCGCGTGTCACAAAACGCTGCTCGCCTCCGTTGCCGTATTGTACCGCGAGCGTATGAAAAAGCGCCGCGGCCGAAGTCGCAGGCGCGTTTTCCTTGGTTGAGGGATACTGTTCCATAACGGCACACTATGCGCCGCTGCGGTTACGGCCTTCGATGCGGGGCGGGAGCGGCACGCGCCCCATCGCTTCGGCGAGCCAGCCTGACCAAGAACCCATGCAATGTGCAGTGCCGCTCGCCTCATAGCCCTTCGGGCTGTTCGCTCGCTTCGGAAGAATGCTTCGGCATAAGGCTTTGGGGCTCCGTCCCAAACCCCGCAAGGGTTGTTCCCGGGGATTTCATCGGTGCGCAGGGCACTGCCGTGCCCCGCGCTTGTGAAATCCCCCGTCTCCGGGTCGCTTTCGGCTTCGCCGATGCGGCCGCTGGCCGCGCGCTTCCCTCCGACGCCCTTGACCCGATTCCGCTGCGGCGGGGTTTTCGGCTGCCTGTCGTCCCGTCATAGCGGCGCGCCGCCCCCGCCCGCCTCCGCCGCAATCTCCCGAAGCATCCGTTCCGCCTCCGCCTCGGAGCAGCGGGTCACCTCCATGATGGCGCGCCTGCGGCTGCGAAGGCCGCCGCTCACCAGCCGGAGGTTGCGCTCCACCGTCGCGTTTGCGTCCTCGATGATGGAATCGTCAAACGATACGGTCGTTTGCACCTCCGCGGGGCCGCCGGAAAGCCAGCTCAGCGCGTTGACCATGCCGCCGATGGCCCGCTCCAGCGGTTTCTCGTTGCGCCGGAGGCTCTGGTACAGGTCGCTTTGCTCGCTGATGACCTCGGTAGCCGTGCGGGCGACCGTACCGTCGAACCGGTAGCGCCCCGTGCCCAGCCCGCATTTTTTGGAGAGCAGGTCGAGCATCCGCTGCAGGCCGGCCTCGTGCTCCGCGGCGCGAAGCGTCATGTCCAGGGGCTTAATGTCCTCCGCGCCGTCCTGGCTTTGCTGATACACGTAGATCAGCACGTCGCTGGGGTCAAACACCGGCTGCATGGTGCCGTCCTTCTGCATTTCGATGCTGGCCAGGGACTGGGGCACCAGCACGCGCTTCTTGCCCAGCACAAATTCGTTGACGTAGCTGTCAAACACCAGATCGGCCGCCTTGAGCTGATCCAACGCCATGCCAAACACGCTCATGCCCATGGGCGAATCCGGCTCCACGGCGTTGACCGCGTTGGGCCTCAGGATCTGGAACAGCGGCACCGGCGAGGGCCGCGTAACCGCCTCCACCCCGTCGGGCGGGGGCAGTTCTTCCCCCTCGACGTTCAGGTAGGCGTTGCGGATCACATATCCGCCGCCGTCGCGCAGGTGCAGCTGCACGTAGTAGCCCGCCTGCCCGTCCCGGCCGGCCGCCCGCCTGCCCCCGAACGCGCACTCGGTGATGTGGTCGCCCTCCCACCCCAGCGGAAACACGCCGTCCCCGCGGATGTAGTCGATGGTCGGGCGGCCGAACTCGTCCAGAAACTCCACCAGCGCGCCGGTGCCCAGCGCCATCGTCCACTCCACCAGCCGGTTGCCCCGCTCCAGAAACGCGTTGCGCGCGAGGATCCCCGGCAGCGCGTCAAACCCTTCCGCGCCGATCACCACCCGCTCGTTGAGCAGCAGGGTGGCGTAATCCTCGCAGACGGTCTTGGCCATGCCCAGCCGGTAGCGCGTCAGGGTACGGCGCGTCGTGCCCACGCGCATGGCGTAATCGTGAAAATCGCTCACGTAGCCGCGGTACCATTGCAGGTAGCGGCGGATGTGCGGCGCATAGCTCCCCGCCGGCGTATGGAAACCCGCGCGTTCCAGATATTGCAGAATCTTTCCGTTTTCCATGGCGTATCCTCCCGCGTTTGCATTTGCTCCGACAGTCCGGCCAAAACCCGTCCCGCGGCCCGCCCGGCGGTGACCGCCGCTGAACCTGTGGGCTCAGCCGGTCGCTTCCCCCGCGCACGAGCCGCGCCCGGGGTTCGGTTTCCCGTTTGCCCGACAACGGCCCGCCCCGCGGCCCGGCATGCCGTTGTCGCCGTAAACGGACGGATGTCCCGATCCTTCGCCGCGTAGGGGTTTCCCCGGCCGCAACCGCGCCCCGCCCGCTCACCCCAGCGCCAGCATCTCCTGCTGGTAGGGCTCGAACGAATACTCCAGCGCGTCCAGACTGTCGATGTTGGTGGTGCCGTCGTCCAGGCGCACGTCCTCGGTGCGGCGGCGCGCGTCCCACAGGGCGGTCAGCAGCGCCTCGCGGGTGTTGGGGCAGGCGGTGTGGATGCGGTAGCGCCCGCCCGCCATCATCCGGCACAGGAAGCGTATGCGCCCGTTCACCGGTCCCTTGCGCGCCTTGAGCACCTCCACGGGTACCTTCTCCCTGGCGCACGCCGCGCGAAGCCCCAGGATGAGCGTCGGCTCCGCGCTGTCGCAGTAGGCGGCGCGCGCGCCGTAGCGCGTGTGGCAGGCCCGGGCGAAATCCACGAAGGCGTTCTCCAGCCGTTCCGGGGTGATCTCCCCCTTGTGGTACCATTCCGCCAGCGTGATCAGCCCCCGGAAGCCCCGTTCAAACCCCGTGCACGCGAACGCGTGGCCGGAGCCGTTGCCCCCGAAATCCACGCCCAGCGTCGCGGTAGCCAGCGGGCGATCGGCCAGTTCCGCTTCCCCGATGGCAAACCGCGCGGGATCGTCCGCGAACGCGCGGTACACCGCCCCCTCCGCGGCCACCCACAGCCCGCGGATGTACCGGTCGTAATACACGGTGCCGGCATAATCCCGTTTCAGGCGGGCGACGACCTCCGGGGGGTTGAAGGGGTTGTCGTCGATGGTGTAGGACTGCCGGTAGAGATCCTCCCCGCCCCGATCCAGAAACTGCTTGAACCAGTGGGTGGGTCCCTCGGGGTTGCAGGTGCCGTCAAACCGGCTGTACGCCTTGTCCAGCCGGCTTTTCAGCATTTCAAACACATCCGGGTGCCAGGTGGTCACCTCGTCGCCGTAGCAGTATTTCACCGAACTGCCGCGCAGCCGGTTCACCTGCCGCACGCTGTCCGCCCCGAGGCAGTGGCAGGTTTCCCCGAAGAGCACGGCCGTGTTGTCGCTGCGGATGCCCCCCACCAGCGACGCGCCGTAAATGCCTTGCATGGGCAGGATCAGGTTTCGCGTGAGCGTACCCTTCGTAGCCCCCAGCAGCACCGTAAGCCCCGGCAGCCCGCGCACGGCAAGCAGCCGTCCGGGCAGGAGGAAGTAATCCCCGTAGGTCTTGCCGGAACGCGTAGCCCCGGTTTTCACGTTCCACACGCGGTTGGCGCGCAGGCGGTACTCCCGCTGCATGGGCGTCAGGAAGGGCATCGAAGGTTTCCTCCTCCCGGGCGTTCTTTGGGCCCGGCGCAATCGGCGCGGCAGGGCCGCAGGCGGTACTCCCGCTGCATGGGCGTCAGGAAGGGCGTCGAAGGTTTCCTCTTCCCGGGCGTTCTTTGGGCCCGGCGCAATCGGCGCGGCAGGGCCGCATCGGCCGCAGCCCAGCCAGGCTCGTCACAAGCGGCCCTCTTCCGCGGCGGCGGCTTCCCCCGGCCGGCGGTTGCCAGACTGGCCTTCCTGGCGGGCGTCGGGGTTCGAAGTGCCCGCGCCGGACGCGTGCCCGCGGTCGGGTTCGTCCTCCGGGGCGACCGGACCGCGCCCGTCCTCCTGCTCCGCCTCGTCGTCCAGCTTTTTCATCAGCTCCGCGACCATGCCCATGCTTTCTCCGTTACCCGCGTCCGCCCGCGTGGCATCCCGCAGGTTCTTCAGCGTCGCGGAGAGCTTTTGCAGCCCGGAGCAGTTGACCAGCGCGTCCACGATGGTCAGCTCCACGTCGTCCTTGACGGTTTCCTCCACGGGCTTCCCCCGGCCTTCGGCATCCTCGTAGACCATTTCCCGCGTGCGGGTTTTCACCAGCACCACCTGCTTGTCCAGTTCCCCGGCCGCGCGCGCCAGTTGGTCGGTCAGCTGATCGCCGATGG
>JAAYUF010000100.1 GCA_012517815.1 Clostridiales bacterium
ACACCAGGAAGGCGAAGATGATCGGGTTGAGCGCGCCGGTCATCTCCGGCAGGCTCAGCTGGCGGGTGGTTACAAAGGCGAACAGCGCATTGGACAGGTCGCTGAGCATGCTTTTGAAGGTGGTAAACACGATCAGCAGCGCGGGTACCCACAGGACGAGGTTGAGCACCGCGACCCAGAACTGTTTCCAGCGGCGGCCGCGCAGCCTGCGGCGCGCTTCGGCGTGGGGGTTTTTCTGCAGATAGGTTGCCAGCGCCCAGATGTAGCGGTACGCACTGTTGCGGACTACGCCCCACAGCAGGATCAGCGCGTCCAGCGCGAGCAGGGCGCCCACCACGTACAGGCCCTCCATCAGGCCGCCGGCGGGCACCAGTTGCTGGCCGTTGAAGATTCCGATGAAGAAGTTCGCCACGGCGTAGCATATACTCACCGCGTTCGCGCCCAGATCGTTGAGCGCCTTGGTAAGGGTGATCACGTCGACGCTCTGGTAGAAATAGTAGCCCGCGCCCAGGGTGGCCCACAGCGGGATGCCCCACAGGAACAGGTGCAGCGCGTGCAGCAGGCTTTCGGCCAGTTTTTCGCCGTAGTTTTGCACGCTGGTGGCTTTGTCAAAGGAGAACCGGCGCTCGCGGGTGGGCTGTACCAGCGCCTGCGCGAAGCTGAACCGGAGCGGGAGGATGAAGAAGATCAGCAGGATGGGGCACAGCAGCGCCGCCCAGCGCCAATAGGAACCCTCCGGGAATAACAGCAGGGCACCCAGCGGGAGGAACGCGACGACCCGCATTACAACCGCCATGAACATGTACAGCAACGTACGAAGGTAGAAGGTCAGCGGGTTTTGTCGACGAACCTGAGGCTTCCTGGCTTCTGTTGTCTCCATATTCTAATCCTCCCTCGGCTTCGAAATTCCAATCATAGCCATTATACAACATAGTGAAGTGCGATGCAAACGCTATTTTTCAGCCGGAAGCCGGTATCGCCTGCGTTTCCCGGCTGCCGGCCGACCCGGATCGCCCGTTGACAGCCGGCGGAAAACGTGTTATCCTCCAAACCGACGGTAAGGCGGCCAGACGATCGCGTGGCGAACGCCATGAGGAAAGTCCGAGCATCGCAGGGCAGGGTGCCGGTTAACGGCCGGTGAAGGCGACTTCAAGGAAAGTGCAACAGAAAGAAACCGCCCGAGGCCCGCAAGGGACCCGAGTAAGGATGGAAAGGCGAGGTAAGAGCTCACCCGCGCCCCGGCGACGGAGGCGCGATGTAAACCCCACCCGATGCAAGATCCGAATGGGGGCGATACGGCGGCCCGCCGTGCTCCCGAAGAGATCGCTTGACCCCGGCGGCAACGCCGGGGCTAGATAGATGATCGTTCCACGACAGAACTCGGCTTACGACCGCGCTTATCGTCATCTACCGCAAAGGCCGCCCCTGCCGGGCGGCCTTTGCGGTACCGGGGCGCGTCCGGGGGGCGGCGCGACCGGCGGCATGTGGCGTCGGCCGCGGCCCATCCGGCAGTCGGCGCGGCCGGGGACCCGCGGTCGGCAGAGGCGGCGCATGCGGGGGTCGGCGCGGTCGGCGACCCGCAGTCGGCAGAAGCGGCGCGTGCGGGGGTCGGCGCGGCGCGGTTTATAACCCTGTCCGCCGATGGGTTTTACGCCGCCCGGCTCACCCCCAAATAAACATCCACCGGCGTAGCCGGTGGTTTTTCATATGCGGGCATAGCCCTTGACTGCCAGCCACGCCTCACGTGACGTTGGTACGACCTGACATTTGCATGGGGTTTGTTACTTGCAACCCGTTAACGGGTTATCATGGTTAGCTGCTCCCCTGCTTGGTCTTCTTTTAGTTGGTTTTTGATATACTCGGCTATTTTATTCGCATTCTTACCGGCTGTGTCTACATAATAGCCCCTACACCAAAATTCTCGGTTCCTATACTTGAATTGCAATGCTGGAAACTGCTCATAAAGCATCAAACTGCTCTTCCCTTTCAAGTATCCCATAAAGCTTGATACCGCTACCTTTGGTGGGATTTCCAGTAGCATATGAACATGGTTGGGACATATTTCTGCTTCTATGATTTTGATTCCCTTCCACTCACACAGTTGCCTCAGTATCTTACCTATTTCCACCTTCTTCTCCCCAAAGAATACCTTCCTTCGATACTTGGGTGCAAAGACTATGTGATATTTGCAATTCCATTTCGTATGCGCTAAACTATTCGTGTTATCCATCAACGGATGACCTCCTTTTGCTTTGTTGCAGTTGTCAGGCCGCAACTTAGTATAGCAAAAGGAGTTTTATGTCACCATCAACGGCAGAAGCCTTTGATCGAACCACTGGCCTAGCCAGTGGTTTTCTAGATACAAAAAGGCATTCCGGGGTCGGCCTCGGCCGCCCCGGAAATGCGGATAGCTCCGCATGTCTCAGGCAGGGCTCTCCGGGCACGGGATGAGAAGGGACCGAACCGCCCAGGAAAGGTTATGCCTGTTTTGCCAACCCCGTTATAAGCGCTACGGCGGGCGTCATCCGCCGTTTCTCGGCGGGCCGTTCTTGCGCCGGTATGCCGCCGCCGCGCTTGCGAGCCGCAGCGTCGCCAGAGCGCCCTCCGGTCCAGCCGCCGCGGTGGCGCTGCCTACCGCCGGATGAGGACCGCCGCGATATCGTTGACGCGCGCGCCGGTCGGCCCCGTATACAGCAGGCCGTCGGTCGCGCGCAGGGCGCGGAGCACGCCTTGATTCCCCAGCGCCTCCGGGATTTCTATGCCGGCCGCGCGCAGCCGCCCGGCCGTACGGTGGTCCACATACCCGCCCGCGGCGTCCGTCGCGCCGTCCAGGCCGTCGCTGGCGGCGGCGAACAGGGCGGTGTCCCGAAGCCCGTCCAGCAGCGGAGCCGCGGCGAGCGCGAGCGCCATGTTGCGCCCCCCCGCCGCCGGATCCGCCGTGCAAAACGCCGTCTGCCCGCCCACCAGAAAGGCGACCGAACGATTATCCTGCTGGT
This sequence comes from Clostridiales bacterium, assembly GCA_012517815.1. Classification (GTDB taxonomy): domain Bacteria; phylum Bacillota; class Clostridia; order Christensenellales; family Aristaeellaceae; genus CAXXOK01. The sequence goes on from JAAYUF010000100.1 coordinate 2,997, forward strand.
GGGACAGCGCGATGGCCGCCAGAAAACGCCCGGCCTCCGCCGCGTCGCAGGAGAGCCGGTCGCTCAGCACCACGGTTTCGTAGCCCAGCCTTTGCAGCGCGTGCGCCGCGGAGCGTACCAGCAGGCTGACGTTGCCGATCACGCGCGTTTCGGCGTTGGTCAGCGCCTTGGGCGTTTCGCGCCGCATCAGCGCGCGGATCACCTCCGGCGCGTCGGGCAGCAGGCGAAGGAGCGTGCCTTCCGCTTCCTGCACGGTCGTCGGGTCCGGGGAGATCGGCCCGGAGGCAATCACCTCCGGCGCGTCGCCCATCACATCCGAAAGCAGCAGTCCCAGCACGCCCGCCGGCGCGCACAGCTTGGCAAAACGCCCGCCCTTGACCGCGGACAGCCTTTTGCGGATCAGGTTGGTCTGGCGGATATCCGCCCCGCAGTGCATCAGCGCGCTCATGGTGGTCGCGTACAGCGGGAGGGGTATCAGCGGTTTTTCAAGCAGCGAGGAGCCGCCGCCCGAAATCAGCATCAGCACCGTATCCTCCACGCCCAGGCCCTGCACCAGCGCGATGGCCGCGTCCGTCGCGCGCACGCTGTTGACGTCCGGCACGGGATACCCGGCCTCCATGACGTTCATGCGAGCCAGCGCGCCGCGGGAACCGCCGTAGGATGTGATCACCAGCCCGCACTCGATCCGGTTGCCGAGGATGCCCGCCGCCGCCTCGGCCATGTCCCAGGCGGCCGTGCCGATGGCGATCACCCGCAGCCGGCCCCCGTACAGTCGCAAATCGTCCAGCGCCTGCCGCATGGTTTGCCGGGGGTGCGCCTGGGCCACCGCCGCCTTGACCACGTACAGCGCGTCGTCTTTGAGCGTGCTCAAGGCTTGTCCCTCCTTTTCAGTCAGGGTGCTTCCATGCTTCATCCATGCTTCATGTATTCTTCACAAAAACCGGATATCCTTGTCGCGGAAGCAAACCAATCGGTTCTCTCCAGAAAGGATGAGGAGGATGGTCCGTCGATTACTGGCCTTAGGGGCCGTTTGCCTGCTGTTGATCGGTACGGCGCTGGCACGGGAGGCGGTCGCGCAGCCGCCCGCGATGCCATCGGGAAGCGCGGCGCAGGAGGGCGCCCCGCCGGACGCCGCGGGTGCGGACGACCCCGGCGCGCAGGAGGTGTCCCAGGGGGACGCCGCAGTCGTCATCGACGCGGACGCATCCGTCACGTCGGTCGTCTACGCGTCGGAAAACGCGGATGAGAACGCCGCCCGCGTAACCGGGAACGTGACCGCGCTGATGCAAAACATCGTCGTGGAGAAAAGCGGCGGTACCGACAGCGCCGAAAACTGTAACTTCTACGGGCAAAACGCTGGGTTGCTCGCGACCGACGGCGCAAGCGCGACCCTCTGGGGCGCGCAGGTGCACACCTCCGGTTCGGGCGCAAACGGCGTGTTCTCCTACGGCGAAGGCACGGTGATCACCATCGCGGACAGCACGATCAGCACCGAGATGGATAACTCCGGCGGCATTCTGGTCACCGGCGGCGGCACGCTGATCGCCAACGATCTGACAGTCGACACGCAGGGCGCTTCCTCGGCGGCGATCCGTTCCGACCGCGGCGGCGGCACCATGACCATACACGGCGGCGCCTATACGTCGGGCGGCACGGGCTCGCCCGCGATCTACTCCACGGCGGGGATTACCGTCAGCAACGCCACGCTCAAGGCGACGGCCAGCGAGGCCGTGGTGGTGGAAGGCAAGAACAGCGTCACCCTCCTGGATTGCGACGTAACCGGCGATATGCAGGGTACCTACGGCCAGCACAGCGACGAAAACATCCACGGCGTGATGATTTACCAGAGCATGAGCGGGGACGCGGACGTGGGCCGGGCCAGCTTCTCCATGACGGGCGGCAGCCTGACCACGCTGGCCGGCGATCTGTTCTACGTGACCAACACCGCGTGCGATATCCAGTTGTCCCGCGTTGCCCTGACCCTCGCCGACGGAACGCTGCTCACCGTCGCGGGCAACAGCTCCTCCCGGGGGCGGGGGGAGCAGGGCGAAAACGGCGGCGACTGCACCCTGACGACCGACGGCCAGACTATGTCCGGCGTGATCACGGTGGACAGCATCAGCGCGCTGATGCTCACGATGCGCAACGGCACCGCGTTTACGGGCACCATCAACCCCGCCGGGCAGGCCGGCGACGTGACCGTGACGCTGGATGATACCAGCACCTGGACGCTCACCGCCGACGCGTACATCACCAGGCTCAACGGCAGCGCCGATCAGGTGATCGCCAACGGCTACGTTCTCCACGTTTCGGAGTGATCCCCGTCGGGCGGAAGTCGGGCGCGCCTCTGGCGCGATTTGGCCGGATTCGCTGCGCGACGCGGGCGGGCGTCCGATGAACCGGACGGTTCCTTCCGCAGTACCCATGCGGCTTTCCCTCTTTACGTTGCGCAACCGCGCCCTCGGCAGTTCCGCGCACGGGGCGCAATGCAGCCGGAGTCGGCCTGTTTGCCTGCCCATGCGACGTGTTCCGCCGCTCGCCTCCTCGCCCTTCGGATTGTTCTCCCGCTGGAGCGAATGCTTCGGCATAAGGCTCCGGGGCTCTTCCAGTCCGTCCCCCCGGCACGCGAAGCCCTGTTTTTTTTCCGGCATTTGGGAAGCATTGCTGCCGCCCACCTGCCGGGCACGGCACCATCGTGCGCCGTGCCCGGCAGATGGGCCGTCAACGTTTCGCCTTCGGCTTTGCCAAAGGTCCGCAGGGAGCGCCCTCGTTGCCGCCTCGCTGGGCGCGTCCGCTCCGCTCCCCGGCATGGCCCGGTCGCCCCGTGGGACCTGCCTGCGGCTGGCAGTTCGCCTGGCGCGGTCTGCCGGCCGGGAACAGGGCGCGTAGCGCGGCATGCTTTCGCCGCGTTCCGCGCGGCTAAACCAGCCCCGTCAGCCGACCCGGGTCACGCGCACGCCGCTCCGGAGGGCCGGAAAGGCAAGGGTTGATGAGGCTTCGTCCGCAAGTGAAAAAATGCGGACAGGGGATTGACAAACCAAATATCCATGAGTATATTATAATATGCTTATATACAAGGTTCGCCCGTGAACCGCGTATCGGGGCAAACCGCCGCAACGGCGTCCATGCAGGCAAAGGAGTGCGATACCATGCCGGAAGAAGCGAAAGTGATCGCGGACGTGCTGAAGACCCTCGCCAACGAGCACCGTCTGCAGATCCTCTGCGAGCTGATCGAGCAGCCGCGGACGGTCGGCGCGCTGTGCGAAACGATCCCCGGAATCTCGCAATCCGCGCTGTCGCAGCATCTGGCGCTGCTCAAAGCGCACGGCGTGGTCCGCGACCGGAAAGCCGGCCAGTCCGTCACTTATTCCATCGCGGATCACCGCATGGAAGAGCTGGTCGCCGTGCTCCGCCGCCTGTATTGCCGGCCGGACGCCTGACGCCCCGCCGCTGCGCACCCATCCCCCGGCGGCCCGGACGGGCGGCCGAATTTCGCAAGGAGGAATCCCCCATGAAACTGACCATCAACGCGCGCCGATGCCCCCAGAACCATCCCTGCCCGGCCGTCTCCGTCTGCCCCACCAAGGCGATTTCCCAGCGCAACTACTTTTCCCTGCCGGTCATCGACGAAAGCAAGTGCATCGTATGCGGTAAGTGCATGCGCTACTGCCCCATGGGCGCGTTTGAAAAGGTGGAGGACGGCGCAGCGCGCTGACCCCGTTTGCGAAAGCCCTCTCCGGGGCTGTCGCGCCGGCATTGGGGCGGATGCCCGCAAGCCGAGCCTTCGCGCCGCCTGCCCTCCGCGCCCAGCGGAAAACCCTTCGGCCGGCGCATGCCTGAGCCTCCGGATCGCCCGGCGCCAGGCCGCGCAACAACCTGCAAGGGTTTTGGGGCTGGCGCTTTGCAAGCGCTTCCCCCGCGTGCCGCCGAAAAACGCGTGCCGGTTCCCTCCCGCGCACCGGAGAGACGCCGGCCCAAACCTGCCGCGCCCTCTGCGGCGCGGGTGTCCGCCGTTCCCGCCTTCGGGACAGGCGGTTTTTTTTCGTAACAGCGTTGCTCCGCGCCGGATCGCCGTGCCCGCCGGCCGGTGTGCGCCTCCTTTGCGGGAATCCCGCCCCGCGCGAAGGATCGCCTGCGTTCTCGAAGGCTTCGGCTGTCTGGGCGCTTCGGCAAGCGCCTCGGCGCTTCCCGCCGCGATCCGACAGGCGACGCCGGAAGCCGCCCCGCAACAGGGGCGGCTTCCGGCGCCCAGACCGCTGGCAAACCCATACACGCGGCCATCGCCTCTTGCCCCATAGCCCTTCGGGCTGTTTACTCGCTTCGGCAAAGTGTTTCGGCATAAGGCTTTGGGGCTCCGCCCCAAACCCCGCGAGGGTTTCACCCTTGATCCGGCTCCGCTGCGGCGGGGGTCTGGTCGGCGCCCTGAACGCCGGAAGCCGCCCCGCAACGGGGGCGGCTTCCGGCACTGTCCAAGCGGATCCTCGCGTTACAGCGTGCGCATGAAATTAGCGAAATGCGCAAACACGATGCCCGGTTCCTCCAGCGTCGTATCCCAGCGTTTGACCCACTCCAGCGAGTAATACCCGCCAAAGCCCGCCTCGCGCAGGGCATGCACGGCTTCCGCCAGCGGCACGTCGCCAAAGCCCGGCAGCACGTAGCGGTAGCTTTCGCCGCTTTTCAGGCTGTCCTTCATATGGGTGTGGCACAACCACGGCTTGAGGTTTTCCAGCGTGGTTTTCGGGCTCTCGCCCATGAAACGGTACGGATGATGCACGTCCCACAGCGCGCCTACGCCGTCCGAGCCGATCAGGCTGAGCAGCCGCGCAAGCTTTTCGCTGTCGCTCCACACGCCGTGTGTCTCAATCAGCAGCCTGACGCCGTGGGCTTTGGCCAGCGCGCCCAGGCGAACCGCCCGATCCCGCACGTACCCTTCGTCCACCGTGCCCACGGGCTGTGGCACCGGCGCGGTCGCCATCACGCGCACATACGGCGAACCCAGTTTTTCGGCCAACAGCACATAGGCCTCGACCTCCGCGTCCACCATCTTTTCAGTTTCGCGCAGGTGGATGCAGCAATCGCTGTCCAGGCAGGGGATCGCCAGATTCATCCGTTTCAGCTCCGCAAGCGTGGCGGGCAGGTTTGCGTCCAGAAAGTCCGGCGCGCTGGGTACGGAGATGTCCTTGCCAATGCCGCGGATCTCGATGCCCTGATACCCCAGATCGACCGCCGTGGATGTGATTTCCCGGAAGCTCCAGCGCGGGCAGCCGAGCGTGGAAAAGCTGATTTTCATGTCCGTCCCCCCGTATTGCATATCGATTGCCCTTATGATATCATTGCAATATAGGTTGGTCAAGTGCATTCATCGCACGTTCACATGGGGAGCGGAACCGACAGGGGAGGAGTACGCATGCGCAGACAACGCCGGCGGACGAGCGGCCTATCGTTGGGCACCGTGGTGGCGCTCACGCTCACGGGCCTCGTCCTCGCCGGTTGCGTGCTGCTGCTGCCCCGGCTGTTTGGGAATATTGAGCTGCGCGTCGATTCGGCGCAGGTCGGGGTCGCCATCCAAAGCGTGCTCAGAGAGGCGGTCGTCCGCCCGGCCGACCGGACGGCGGAAGCGCCCAACGCCACGCCCGCCACCGCCCCGCCCATCGGCACCGCGACCGTTTCCCCCACGCCCACCCAGGCGCCTGTCCGCACCCTGACGCTGACGGCGGCAGGCTCGATTCAAGTGGATACGCAAATCCAGAAATCGGCGACCGGCGCGGAGGGATACGCCTTCGGGCCGGTGTTTGCGTACTTGCTGGAAGGCTTTCAAAGCCAGATCAATCTGGTGACGCTGGAAAACCTGACGGTCGTCAACGAGAAGCTGACCGACGTCAATATGCCCTCCGACGCGCTTTCGGCCATCCGGCAATGCGGGGTGGACGTTGTGTGCATGGGGTTCTACGGCGCGCTCAACAACGGCGTTGAGGGCCTCTCGGCTACGCTGGACGCCATCCGGGGCTACGGCATGACGCCCTACGGCGTGTACCCGACCGCGCAAAGCCGCAACCACGTGACCACCCTGCAAACCCCCGACCTGACCGTCGCGTTCCTGAGCTTCCAAAGCGAGCTCAGCGCCGCCGGCAATAAAAAGACCACCCGGGAGGAGCAGGCGTTCGTCATCGCGCCGCTCACCCTGCCTTCCATCGCCCAACAGATCACCGCGGCCCGCGCCGCGGGGGCGCAGGTGGTCGTCGTATCGCTCTGCTGGGGTAAAACGGGGGCTTCGTCGCCCACCGGCACACAGAAGGAACTCGCGCAGGGCATCGCCGACGCGGGCGCGGATATCATCCTGGGCACGCACAGCGGCGTTTTGCAGCCCATTGAGGTGCTCTCCGGCCACCGCGCCGACGGCACGCTGCACCAGACGCTTTGCGCCTATTCGCTGGGCAACCTGCTGGAATCCGACCGCGACGACCGCGACGCCATTTCCGGCGCGCTTTTGCACGTCCGCATGAGTTACGACATCGCGGCCGACCAGCTGGCCTTCGATGCCATCACCTACACGCCCACCTATGTCTGGCGCGGCAAGATCGACGGCAAGACCTCCTACCGGGTGCTGCGCAGCAATGTCGAAGCGCCGGACTTCGTGGATGAGGATCAGCGTAAGGTGATGGAGCGTTGCCTCAAGCTGGTGCGGGACGCGCTGGCGGATTCGCCGGTCAGCGAGGCGCAGTAGCCCCCGGCACAGGACCGCGCCGCGACAGCCGCCCCGGCGTGGCGCGCCCACGGAAAAGCCCATCGTCCGCAAGCCGCGACGATGGGTTCTTTTTCCATTGCCCCGGTGCACCGGCAACCGCGCGCTTGCCGATCCTTCCCGCCTCCGCGGGCGTCCGGGCAGGCGAGTGCCGCCGGTTTGCCCGTTTCTCAGGAAACGCGGGCGCGGCAGACGGTCACATTCACACGGAAGCCGTCGGTTCGTCCGGCAGGGCGGGCGCGGCCGCCGGGCGGGGTTCCGCGTGAGCCGCAGGCCCGTCCTGCGGAGCGGGCGTGGCTAACGCGGGCTGCGATTTGCCGGCCGGGAGGTCGCCATGCTCGGCGTCGTCCCGGTATAGGCCGATCAGCCGACGGGCGCTTTCCACCCCGCTGGCGGCCATGTTGCCCGCGATGTTCAGCACCGCCTTGCGCGTAGCGGGATCCAGCGTCCGCATCGCGTTCCAGAGCGCGCCGGCGGTGTCCGTCCACCGTTCCGCCATTTCCCCGAAGGTGGTGGCGTTGGCCGAACCCAGCACTGAAAACAGCGTTTCCACAAACAGCCGCCGCGATTCCGGCGCGCTGTCGGTCATAAAATCGTCCACGGTCGCCTTCATCAGGCGGCTGGCGTGGTCCAGCGTCGGCAGGGTCTGAAACCGGGGGCCGTCCAGCGCCCAGGTGAACACGTTGTGCTGGGCGATGCCCAGCGCCGTGCTGCGCACGACGGTGTATTGCTCCGGCACGCCCATCAGCCGCCCGATCAGCGAGGTTTGGGGCACGTAGCAGCGCACCCTGCCAAGCGCGTCCCGGTACCCGTCCCGTGCGAGCGTCGCCGCGTCCAGCCCCGGCGCGTCAAACAGGTAGACCTCCGCGACGCGCGCGCGAACGGCTTTCTCGCAGCACGCGACGGCATAGATCGCCAGGTTGCCGCCCTTGGAATGCCCGCAAAGCCGCAGCACCCCGGCCGTGCCCTCGGCCGCCGCGTTCAGGTAGCGCACCGCCTCGCTCTGGGAGGGCACCGGACAGGCAAAGGACATCGCGAAGTTCTCCCGCCAGCCCACGAGGGTCGCGTCCGTACCCCGGAAGGCGACCATCCGGGAGCCGTCGGGCAGGTCGAACGAAACGGCGGCAAACTGCATCTCCCGGTCGGCGTCGAAAATGTCCTCGCAGCGGCTGACCGTCAGGCGGCCGTACCGCACGCTCCGTGCGGCCGCGTGGAGCAGCTCGTGCCGCTGGCTGACGACCTGGGCGTTGCCAGGTTCTCGCTCCTGCGCCTCCACCAGTCGCGCGGCGGCTCTGAGCGGCGCGGCCCCGTCGCCCAGCGCGTCACGGAAGTGCAGATAGCTCAGTTGCGAGAAGATCAGCGCGTCGATCTCGCCCGGCGGGGATACGCCAAAGGACAGATCCCCGCGCCACCGAATGAAATCCAGCATACCTACAGGCTCCTTTCCCGTAACAGGCGGGCACGCCCGCGCGCGTCAGGGGGTGCAACGGGGTTACCGGCTCGCGTCCACCGCCCCGGGGCTTGCGGCATTATCCCAGCATCGGCCAAAGTTTGGGCAGAAAGATGATCGCGCCGGCGATGGCGGCCGCGAGGGAAACCAGCAGCACCGCGCCCGCCGCCGTATCCTTGGCGATCTTGGCGCGCGGGTCGTCCTTGGGCATGCAGATGTCCACGGTGGTTTCCACGGCGGTGTTCATCAGTTCCATACCGATTACCAGCCCGAACAGGATCACGCAGGCCAGCCACTCCGCCTCGCTGATGCCGCACAGAAACCCGAACACGGTTACCAGCGCCATGGCGGCAAAATGGATCACCATATTGCGCTCGTTCTTAAAGCCGGCAAACACGCCGTCCAGGGCATGGCGCAGGCTGTCCAGCATGCGCCGGCTCTTGTGGCGCGCCGCGGAGGCGGGCGTTTCCCACTGTTCGGCGCGCAGGTACAGCCCGACCAGCCAGGCGAATGCGATCAGGTAAGCGATGGAAACGGCAAGCCCGGCGACGACGTCGGACAGGTAATGCACCCCGAGGTAGACCCGGCTGAAGCAGATCAGCGCGATCACAGCCGACAGCAGGGTGATCAGCGCCCGTTTGACGCACTTTTTCAGATCGGAACGCGCCACGATGACGATCAGGAACCCGTAAAACGCGCCCGCCGCCATCGCGTGCCCGCTGGGGAAGCTGTAGCCCGCCTCGCGGACCGCGCGGAAAACCTCCGGGGGCCGCTCGCGCAGGAACACGCTCTTGAGCGCGTAATTGAGCCAAACCGATACCATCAGGTTGACGGCGATCGGGATGCCGTAATGGCTTTGGCGCAGCGCCACCAACAGCCCAAGGCAGATGATCAGCAGCGTTCCCGGGGCGCACAGCGCCGTGACGGCGCTCAGCAGCGCGGTCGCGGCGGACGTGCGCCCAGCGGCGAGGGCGCCCGTAACGGACAGGTCGAACGCGCGCAGCGCGCCGTCGTTCAGGTTCAGCGCGATCAGCAGGAAAACGCCCGCGCACAGCGCAAAGCCCGCCGCCGACGGCCACGCCCTTTTCGCCATATCCAATCACTCCCTCTGTCAGCGCCGCTATCATACCATGCCGGTTCCCGCGTGTAAAGTGCGTCGCCGGGGAGCAGGAATCCGAACGCGGGACGCGAATGCTATGCGTGAGGGACGGAGTACCGGCCCGAATACCAACGCATTCAGGAAGAGGGAGGAATCGGGCATGAGCATCAGCGAAGAACTGCGCAAACTGATGATGGCGGGCCTTGGCGCCGCGAGCGTCGCCGCCGAAAAAACACAGGAGGCGATCGACACGCTCGCCAAGCGGGGCGAAGAAGCCCTGGAACAGGGCAAAGTGCTGAACGAGCGCCTCCGCCACGAAATTCGCGATAACCTGCAGCCCGACAAGGCGGAGGGCAGGCCGGCACCGGGCCGGGAGGAGATCCTCCGGGCGCTGGAGGGGCTCTCGCCGGAGGATCGCGCCGCGGTCGGCGCCAAACTGACCGCGCTGGACGGCGCCGGGAAGCCGGATGCGCAGGCCCGCTAAGCCGGGAGGCGTCATGCGCCTCCGGGAGATCATGCGCATCCTGCGCAAACACGGGCTGATCCGGGGGATCACGCCCGAGAAACTCCGCGGCACGGTGGAGGATCTGGGGCCGACGTTTGTCAAGCTGGGGCAGATGATGTCCATGCGGCAGGATCTCCTGCCGCTGGCATACTGCGAGGAACTGCGCAGGCTCCGCTCCGACGTCAAACCCATGCCCGAGGACGAGGTGCGCCGCGTTGTGGAGCTTTCGCTGGGCATGCCGCTGTCGGAAGCCTTCCTGGTGTTCGACCCCCAACCGCTGGGCAGCGCCTCCATCGCCCAGGCGCACCGCGCGGTGCTCCCCACGGGGGAGCGTGTGGTTGTGAAAGTGCAGCGGGAAGGCATCCACGCGACGATGGCCAGCGACATCGCCCTCCTGCGCCGGGCGGCCCGGCTGATGCGCCTGACGCCCACCGGCGAAACGGTGGATTTCAACATGGTGCTGGACGAGATGTGGGCCGTTTCCCAGCAGGAGATGGATTTCCTCAACGAAGCCGCCAACATCGAGGCGTTTTTTAACTGCAACCGCGACGTGGCCTATGTCGCCTGCCCGCAGGTGTACCGCGGGCTTTCCACCCGCGAGGTGCTGGTGATGGAGGCGGTCGACGGCCCGCAGATCGACGACCGCGCGGCGCTGGAGGCGGCCGGGTACGACCGCGGAGAGATCGCCCGAAAGCTTTGCGTCAACTACATGAAGCAGATACTGGACGACGGCTTTTTCCACGCGGATCCCCATCCCGGTAACCTGCGCGTGCGCGACGGGCAAATCGTCTGGCTGGATCTGGGGATGATGGGCCGCCTGTCCCCGCATGACCGCGCGGCATTCCAAAAGGCGATCGCGGCGGCCGCCGTCCGGGATACGGGCGCGCTGACCGAGGCGGTGCTGGCCATCAGCCGGCACAAAGCTCCCGTCGACCGCGACGCGCTGTACGCCGACGTGGACGGGATGCTTTCCGACTATCTGGAGCAGGAACTGGGCGCGATTAACCTGGGCGAAATGCTTCAGCGCGTGCTGGACCTGGCGCAGAAGCACCGCCTCGCCATGCCGCCGGGCGTCACGATGCTGGGGCGCGGCGTGAGCACGCTGGAAGGGCTGATCGCCGCCATCAGCCCGGAAACCAACCTGATGGAAATCGTATCCCAGCGGTTTACGAAGAACGCGTTTCAGGAACTGGACGTGAGGAAACTGCTGGCGCGCGACGCGCAATCGGCGTATGAATCCGTGCAAAAATCGCTCAGCACGCCCGCCCTGCTCAACGACGCGCTGCGCGCGGCCCTGCGCGGCGACCTGCGCCTGCGGGTCGACCGCCAGTCCACGCAGGCTTCCGAGCAGGCGCGCAACCTGCGGCTGGCGCGCCTGCGCCGCACGATGCTGCTGTGCGCGTGTCTGCTGGGCGCGAGCCTGACCACGCTTGCGCCCGTGGAACCCCGGTGGCTTGGGCTGCCGTGGATCGCGGTGGCGGGGTATGCCGCGGCGGGCGCGGCAGCCGTCGCGGGCTGGTGGAAAGACTGGCGCGGGCGCTGACAGGGCGCAACCCCGCCACCGATGAAGCATTATGAAACCCCCTCCCGTCGGGAGGGGGTTTCCGTGGAGGTTGGGGGTTCATGGTGGAAGGAGGATCCACATGAAAGAAGCTGCCCGCGCGCGGTCTGGCTTGCCGCGCGCATCCTGACGGCGGGCGGGGCCTCCGGCGTCGCGTCCGGAGCGTTTACCGCCATCCATGGATACATGATACCACGCAAGGCGTAACTAAAGCGTAACACCCGTGTAACCGTGGCGGTCGGTGTTCCTCATGCCGTTTGGGCCTGGCCATCCCCACGCCGCAACGCCTTCCTCGCATTTTCCCGGCGGATTGGGCGCTGGGATGGGCATTGCCGCGCACACGCCCTGACGGGGCCGCCCGGCTTCGTTTTCCGGCGCTTCGGCGTCGGGCCGCGGAAAGCCTTCCTTCGGCAAGCCGCATTAAAACGGCCGGTATCAAAGGCGCGATACCGGCCGTTCCGTTTCCCCGATACGGTTTTACCCCTGCATGCACCGAAGTTCACAAGCGTCTCTCCGTGACGGGGAACAGAAGCGACGGCGCGGGGCGGCTGCGCCGAGCTTTCGCAGTCATGGGTGAAGCGCGCCGGGAGGGATAGGCGCCCCTGTTTAGAACCGTACTAGAAAGACAGCGTGATAAAATCCGTAAACTGGTAGCCGCCGAACACGTCGTTCAGGCAGAAGCCGTAGACGTATTCCGCGTCGGTCTCCACGTCGTCATAGCCGAAGTCTATCGCGCCGTCGGCCCCCACCGTGATCGGATCGCCCTCGAAGGGCTCGCTCATCTGCTCGTCGTTCTCATCCCAGTAGATCAGCTCGTACTGCGGGATCACCTCGTCCCCTTCTTGCAGGGGTTCAAACCCGCGCACCGGCAGGCCCGCGTCGTTGTAGCCCTCGGTGGAGCCGACCACCACGCCGCCGGGATGATCCGAATCAAACACCACCAGCAGGTACGTTTCCTGATCGTTAAGCAGCACGGGGATCAGCGAGCGGACATAGTTGTCGTTGGCGACCTGATCGTAAATGCACACCATCTGCCCGCCCAGCGTCGGCCAGGTGCCGTCGAACAGCCCGTAGAGCTTGCCCTGGTTCCAGTCGATGATGACGTCGCGCGTATACCCCAAGTCCACGTAGCACTCGAAATCGGGGTCGCTCACATCCATCATCAGGTTGGATTCCGCCGTGGAGAGATATTGCAGGTCCGCCTCGGTCAGGCTCAGGGTGTAGGCGTATTCCCCGCTCGCGTCGGCAAAGGGGTTGGCGACCGAATAGGTTTCGTCGCCCGCCGGGATTTCCACGGTGGCGTCCGCGGTTTGCGCCTGGCCGCTCCACAGGTCCGCAAAGGTCGCGCTGGACACCGCTCCGGTTCCGGCGTCGGAAGCCGTATCCCACAGGCTGCTCGCGGCATAGGCGTCGGTGTTGAAATTCTCGCTTCCGCTGCTAAAGAGGCTATCCAGAAAGCCGTCCAGCGAGAAGTTCTCGTCCGAGGCGCCGGTCGTCGTGCCGGTCGTCGTGCCGGTGCTCCCCCACAGGTCGTGGTAGGTGTCGTAGTACGTTTGCGTGTCGGTCGCGAACTGGGAAAACCAGTCGACCGTCGCGTCCTGCACGCTTTCCTGCGTTACGTCCGTAGAGGTGAAGGTGTGGCTGCCGGATAGCATTTCGCCCGTCAGGCTGCGCACGAAGGCGGTATAGTCCGGCATCAGGTTTTGGGTGTCGTAGCTGTCCATGTACTGGGCCGCCATGTCTTTGGTTGCGTAAGGCACCAGCACGGAAAGCCCGGTTACCTCGGTGAGGTTTGAGGTGCAGCGGCTGTAGACCACCGCCTCGTCCAGCGCCTCAAGCAGCTTTTTCGCGCCGGCCGCGTCGTACTTCTGATAGATTCTGGCGAACACACTCAGGTCGATCATATCGGACGAATCCTCGTCCGTCTCGCCAAAGGCGCGCACGTTCTGGCGCAGGCGGGAGATGGCGTTGAAATTGCCCCCGGTGATCTCCCCGGTGAGCGCCGCGCCCATTTCCTCCATGGCATCGCGCAGGGCGTCCAGCTTGGTCAGGTCGACCGCCGCCAGTGTCCCGAAATCGCCGTAGCTGGTATCCACGCTTTGGATAAAGCTGTCCACAATCTTCTTGGCGACCATTTGGATATCGCGGCCCGGATCCTTCACCAGCAGGGGCAGCCAGGCGCTGTAATCCCAGCCTTCGCCGGGTTCGGTTTCCTCGCTGGCGACCATGTAATCGGCGAAAGGCCGCAGGTGGAGCGCCATTTCATAGTTGGCCATCAGGCACGCGTCAAAGCCGATGAAGGCGAAGCGCTTGTCGGCGGCGTTGCCGGTCGCGGCAGCCAGGCTTTTGTAAATTTTGGCCATGTTGAGGCTGTTGCCCGTAATCTCGTCATAGCAGACGCCGTCGGTCGCGCCCGCGCCGTGATCCCACAGCACCAGGCCGTAGCGGTCGGCGGGGTATTGCGCAAAGCCGTAGCGCAGAAAATCCGTGAACGTTTCCGCATTGCCCATGTCTACGCGGCCGAGGCTGTCCACGCGCTCCAGCCCGCTCTTGCTTACCAGCCAGCGTTCGCCCGCCTTGTCGGTCATCCCCTTGACGGTCCATTGCAGCGTGCCGCCGGTTTGCACGTACACGGTCACGTTGCCGCCCGGCTTGACGCCTGCCGCGATCATCTCCTGAAGGTCGGCCGCGGCGCAGCCGCCCTCGCTTTCCAGATCGGTGCCGCACAGGTAGACCATCAGCGTGAAGGTTTGCCCCGCGGCGACCGAGGCGGAGGGAATCAGCGCGATCAGCAGGATCAGGGCCGTCAGCAAGCTAAGCACTTTTTTCATAGGCGTTCTCCTTTGTCCGTTTTGGGGCGTCAGGCGACGCGTCGGTGCTGAGGGAGGGGCGGGTCAGATGTCGATAAACTGGCGGAACTCGCGCATGATGCCGATGCCGTCGGGGTAATGGGCCGCGAACTGCGGCACGGCGTGGCTTGGGAAACTGTTGCCCTCGATAAACAGGGGGCCTTTCTCGGTCACGGCTACGTCCCAGGCCACAAAACGCATCTGGGGCACCTTGAGCGCGGCGGCAAGGCACATCTCCATCGCCTCGCGGAAATAGGGCACCTGAAAGCCCACGATGGGCGTGCCCGTCATGGGGTGGGTTTCATAGGTGTTGCCGGCCTTGTCCGCGCCGACGGTCAGCAGTTTGCCGCTTTTCAGATCCACGCGGGCGGCCATGCCGCCGCAGTCGACGTTATCCATCACCCTGCCGTTGCCGATGCGCAGGAAGGCGTACACCACGCCCTGCCTGCGGTCTCCCAGCAGGGTGGCGATGCGGATGGTGTTGACCGAGGTCGGGCACAGGCGCATCATCTCGGGGTGCTGCACCACGCGTTCCTCCACAATGCCGATGCCCTTGCCCCGCAGCTCCGCAAGGAAGGCTTCCTCGCGGCCCTGCCAGTCCTCCCGGGTGAAGCGCTCGATACCCACCCCGCTGCTGCCTTCCAGCGGCTTGGCGATGATATCCCCGTTGGCGGCGAGGAACGCCTTCCACTGTTCCGGCGTGGTATCGGGGGAGATTTTCAGCCAGTCCCGCCCGATGCTTTCCTTGAACAGCTCGTTGAAGCTGGCCTTGTCGTCAAACAGATGCCAGTAGGCTTTGTCGTTCATGCGGCGCACGATGGTATTGCTCAGCCCGCGCGTGATCACGGTCCGCTTCTGCGCGTCGGTCAGGCGGTACATCTCGGCGATCTTGTAATCCATATAACCCGCGTTGAAGGTAACCGCGCAACGGAGCATATCGCACAGGAGCCACAGGCGGCTTTTACCGCTGCGCTTCGCAAGAAAGCCGGTGGTCTTGCACATCTTGCGGAAATCCATGCGCACCAGCCGTTTGAAAAAGAACGATATCCTGCTCATGCGGCCTCCTCAGACGTTGAAGCGGAACAGCACCACGTCGCCGTCCCTCATCACGTAGTCCTTGCCCTCGCTGCGCACCAGGCCCTTTTCCTTGCAGGCGTTCATGCCGCCCTGCTCGACCAGCGTCTCAAAAGGCACGATTTCCGCGCGGATAAAGCCGCGCTCAAAATCGGTGTGGATCTTGCCGGCCGCCTGCGGGGCTTTGGTGCCCTCGGCGATGGTCCACGCGCGGCACTCGTCCGCGCCCGCCGTCAGGAAGGAGATGAGGCCCAAAAGCCGGTAGCTGGCCTGAATCAGGCGATCCAGCCCGCTCTGGCCGATGCCCATCGCCTCCAGAAACTCCTGCTTTTCCGCGGGGTCCATGTCGCCGATTTCTTCCTCGATGCGGGCGCTGATGGTGAACACCTCCGCCCCCTCGGCCACGGCGATGGCGGCGACCTTCGCCACCAGCGGCAGTGCCTCCGCGGGCTTGCCCACGTCCTCCTCAGCGATGTTGGCGGCGTAGATCACCGGTTTGTCGGTCAACAAAAACCAGCTGCCGAGGGTTTCCTGCTCCTCCTCGGTCATGGGCAGGGTGCGGGCGGGCCGCCCGGATTCCAGATGCTCCCGGAGCCGCGTGCCCAGTTCGCCTTCCGCCGAAGCCTTCCGGTCGCCGGACTTGACCAGCTTCAAAGCCTTGTCGGTGCGGCGCCCCACGGTTTCCAGATCGGCAAAGATCAGCTCGAGGTTGATCTCCTCGATATCGCGCGCGGGGTCCACGCTGCCGTCGACGTGGATCACGTTTTCATCCTCAAAACACCGCACGACATGCACGATGGCGTCCACCTCGCGGATGTGCGACAGAAACTTGTTGCCCAGCCCCTCGCCCTTGCTGGCGCCCTTCACCAGCCCCGCGATATCCACAAACTCCACGGCGGCGGGCGTTACCTTCTTGGGGCTGAACATCGCGGCCAGCGCATCCAGCCGGCGGTCGGGCACGGGCACCACGCCGGTGTTGGGCTCGATGGTGCAGAAGGGGTAGTTGGCCGCCTGCGCCCCGGCGCGTGTGATGGCGTTAAACAGCGTGCTTTTGCCCACGTTGGGCAGGCCGACGATTCCCAGCTTCATGGGTTCACTTCCTTATACGGTATCCGCATTCAAAGATTCACAATTTCATATTATACGCCCCCGAAGCCCAAATTGCAACGCGTGGCCGGGGGTCGGGCTTGCGGAAGCGCAGGCTCTCGCCGGAAAGGGGTTTCCTTGCATGGATGCCTTCCGGCGCGAAAGCGGATTTCTTCTGCGACGGGGCGCGGAAGCAAAAGCGCAGCGCCGCCACGCCGAGCTTTCGCACGAAGTTGCGGGAGAAAATACCGAGAGAGGGAAGGGTTCATGATTTGATACCGGATCATACAGCCGCCGGAGAAAAGCGCGAAGGGCGACGCGAAAGGTCCGGCCCGCCGCAAGGCGAAGCCGGCGTTCCCGCAACCCGGCGAAACATTGCCCCGTCCTGCCAAAGCGGGCCGTACCCGGATCACCCGGGTACGGCCCGCTCTATTCGATGGATTGGTCCGCAAACGTGCCGGTGGGCGTATCGTGCCGCCCGCTACTCCGCTTCCGCCTCGCCCAGCAGCGGATCGTACGCCTCATAATCGCCGCCGATCTCGGTCATCGTCACGTTCAGGTCCTGGTCCACATGGTAGGTGTAGGTGACGGTCGCTTCCGGCTCCACGCCCGCTTCCCAGGAGCGCGCGTAGCTGAAGGTGAGGGTCACATCCCCCTGGGCCGCGCCCGAGAAGGACCAGACGTGCACGCCGCCCTCGCCCATCAGGGGTTCGGTTTCCGGGTGCAGCTCATCGGGCGTCAGGTACGCGTCCCGGCCGGGGGTCAGGATGCCTTCGGCGCTGGCCTGATAAGCCCACTGATAGCCCGTGGTCGGATTCTCGGTCAGCACCACGGCCGTTTCGCCGGGGGTGTACAGCTCCGGGATGCCCACGACGCCCTTCAGGGTGAGCATCTTGTCGGCGTCCGCATGCAGCGTGTAGACGATCGAATCGGTCGTTTCGCCGCCTTCCCAGCCCTGCCCCAGCGTAAAGGTAACGGTGGCGTCGCCTTCGGCCAGGCCGGTCATCGTCCAGCTGTGGGTGCCGCCGACGCCTTCCGCGCCGTCGGGGTTGGCGGCTGCCGTGAAGCCGTTATCCGTTACGGTGAGGATGGTCGCGTCGCTCACGCCGAAGCTCCAGGTGTAACCGGTGGTGGGATTCTCCAGGAACGTTACGGTGTAGTGCTGAGCGGCGGGCGTCTCCGCGACAGCGACGCCCAACGACAGAACCGCACAGGCCAGCAGAAGCGCAAGTCCTTTTTTCATAATGAGTTTCTCCTTCCTATCCGTTCGCTTAACACAGGAATCACACAGCCGCCGTGCTTCCCGCATACTACAGTCACAGGATACAACAGGCGGAGTAACAAAAGCGTAACATGCGAATGTTACAAGTATCCGCGCGCCGGGCGATTGACTTTTCTCCGGCCCCGCCGTATCATCGGGATATGGATTCACGGGATCCGCGGTGTAAGTCCGCTCAAACGTTGGGCGCGGTACAGCCGCGCAGTAAGGAGGCGTATCCCATGCGGAATCGTCGTTATCATCCGGTTGCCCTGCTGCTGGCGCTGGCGCTGCTGTTGCCCGCCGCGTCCCTGGCGGAAGGAACCGCGCTGCCCTTCGGTTTGCAAATGGGCATGAGCCCGCAACAGGTAACGGCCGCCCTGGAGGCGGACGCCACGCTTGGCAGCCTGACGCCCGATACCGAGGATTACGGCAACGGCGCGGTGGAATACCGTTACGGCGGCGTGACGATCCCGGGTACCGATCTGACGGCCGACAGCCTGAGCGTGCAGGTCGACCGCAACAACAGCCTCAAGGCGGACCGGCTGACGGAGGTCGGTTTCGTGCTCTCTTCGCCCGAGCACGGTATCGCCGCCTTCCGGCAAGTGCTGGCCGCGATGACCGCCACGCTTGGCGCGCCCGACGCAGACCCCTTTGGCGAGGAAGCCGTGAGCGCCTATGTGGAGTGGGGCACGCTGGACGCGAGCTGGACGACCGCGGACGCACGCGTTTCGCTTTCCCTGAATCGGATGTATGAGGAAAACCTTACCGTGCAGTATTCCTCGCGCCTGAACTACGACCCTGCCGATCTCGCGGAATAACCGCGGGGCAAAACTCCGCTCCCGCGGATGACCGCAACCCTTCGCAACAGCCAAACGGCGCGCCTCTCCGGGAGGCGCGCCGTTTTTCCTGTATTCGCAGGGCCTGATGGCTCGCGGCTATTTCCGGCGCATCCCTTTTGCGTGCCCGTGGGTGCGGCCGGCCGTCGCTTGGGGCGCGTGGCCCGGTTGCGGCGCAGGCCGCGGTTTCCGGGCTCTCTCGTCCGTCCGCCACGCTCCGGCGGCGGGATCGCCAGCATGTCGGGTCGGGCGCGACGCCGTTTCCGTTCCCCCGGCGCGCCCCTTCGGCGCGGATGCCGGACCGGGCCTTGCTTTGTGCCTGGCTGTCTGCCACGAACCCGCCGAATGCACGCCGCCATCCCTTCGTTCCGCGCCGTTTCGGGCCCGTGCGCCTTCCCGGCTGTCGCGGGGCGGCACGAGGCATTCCCGCCCGAAGCCGAT
Source organism: Clostridiales bacterium (assembly GCA_012517815.1). Lineage (GTDB taxonomy): Bacteria > Bacillota > Clostridia > Christensenellales > Aristaeellaceae > CAXXOK01. Next base: position 21,901 of record JAAYUF010000100.1, read on the forward strand.
CAGGTCCTCGCGCCCGCTCAGGCGCAGCGCCTCGCGCACCAGTTCGCGGTTGACCGGGTTGCGCCATTGCAGCAGCGCGCGCTGCATCGCCTTCTCGTGCGGGGTCTTGGGCACGTACACCGGCTCCATGGTGCGCGGATCAAGCCCCGTATGGTACATGCAGGTGCTCAGCGTCCCCGGCGTCGGGTAAAAGTCCTGCACCTGCTCGGGCTGGTAGCCCGTATCGCGCAGGTATTCCGCCAGCGCGACGGCGTCCGCCAGGGTGCTGCCCGGGTGGCTGCTCATCAGGTAGGGCACCAGATACTGCTGCAAACCCAGCTTTCGGTTGAGCTCCTCGTAGCGGCGCACGAACGCGTCGTACACATCGCGTCCCGGTTTGCCCATCCGCGCAAGCACCGCGGGGCTGACGTGCTCCGGCGCGACCTTGAGCTGCCCGCTTACGTGGTAGCGGCACAGCTCCTGCAGGAAGGTCGGATCCTTGTCCGCCATCACATAGTCAAACCGCACGCCCGAGCGGATGAACACCTTTTTAACGCGCGGCAGGGTTCGCACGCGCCGGAGGATGCGCACCAGCTCCTCATGGCTAACCCGCAGATGCTTGCAAGGCGAGGGATACAGGCATTGCCGGTTCTTGCAGCAGCCGTTTTTCAGCTGCCGATCGCAGGCGGGCTCGCGGAAATTGGCGGTCGGCCCGCCGATATCGTGGATGTAGCCCTTGAAATCCGGCAGCGCGGTGAGTTCCCGCGCCTCGTTGACGATGGAATCCTCGCTGCGGGAGGTGACCACGCGCCCCTGATGGAACGTGAGCGCGCAAAAGCTGCAACTGCCGAAACAGCCGCGCGTGGCGGAGATGGAAAACCGCACCTCCGATAGCGCGGGCACGCCGCCCAGCCTGTCGTACATCGGGTGCGCGCTGCGCTCGTAGGGCAGGGCGTATACCGCATCCAGCTCTTCCCGGCTCAGCGGCGCGGCCGGCTCGTTTTGCACCAGGTAGCGCTGCGTGTCCTGCTGCTGGCACAGGCGATGGCCGCGCACGGCGTCCTGCTCCTCGTACTCCATCTGAAAGGCGCGGGCGTAGACGGTTTTCTCGGCGGCGACCTCCGCATGCCCGGGCAGGAGGATGGCGTCCGCCGGGGGCTCCTTGGCCATGTAGCAGCAACCGCGCAGGGCGGGCAGCTCCTCGGGCGGCATTCCGCGGCGAAGCCAGTCCGCGGCGGCCAGCACGGTGCGCTCGCCCATGCCGTACAATAGCAGCGTGGCGGCGGTATCCACCAGCAGGCTGCGGCGCACCTTGTCGTCCCAGTAATCGTAATGGGAAAACCGGCGCAGGGACGCCTCCACCCCGCCGATGAGCACGGGGAGGTTCGGGTACGCCTGATGCACGCGGTTGCAGTAGACCGTGGTCGCGCGGTCGGGCCGGAGGCCGGGCTGGCCGCCGGGGGCGTACGCGTCGGTGTTGCGGCGCTTTTTCGCTACGGTGTAATGGTTGACCATGCTGTCGATCACCCCGGCGGTCACCAGGTACCCCAGCTTCGGGCGGCCGAAGCGCCTAAAATCCTCCGCGTCGCGGTATTCCGGCAGGCAGAGCATCGCCACGCGGTAACCCGCATGTTCCAGCACGCGGCTGATGATCGCCTGCCCGAAGGAGGGGTGATCCACATACGCCTCGCCGACCGCCAGCACAAAATCGGGCGCATCCCAGCCCAGGCGGTCGCACTCCTCGCGGGTTGTCGGTAAAAATGCCATTGGGCACCATCCTATCGTCCGTTTCGGTGTCAGTATACACGCAAACGCGCCAAACCACAAGCAAGCCATCCCGCGGCGCAAGGCGCGCAAACGCCGCCGCGGGCGCTGACGGGCCCGCGGCGGCGTGCTTGGCTTGCTTTCTGTTGTTCGTTGCGCCGGTGCCACGCGCGCGCCTTTTCCGCGCCGCGCACCCCAAAGCCGGCCTCCGCTAGAGGTTGCTCAGCAGCAGCAGCTCAAAGCAGGGGTAGGATTCCGCAACCGTCCCGTCCTCGGCGTCGCCGCCGTCGCCGGATACCGCCATCCCGACGGAGCGGCCGTACATCATCACGCGCTGGTCGGGCTGCACGTCGGGCTCCTCGCCGGTCGTCACCAGAATGATGCCGCTGTAGCCGGAGGCTTTCTTGGTCAGCGCCATTTTGATGAGCCACTCATCCCCGGCCTGCACGGTGCTTACCACGTAGCACTTGTAGCCCATGATGCGGCCGTCGTAGCCGTCGATCTTCTTGACCAGCGTGGCGTAGGAGGGCTTGATGGCCTCGCCGGCCAGCTGCCTGGCCATGTCTTCCTCGGTCCACTGCCGCGTAAACGTGTAGCTCACGCGCCGGTCCGCCAGCCCGGCCTTGCTGAAGGCGAGCACCACGTTGTAGACGCCCTCGTCCGACGTATCCAGATCGATCTTGAACCGGCCGGCCGTGGTCACCTTCTTGCGGTCGAAGGCCTCGTCGTTGATAAAAACCTGAATCTGCGCGCCCGGGGTGGCCGTGCCCAGAATCGAGAAGGCGTCGCCGGTTACGACTTCCGGCACGGCGGTGGTCACGTTGACCGTCAGCAGCGTGCGCTGGTAAGTGACGGGATAGGCCAGCTCCATCACGTCCTCGCCCTGATATTCGGCGGTCACGGTGACCATGAACACGCCTTCCTTGGGCAGCTTGATGGGCAGGTTGAACTTGCCGGACGCGCCCACTTCCACGCTGGTCACCATGGGGTCGGGGTAACTGAGCCCCATGACCACGGCGGTAAACGTAGCCCCCTGCGCGGCCGTGCCGGCGAGGCTGAAGCTCGCCTCGTTGGTTTCCGCGGGCGGCGCCTCGGTGATGTTCACCTTCGCGCGCGCGGCGGCGGGCAGAGGCAGGATTTCGATGAAGTTGAACGTTTCCCAGATGCGGTTGAGCGCGGTGTTGTCCTTGTTGGTGATACTGCGGCCGTAGACGCGCATGTCGAAGGTAATCTCATACCCGTTGCGGATGGTGCGGCGCATCAGCCCGTGATGGTCCACCTGCCCGTTATCCCGCAGGATGTAGCGCAGGATGAGGAAACGGCCGTTGGTCGTGTTTTTCCAGTTGGCGGTGGAAAACTCGTACCCCTGATCCAGAAAGTCGTTGTTGGGATAATGGCTCAGGCGGTAGGCGGCGCGCACGGAAGAGCTTTGCTCGTTCACGTCGAAAATGTTGAGGGTCTTGTCGTTTTGCACGGCGGTCAGCTCAATGCAGGTCTCGCCGTCCTCGCTCCAGCACTGCAGCAGCACGCCGCGGGCGAGCATATCGTTGGTGACGGTTTCGGAGGACTGTCCCCGGGCCTGGAGCCAGTCCGCGTAGGTGGATACGTTGTCGGGCGTCAGGGTCACGTAGGTGTCGGGAATATCCACCGACGCAAGCAGCGTATCGAGCACGCGGGTTTCCGCCGCCGCGGGCGCCGCCGGCAAAAGCAGCAGCGCCAGCGCGAGCAGCGCACAGGGAATCCATTTGCGCATGGTGCACCATCCTTTGGTCGAAACCGTCATGGGAGAATCGCCCCCAACGTCACTTCGGGATACCCGTCGCCGGAAACGGCGCCGCTAAGCGTGCCCAGCAGCCGGATCGCCATGCCCTGGGTGACCGCCAGCAGATTGTCGCAGCTCACGGCGTAGCCGTCGCCGCTGTCGGTCGTCAGTACGAAGGACGGCGCGCCGTCCTGATAGCGCAGCTTCGACGCCGTGCCGCCCAGTTCGACCACCCGATCGGCATAGGCGGCGGGTCTGGCGAGGAGCTTCTCATACGGGACGCTCCGCGCCAGACGCTGCAGGCGGTCGATCGTGTCCGCCGCGCTTTCCATGCGCGTCACGCTCAGGGTAACGTCGTTACGGTGGTAGCCGGCGGCCTGCGCCTGCAGGGTGAACTCGTTTTCGCCCAGATGGGTCAGCCGGAGCGTCACCATAAAGGCGCCGTCCTCGCCCACCGTGATGCGGCCCACGCCTCGCCCGGCCGTCAGCTTCACGGTGGCCCCGGGCAGCGTCAGCCCGCGAAGGGTCACCTCGTCCTGCGCGATGTCGCCCACCGTTTCCAGCACCAGCGGAGAAAGCTGCCAGTCCACCGTCACGGTGAAATCGACCACGGTTTTCAGGTCGCCCTTGTAAACGGTCAGCCGGATCTCGTTTTGCTCGTCCCCGTTGAGGTTGGGCACGGTCACGCTGAACGCGCCGGCATCGTCCGCGGTGATGCGCGAGCTGGTTTTCCCGTTGACGGCGTACCGGAGGTACGCGCCCGGCAGCGTGACGCCGGAAAGGGTGAAGCGGGTCACGCCGATCGTCCCCGCCACGGGGTCCAGCGTGAGGTCGCAGTTTTGCGCGCCGTAGGTGAACGCGGCCGTCGCGGAAGGCACCTCCACGGCGGGAAGAGTCAGTGTCTGCGGCTCGGTTTCCTCGGCGGCGGGCTGGGTTTTCGCGCCCAGCCGCAGCGTCCGCTCCGCCGCCGCCACCAGCAGGTCGGTATCCGTCTGCGCGGCTTCCCGGCCGATCAGCTCGGTACGGAACGTAAGCACCTGATCCAGGTACAGGGTCGACAGGGACAGGTCGGCATAGCTGAGGGCGCCGCCGTTCTGCGCCTCCGCGCTGGAGGAAAAGAGCGCGTAACCGTCCTGCTTCCAGGCGGCGCTGCCGTAGCCGCCGCGGCGCGCCAGCTGCTGCAAAAAGACTTCCTTGTCGGCGGCGGTCATCTCCGCTTGGTTTACGCAGGCCAGCCCTGCGGGTTTCTCGTCCACGCCGAGGGAAAACTGCCGGCCGTCCGGCAGGATGGAAATCAGGTAGAGGCCGTCGCGGATCATCGCGCCGTGCAGCGTATCGGCATCCACGCCAAGCGCGGTGAGCGCCCGCGCGTCGGCGCCCGCGCGCGTGGCCAGCGCCTCGCCGTCGCCCGCCGCGTATCGAAGGCCGATGTCGTCCAGCGCCACCGTCTGCCCGGCGAAGGCGGCGCCGCATATCGTCAACCCGGCCAGCACCAGCGCTGTGGCGAACCACCGGCGTATCCTCACGATCATGCTCCTTCCGCGAAAGACGACCGCCTTTCGCCGCGTCGACGCGCACGCGGCAAGGCCGCGTGCGCCTTTCCTCGTATTATAGCACAGTCAGCGTTTTTTCCGCAAGGATTCGCTGTAACAAACGCCCCCGCGGCCGGGTGCGGCTCGCGTCGCCGCCTCCCGCGGGTGCCCCTGCGGGCGCGGGCGCGAAGCCGCATTTCCGGCGAGCCTGTCACGGCGTTGTTGCCGCGATTGTTCTGGCGTGCGGGCGCAGGCGCAAAGCCATTCAGGCATGCGGTCCGTCGTTGCCTGCGCCTTTGTCGGGTTGCCCCGGCGCGCGGGCGCTGCCCGCTCCCCCTTGCAGCGGCTACACCGGCAAACGCTTGTAAACAAACGCTTTCGCCTGTTTTGCCCGTCCGCGCGGGCAGGCGGCGAATCCCCGAGCTTTTGAGCCTGTCTGATTGCGATGTAACGACGTCCGCGCGGGCAGGCGGGGAATCCCCGCCCCCTTCCGCCGCGCTTTTCTGTACGGTTGCGGGTTTTTTTCGCCGTTGCTTGCGTTTTCAGGGAAGGAGGACTATCATATGGTACGGCTCCGGATAACCTATCCGCCGCCAAAACAATCCCGGAGGCGATGGTATGCAAGTGCTGTTTCTGGTTCTCAACAAAACCGAATGCCTGGAACCGCTGCTGGAAAAGCTGCTGGAAAGCGGCGTGCGCGGCGCGACCATTCTGGAAAGCACCGGTATGATGCGCGTGCTGGACAAAAGCGGCGACGACGCGCCGATGTTCGGCGCCCTGCGCCACCTGTTCGATCCCGAGCGCAACGGCAGCAAAACGCTGATGATGGTGCTGGAAGATCATCAGGCGGAGAAGGTGCGCGGCATCATCAATGATGTGACCGGAGGCATCCACCGCCCCGACACCGGCATCCTGTTTGCGGTGCCCGCCCTTTACACCGAAGGGATGGAGGACTGCCGCCCATGAGCACCCTCCTCGTACTGGCTCTCGCCATCGGCGTGGGCCTGTTTTTCAGCCGTTTCGCCAAACTTGTTCACCTGCCCAACGTCACGGCCTTTCTGGTGGGCGGCCTGCTGGTCGGCCCCTCGGTGCTGGGGCTGATCACGCAGGAAACCGCGGATTCGCTTTCCATCATTACGGAAGTGGCGCTGGGCTTTATCGCCTACTCCATCGGCGCGGAGTTCAAGCTCAACTATATTCGGAAAATCGGCGTGAAGCCCATTGTCATCTCCTGCTTTGAGGCGCTGACCGCCGTTGTGCTGGTGGACGCGGCGCTGCTGCTGGGCTACGCCCTGAAGCTGCCCGGCTTCAGCCTGCCCATGTGCATCGCGCTGGGCTCCATCGCGGCCGCCACGGCCCCCGCGGCGACGCTGATGGTTATCCGTCAGTACAAGGCGCGCGGCCCGGTCAGCGAAATGCTGCTGCCCGTGGTCGCGATGGACGACGCCGTCGGCCTGATCGCCTACTCCATCTCCATCAGCATCGCGCAGGCCTTTGCCCGCGGCGAGGCGGTAACCGTGAGTCACATGCTTCTGGAGCCCCTGCTGGAGATCCTCTTCTCACTGGGGCTGGGCGCAGCGTTTGGCTTAGTGTTAAGCTACGTCGCGCGCTTCTTCGCTTCCCGGGGCAACAAGCTCGCGCTGACCATCGGGTTTATCTTCCTGGCGCTGGCGCTGTGCGACCGGTGGAACCTCTCCAGCCTCCTGTGCCTGATGATGCTGGGCGCGGTCATGACCAACCTCTGCCCTGTTTCCAACGTGATCGTGGAGCAGACCGACCGGTTCACGCCGCCCCTGTTCCTGCTGTTCTTCGTGCTGTCCGGAGCGGACCTGAACCTGAGCGTGCTGCCCACCGTGGGGCTGGTGGGCGTCTGCTACATCGTGATGCGCGTCGTCGGCAAGTGGCTGGGCGCGGCCGTCGGCTCCCGTCTGGTGCAGGCGCACCCCAACGTGCAAAAATATCTGGGGCTGACGCTGATCCCGCAGGCGGGCGTAGCCATCGGCATGGCGCAGCTCACCTTTATCAAGCTGCCGGAATTCGGCCACCAGATACAGGCGATTGTGCTGGCCGCCACGCTCATCTACGAGCTGATCGGCCCGGTGGTCACCAAGATCGCGCTGACCAAGGCCAACGAGGTCGGGCAGGCCAACGTGCCCGTGTGCCCGGTGCCCGCGGCCCGGGAGTAGGCGGAAGCTTCCCGCAAGTGCGGCATGCCCCCGCGACTGGTTCCTCCGCGGGGAAACACGCTCGCCGCCTCTGTTCCGGGCTCAGCGCAGAAAAAAATCGGCTTACCGTCTTGACGGCCGGCCGGTTTTTTTGATACAATTAGGAATGTTTGATTTCACGAAGGAGGCGGGACTTCGGATATGGATACAAAATTCATTTTTGTGACGGGCGGCGTCGTTTCCTCGCTGGGCAAGGGGATTACGGCCGCGTCGCTGGGCCGTTTGCTCAAGAGCAGAGGGCTCAGGGTCTCCATTCAGAAATTCGACCCGTACCTGAACGTCGACCCCGGCACCATGAACCCTTACCAGCACGGCGAGGTGTTCGTGACCGACGACGGCGCCGAAACCGACCTGGACCTGGGCCATTACGAGCGCTTCATCGACGAGAGCCTCACGCAGGCCAGCAACGTGACCAGCGGCCGCGTGTACAAGACCGTGATCGACCGCGAGCGCCGCGGCGAATACCTGGGCGCGACCATTCAGGTGATCCCGCACATCACCAATGAGATCAAGCGCAACATTCTCGCCGTCAGCCGCGCGGAGAACGCCCCGGATGTGGTGGTCACCGAAATCGGCGGCACGGTGGGCGATATCGAAAGCCTGCCCTTTCTGGAAGCCATCCGGCAGATGCGCGCGGAAGTGGGCCGCGAAAACTGCCTGTACCTGCACGTGACGCTGGTCCCCTACCTCAACGCCGCGGGGGAGCTTAAAACCAAGCCTACCCAGCACAGCGTCAAGGAGTTGAGCGGCATCGGCATTGCGCCGGATATCCTCGTGTGCCGCGCCGATCACGAGCTGCCCTACGACCTGCGCGCCAAGATCAGCATGTTCTGTAACCTCCCCGTGGAGCGCGTGTTCCAGAACCTGAACGCCCGCAGCCTCTACGAAGTGCCCCTCCTGCTGCACAACGAAGGGCTGGACGAGCAGGTGGTCAAGCTTCTGGGCCTGCCGGACAGGGAGGCCGACCTGACCGAGTGGCGGGCGATGGTTCAGCGCCAGATGCAGAGCGAAACCAGCGTGACCGTCGCGCTGGTGGGGAAATATGTGGAACTGCCCGACGCCTACCTGAGCGTGGTGGAAGCCCTGACCCACGGCGGCATTTTCCACGGCGTCAAGGTGAAAATCAACTGGATCGCCGCCGAGGACGTGACGCCCGAAAACGTCGAGGAGCGCCTCGCGGGCGCGGACGGCCTGGTGGTGCCCGGCGGGTTTGGCGCGCGCGGGCTGGAAGGCAAGATGAACGCCATCCAGTACGCGCGGGAAAACGGGTTGCCCTTCCTGGGACTCTGCCTGGGCATGCAGATGGCGGTGATCGAGTTCGCCCGCCACGTGCTGGAGATGCGCGACGCGCATACCACCGAGGTGGACCCGCACTCCACCTATCCGGTGATCGACCTGATGCCCGACCAGGACTTGAAAAACCTGGGCGGCACGATGCGGCTGGGCAAGTACCGCTGCCTGATCGCCCCCGGCACCGAAAGCGAAAAGGCGTACGGCACCACCGACATCTGGGAGCGTCACCGCCACCGCTACGAGTTTAACAACGAGTACCTGGAGCGGTTCATCACCGGCGGCATGGTGGTCGCGGGCCGCAACCCGGACCGCAACCTGGTGGAAATCGTGGAAATTCCCAACCATCCGTTTTTTGTGGGCGTGCAGTTCCATCCGGAGCTGAAAAGCCGCCCCAACCGCCCGCACCCGCTGTTCCGCTCGTTTATCGGCGCGGCGATCAGCCGGCGAGACGGCCAATAACGCAAGCCAACGTTCGCGGGCAACCGGCACGAAAGGCCGCCCGCCTTCGACCGGGAGCAACCGGCAATAACCGCAAACGGCGCGGGGCCCTATCGCCCGCGCCGTTTGCCATGCCGGAAAGCTTCCCTGCCGGGCCGGTCGTCTGCCCGCGGCAGCCGGCCGGCCCGGCACGGCGGGGCTCGCCTGCAGGAATCGGCATCCGCAGGCGCCGGCCGTTTGCGGCCCCCTCCTGTGGCGAGGCTTTCCGGCGTCGCCCCCAAAGAAGCCTTCCGGCGCTACTCCTGCCACTCGATCCGGAACGTCGCGCGATCCTTGATGGCGTCCCACGCGGCCGTCATGCTCCGGTCGATGCGCAGCGCCTTGAGCCGCGGCAGGGACAGCACGGGGCTCAGGTCCTCCACAGGGTTATAGGCCACGTCCACATACTCCAGCATGGTCAGCGCGTCGATGCCCTCCAGCGAGCGGATTTCGTTGTTTTTCGCGTGCAGCTGCTCCACCCCTTCCGCGCGCAGGAAGGGGCCGATATCCGTCAGGCCCGAATGGTCCAGCCAGAGGTAGTCGATCATCTTGCCGCTGACGGCCGCCATCACCGCCTCGGGCGAAGCCGCGTTGACGTTGAGCAGTTCCAGATAATGATAGCGGGACAGCACGCTGTAGTTCTCGCAGGGGATGCGTTCCAGGTCGATCTGCCTGAGCCTTGGACAGCCCGCCAGCGCGGAGATGTCGCCCACCGACGTATCGCTGATGTCCAGCGTGCGCAGCCACTCCAGCTGAGAAACGGCCGAGATGTCGGTGACGTTGGGACTTTCATCCAGCGATAGCTCCTCCAGCCGGGTCAGGGCCGCCAGCGCGTCCACATCGCTCACCGGCTGGCGGAACAGCCGCAGCACGCGCAGTTTGGGGAACATCAGCAGATCGGTCAGGTCGTCCACCGTGCCGTTGTGGATCAGCTGATCGTCCGCGTACACCTTATTGCCGATGTACTTCAGGCTGTGCGACTGTCCGTCGGCCACGGTGCCGTACAGGTAGATTTCCGAAATGTCGCTGATCTCGCCGTAGCGGAGCGGTTCGTCCGCGCCCTTGCCAAGCTTAGCCCGCACATAGGCTTCCACCGTGGGCTCGCGGAAGGTGACCACGGCCTCGGCCGGCAGAACCGTAAGGCTCGGGTATGTGCGCGCGCCGGCGCCCAGCCACAGCACGCCCGCCGCCACGCCCACCGCGCACAGCGCCGCCAGCGCGCCGAAAAACGCCAGCCGTTTGGGGCGGTTTTCCACCGCGCGCAGGCGGTGGCGAACCTGCGCGGCCGTCTGATAGCGGCGTTCCGGGGCGAAGTGCGTGCAGCGCCGCACGACCCGGCGAAGCGGCCGGGGCAGTTTGCCCATTTCGCGCAGTTCGTAGCTGCCCGTCACCAGATAGAGCAGCAGCACGCCCAGCGAGTAAAGATCGGTGCGCGCGTCGGTCTGCCCGTATCCGAACTGTTCCGGCGGCGCGATGTTGCGGGTGCCCAGGTACTCGGTATCGTATTCCTCGCCCTGGGTGTATTTGCGGCTGATGTCGAAATCGATCAGCACCACGCGGTGCTCCGGGGTCATGATCACGTTTTGCGGCTTCACATCGCGGTGGATGATCTGCCTCATGTGCAGTTGGGCCAGCACCGCCGCCAGCTGCTCGCCGATGCGCGCGGCCTCGTTGACGGACATCGGCCCGTGTTCGCCGATCCATTCCTCCAGATTGACGCCTTCGACGTACTCGCGCACCAGGTAGACGAACCGGTCGTCCTCGGCGTAGTCGAACAGCTTGGGAATGCCGTCCACCCGCGCCTCGTTGAGCGCCTCCCGCTCCGCGCGCATGCGGGCGTTCTGCCTGTGAGAAAACTGCTTGAGAATGCGCTTCTCGCCCTGATCGTTACGGATGAGCAGCACGCGATGCTCGTCGTTGCCGCGGCACTCCAGCACCTCCCAGCCGTCGATGAGCCCGCGAAGGGCTTCCGGCTCGCTGGACGCCATGGTTTCACAGAAGCGCTCAAATTCTTCGGTTTCCTTGCTCATGGCTCATCCCTCAGCGTATCGAAATGACGGCTTGCCAGAAAGGTTTGGCACCGTTGCACCGAATAATGCCGCTGCAAACAGAACACAATGGCCGCGTCCCGGCGGACGCGGGAGTACAGCTCGTTGCGGCCGCCCAGCTTCAGCAGTGTCTGGGTTTCCTGCAGATCGCACCCCAGCCCCAGCGCGATGCACAGGAGCTTATCGCGGTTGGGCTTGCGCACGCCGCGCAGAATCTGGTAGGCGTAGCCCTTTTCCAGATCGGCCTGTTCCATCATCTCGCGCTTGCTGGCGCCGTGGCGTTCCATCAGCGTCAGCAGGTAGCCGATCAGGTTTTCGTCCATGAACTCGTCGGCGTGGCGCTCGCACAGGCCGTCAAAATCGGCCGTGCGCAACAGTGCGCTGACAAGCTCCTGCGTTTTCACACGCGCCCCTCCCTTGAGCCGTTGTCGATCAAACAGAGTGGCTGCATCGGCATCGCAGGACGCCGCCCCTGCTTCTGCCGCCGGCTAGCGCGCGGGGTTGGCGTGGTTGCGGTTGGGCCCGCGCAGCAGATCGCCCTCGTCCACGGGAAAAGGAAACGTGAGGATCAGCCTTGTGCCGGCAACGCCCGCCGTGCGGACGGCTTCCCCCGTATCAGCCAGCGTCAGGTCTCCCACGGTAAAGGGCTTGGGACCCTCCGGCGTCAGCGCTTCGAGCGCGTCGCCCACAAAAAAGCGGTTTTTCAGCGTCACCTCGGCGGGTGCGCCGGCCGCCGCGCCGCGGGACACGAAGCCCACGAACTCCATCTCCTGCTCGTAGCCTCCGGCGCCGGCCGCGGGCTCCGGCTCGCCGAAATAGAAACCGGTGTTGCTTTGGCGGTGGCTGGCCTTGCGCAGTTCCGCCATCAGCTCCGGCACCGCGCCGCGGTAGGCGGCTTCTCCCTGCCGGGCCAGCGTGTCCAGCGCGCGCCGGTACGCCCAAACCACCGTCGCCACGGAATAGGCCGTTTTCATGCGGCCTTCGATTTTCAGGCTGGCGACGCCCGCGTCAATCAGCTCCGGCAGGTGGGGCAGCATGCACAGGTCCGGCGCGGAAAACAGATAGGTTCCCCGCTCCCCTTCCACCACCGGCAGGTATTCGCCGGGCCGCCGTTCCTCCGTTACCTGATACCGCCAGCGGCAGGGCTGGGCGCATTCGCCCCGGTTAGCGCTGCGGCCGGTGAGCGCCGCGCTCAGCAGGCAGCGTCCGCTGTAGGCCACGCACATCGCGCCGTGCACGAAGGCTTCCAGCTCCAGCGAGGCCGGCAGCCGGCGGCGCATCCCGCGGATGTCCGAAAGGCTCATTTCGCGGGACAGCACCACGCGCACAGCCCCCGTCGCCTCGTGAAAATGCAGCGCCGTCAGCGAGTTGAGCACGTTGGCCTGCGTGCTGATGTGCAGCGGCAGGCCGGGCAGCTCCCGTTTCAGGAGCAGCGCCGCGCCCAGATCGCTCACAATCGCAGCGTCGACCCCCGCCTCCGCCGCTTGCCGCGCCGTATCCAGATAGCCGTCCAGATCGCTGTCCAGCGGCAGGAGGTTGAGCGTTGCGTAAAACCGCGCGCCGGCGGCATGGGCGGCTTGCACCGCCTGCGCAAGCGTTTCGGGCGTGAAATTCGCGGCCGAGGCGCGCAGCCCGTAGCGGGTCAGCCCCCCGTACACTGCGTCCGCGCCGAAGCGCAGGGCGGCGCGGAGCGCCTCCATGCTTCCCGCCGGCGCCAGCAGTTCCGGCAGCCCGGCCGGCCGGCCGCCCCCGGTCATCGGATACCGCGCTCCTCGTCGTACTTCTTCCACAGCGGCGCGTAGATGGCGACCGCCGCGTTGTGCTCCTCCAGCGTTTTGCTGAACGCCAGCTCGCCGGTGTTGGGGTCCTTGCTGCAGAAGTAGAGGTATTTTTCGGCGATGAACGCTTCGTCCGGATACAGCGCCGCCTGAATCGCGTTGGCGGACGGGTTGCAGATGGGCCCCAGGGGCAGGCCCTTGTACTTGTACGTATTATAGGGCGAATCGACGGCGAGGTCGCTGTCCCTGAGCACCATGCGCCGTTCGCCGGTGATGTAGTGGACGGTCACGTCGCTGCCCAGCGCCATGTTGCTTTTCAGACGGTTGTGGAACACGGCCGACACCTTGGAGAAGTCGGCGGTTTTCGCTTCCTTCTCAATCAGGGAAGCCATCGTGAGCGCCTGATCCATCGTCAGGCCGATCTCGTCGGCGCGTTCCTGCCACGCGACGCTAAGCACGGCGTCGGTCTGGTCCAGCAGCTTTTTGAGAATGTCGGTCGGGGTGGCGTTGGTGTAAATTTCATAGGTGTTGGGCGCGAGATACCCTTCCAGCAGGTACTTGCGCTCGCTCACGCGCTTGGTTTGCAGCTCGTCCTGGATGAAATAGTAGTCGCTCAGCCCCTGGCCCGTGCGGCACAGGGTGAGGAACGCCTCCGAATCCTTGAAAACGCCCTGTTCCAGCAGCATGGCCGCGATATCCTCGACGGACCAGCCGGGGATGACCGTGATCAGCGTGGTCATCGGCTTGCCGTCACCCGTGGTCAGCCGGTCGGCAATCTGGAAGATGTTCATGCTCCGCTTGAGCTGATAGTCGCCCGCCTGGATCTTCTGCCCGAGGCCGGCGAAATCGCAGTAGTACTTGAACACCGTTCGGTTTTTGATGATGCCCGCTTCCTCCAGATTGTTGGCCACGCGCGTCAGGCTCTGCCCGCTTGTCACGGAAAAAGAAATGTCCGCGGCGTCCTGCGGGTCCACCGCGCTGATGAAACGTTCCTCAAAGCCGGCGTAGAGCGTCGTGCCCAGGCCAAACACCAGCACCAGCGCCGTCAGCCCGACCAGCACCGGCCGGAGCACGCGCCAGAGGCCGCTGTACCAGTAAAAACCGTACTGCCGTTCGTCGCGCAGGGTTTCGTGATCGAATTCCCGGTTCCCGTTCGCCATGCCGCGCCCTCCTACATCCCGGGCAGTTCCAGTTCCAGCCCGGCCGCGTCGGCCACGCGCTGGAACACCTCGCCGGTCAGCTGCTGCATCCGCAGTTGGGCCACCAGATACTGCGCCATGTCGGCATTGGTGTACAGCAGGGCGGAAAGCTGCTGAAAACGCCGCACTTCCTCCTCGGCGGCGCTGGTGCCGGCCACCGCAGCCATTTGCAGGCGGGTTTGCACACGGCGGTACTCCGTCAGCAGGGCTTTGTTGGTATCGTTGTCCATCACAACGTCCCGGAGGGCCTGGTACCGGCGGTATTCTTCGCTTTCGCGGATGGCCGTCGCCAGCGCGTCCGTCGCCGCGCGTAAGGCAATGTTGTCCATGCGGTGCTTCTCCTTGCGTTCATACGGGGCAACCGATCCGTTTCCTGCGGCGCGGGCGGTCGGCGCGAAATCATCCCCGTTCAGTATAACCCAAAAACGGAGAAATTTCATGCCCATTTTTCCGAAAGGGCATCCCGCGCCGCCAAGCCGCGGCACGCCACGGCCTGCAAACCGCCGGGCGCCAAGGGGGCTTTCCGCGCTCCGTTGGGCCTGGATCAGCCTCGGCCCGTCGCAGGGGCGCATAATCCAAGGCGGCCCACGCCCGGCCGGGCCGCGCGGGCCGCGCCG
>JAAYUF010000101.1 GCA_012517815.1 Clostridiales bacterium
ACCTCATGTCCTGTGTTATGCTGTTCATGAAGGGTAAGGCTCCTTTCGGTTTGTTGGTGTGTTACAACTCAACTATACCGCTTCTTGTCTTATCCTTCATTCCTTTTCTTCGATGTCCAATTTGTATTGTAGTCCTACAACGCCGCGAGGTCTGCAAACCCCTGTCCCTATTGACATTCCGGTTTCATTTCCGATATAATGACATGTTGTGTCGCGCAATGCGCGCGAACCCCAAGGGTAGATCAGCCACGGCTCGCCCCGTCGCGCCGATAGAGTAGAGTAAGGAGAGAAAACCATGAAACCCATGACCTCCGCGGAACTGCGCTCGATGTTTCTCAAATTCTTCCAGGACAAGGGCCATGCCGTGATTTCCAGCGCGTCGCTGATCCCCGAAAACGATCCGACCGTGCTTTTTACCACGGCCGGGATGCACCCGCTGGTACCGTACCTGCTGGGCGCGAAGCATCCGGCGGGCACGCGGCTGACCGACGTGCAAAAGTGCGTGCGCACCGGCGATATCGACGACGTGGGCGATTTCAGCCATCTCACGTTTTTTGAGATGCTGGGCAACTGGTCGCTGGGCGACTATTTCAAAAAAGAGATGATCCCGTGGAGCTGGGAGTTCCTCACCAGCCCCGAATATCTGGGGCTGCCCAAGGAGCGGCTGGCCTTCAGCGTGTTCGCGGGCGACGAAAACTGCCCCCGCGACGAGGAGAGCGCCCGGCTCTGGCGGGATTGCGGCGTGGCGGAGGATCGCATCTTTTTCCTGCCCAAGGAGAACAACTGGTGGGGCCCCGCGGGCCTGACAGGCCCCTGCGGTCCGGACAGCGAGATGTTCATCATCACCGACAAGGCGCCCTGCGGGCCGGATTGTTCCCCCGCCTGCTCCTGCGGCCGGTATCTGGAAATCTGGAACGACGTGTTCATGCAGTACAACAAAACCCAGGACGGCGCGTTTGAGCCGCTGGCGAAAAAGAACGTGGACACCGGCATGGGGCTGGAGCGCACCATCTGCGTGCTCACCGGTAAAAAGAGCGTGTACGAAACCGACCTGTTTGAAAACATTTTGGGCAAGATCGCCGAGCTGTCCGGCAAAACGTACGGGGAAAGCGATACGGTGACCAAGGCGTTCCGCATCGTGGCCGATCACCTGCGCACCGCCACCTTCATCCTGGGCGACGACCGGGGCATGGGTCCCAGCAACGTGGGGCAGGGCTATGTGCTGCGCCGCCTGATCCGCCGCGCGGTGCGCTACGGCATGGAACTGGGCCTGCCCGAAGGCTTCACCGGCGAAATCGCCAAGGTGATCGTGGAACAGTACAAAACCGTGTACCCGGAGCTCACGCGCAACGCGGCTTTCGTGCTGGAGCAGCTCGCGCTGGAGGAAAACCGGTTCGACAAGACCCTCCGGCAGGGCAACCACGAGTTTGAGAAGATCGCCGCCCGGCTGGAGGGCACGGTGATCGACGGCGAAAGCGCCTTCCACCTGTACGATACCTACGGCTTCCCCGTGGAAATGACGCTGGAGCTCGCCAGCGAAAAGGGCCTGACCGTGGACAGGGAAGGCTACGAGGCGTGCTTCCGCAGGCATCAGGAAAACAGCCACGCGGGCGCGGACGCGGTGTTCAAGGGCGGCCTGGCCGACCACAGCGAGCAGACCGCGCGTCTGCACACCGCCACGCACCTGCTGCACGCGGCCCTTCGCAAGGTGCTGGGCCCGGAAGTGGCCCAGAAGGGCAGCAACATCACCGCCGAGCGCCTGCGCTTCGACTTCTCCTTCGGCCGCAAGATGACCAGGGAGGAGATCGCCGAGGTGGAGAAGCTCGTCAACGAATCCATCGCCGCCGCCGTCCCCATCAGCCATGTGGAAACCACCGTGGCCGAGGCCAAGGCGCTGGGCGCCATCGGCCTTTTCGAAAGCAAGTACGGCGAGAAGGTCAAAATGTACACCATGGGCGATTTCAGCCGCGAAATCTGCGGCGGCCCCCATGCGGAAAACACCGCCGAGCTGGTAAGCTTCACCATCCAGAAGGAAGAAAGCTCCTCCTCGGGCGTGCGCCGCATCAAGGCGGTTATCGGCGCCAAGGCGGATTCGTAGCCCGCGCGCTCTGATCGGATACCCGGCCGGGGGCCTCCCCGCCGCAGCTCAGGCTGCCCTTCCGGGGGTCCGGGTCACAGTCTCCGGGCAGGGTGGGGGGGTGAAAGCCCCTCGCATGGGTTCGGCACAAACCCGCAAAGCCGGAAGCCGCAGCCCCATCCCGCGGGCGGGCGAACCGCCCGAAGGGCGGTCAGGCAAGCGATGGCAGCGCCCCGCCGGGATTCACGAATATCCGGCCGGGGGCCTCCCCGCCGCTGCTCAGGCTGCCCTTCCGGGGTCCGGGTCGCAGGCTCCGGGCAGGGTGGGGGGTGAAAGCCCCTCGCATGGGTTCGGCACAAACCCGCAAAGCCGGAAGCCGCAGCCCCATCCCGCGGGCGGTCAGGCGAGCGACGGCAGCGCCCCGCCGGGATTCACGAATACCCAGCCGGGGGCGGTGACGCCTCCGGCTTTCGCAGGCCGCTGCATACGGCGTAATGGGTCGCGCAGGCAAATGTCGGTTGGTTCGGCACAGGCCGAGGCGTGCGGCTGCGATCGACGCGCGCGCAGAACGCCGGCGCGCGAGCTGAGGGCCTGCGCGCAAGGACAAGCGCGCACGTAAGCTTGCGACATGGGCGTTGGCAGGGCATAGGGTGCCCGCTGTGAACCCGGGCCCGCCGGCGTCAGCCCGGCGCACCGGACGCGGGGCCGTCCAGCGCGCGCGGGCAGGCCGACGTTGCCGCCTCGCGGCGCAGCCACCGCACGCCGCGAGCCTCCGCGCAGCCGTTTCCCGCCGCCCGCAACGCCAAAAACGTAACGTTTGCGGCACATACTTGTTACAATGTAGCCTCCGCGCGCCGAAGGACTTTCGAAAACCCATTTTCGTGGTATAATATTCCTACTTCCGACGGATTGAAGGAGGCGCGCGCATGGCCGGACGTCCGGGGCGGGTGTGGCTGGCGGCAGGTCTGGCGGCGGTCGTCTGCGGCGCGCTGGCGCTCGCGCTGTTCGCGCGTCCGTCGCCCGCCCCGGTCGCCGGGCCGCCGGGCGAGCGTCTGCTGGCCGCGTCGCGCGGGCTGGATACCGTGGACATTCAGGCGGCCTTCGACCCCGTGGGCCGCACCGTGGACGTGGACCAGACCCTGACCCTGCAAAACCGCACCGGCGTTACGCAGCGGCTGGCGGTGCTGCGAACCTACGCCAATGCCATGCGCAGCGAGGATGACTCCCCCGCCGCCACCGACGAGCTGCACGATTTGTGCTACCCGGAAGGGTTTTCCCCGGGAGGGCTTACGTTTCGCTCGGCACGGCTGCAAATGGCGGGCGGAAGCGAACAGGGCGCAACCTACGCCTTCGGCGACGACGCCCATACGGTGCTCCGCGTTACCCTGCCCGGGGACTGGCTCCCCGGGGAAACGCTTATCCTCCGCCTCCGGTACACCCTCGCCGTGCCGCGGGCGGCGTACCGCTTCGGGGAGACCGACGGCATCTGGGCGCTGGGCAACGCGTTTGCGATCCCTTCGCCGTATGTGGACGGCGCGTACCTGGACGACGCCTACGGCTCCATCGGCGATCCATTTGTGAGCGAGTGCCGCAACTATACCGTGGCGGTTACCGCGCCGGAAGGCTACGCCGTGGCCGGCACCGGCGTTTCCACCACGGAAGCGGCGGCGGAGGGCGCCGTGATCACCCGCTTCGCCGCGCCGGCCGTGCGCGATTTTGCCCTTTGCATCAGCCGGGAAACGAGATCCGCGCAAACCGCGCAAAACGGCGTGCTGCTTACGGTTTACGCGCGCGCCGCCGACGACGCGCGCACCCTCCTGCGCTACGCGGCGCAGGCGCTCGCCTGCTATGACGCTCGCTACGGGGCCTATCCCTACCAGACGCTCACGCTGTGCGAGGCCGATTTCCCCCTGGGCGGCATGGAGTATCCGGCCCTGACGCTGATCGGGTCGGCGAAGATCAAGGCCGGGGGCGAAACGCTGGAACAGCTGGTGGCGCACGAGGTGGCCCACCAGTGGTGGTACGCCGCCGTGGGCAGCGATCCCGTGCGTCAGGCGTGGCAGGACGAGGCGCTGGCCCAGTTCTCCCTGCTGGATTACTGGGAAACGCGATACGGCAGGGACGCGCGCGATTCGCTGCAATACGCTCTGGTGGATACCGCCATGCGCCTGACCATCCCCCAGGGTGTGACGCCCGGCAGCCCGCTGGATTACTTCGGGGATTTGACCGAGTACGGCATCGTGGTTTACAACCGCGGCGCGGCGGCGCTTTGCGCGCTGGACCTGGCCATGAACGGCGGGCTTGACGGATTCCTGGCTTCCTATTATGATACGTATGCCTTCGCGCTGACCACGCGAGCGGACTTTGAAACCCTGCTGGCCCGGTACACGGGCGAGGACTGGTCGCCGTTGCTGAGCGATTATCTGGATACCTACGTCGATTCGTGACCCCTCGCGGGGCGGGGTGCCGCTCGCGCGCCCTCGCGCCGGCCGCGCGAACGGGCTGCGAAGCCCCGCCGGCCGGCCACGGGCCATGAAGCCCCCTGTCGGTACACGGGCAAGGGTCAGCCATTGCCGGGCGATTCAACCGGCAGACCGCATCAATCATGGAAAGCCCCAACGGGGCAGGAAAGGGAAGAGACCGCATGCCGAACGATCACGCCGGGGACGTGGCCATCCTGATACCCAGCTACCAGCCTGACCACAAGCTGGCGCCTTATGTCAAGGCGCTCCGCGAAGCGGGTTTCGCCAGAATCGTCGTGGTGGACGACGGATCCGGCGAGGCTTTCGACTCGGTTTTCGAGCCCCTCGCGGCCGAGGGGGAGGGCGTGGTGCGCGTGCTGCGCTACCTGCCCAACCGCGGCAAGGGGCACGCGTTGCGCGCCGGCATGCGCTACCTTTCGCAGGAATGCCCGGGTTGCGCCTTTGTGATCACCGCGGACAGCGACGGCCAGCACACCGTGGCGGATACGCTGCGCATGGCCGACGCCCTGCACGCGGACGGCACGGGCCTGCTGCTGGGCTCGCGCGATTTTACGCAGGCCAACGTGCCCTTCAAGAGCCGCACCGGCAACCGCATCACCACGGCGGTGTTCCACGCGCTGTACGGGCAGCGCATCACGGATACGCAAACCGGGCTGCGCGGCTTTTCGCGCGCGCTCTTGGAGCGCTTTCAGAAAATCAAGGGCGACCGGTACGAGTATGAGATGAACCAGCTGATCGACTGCTCCATCGACGGGGTTCCCATCCGGGCGCTGCCGATCGAAACCGTGTACGAGAACAACAACGAGGGCAGCCATTTCGATCCCGTTCGGGACAGCTGGCGCATCTACCGCGTGATCCTGTCGCGCTTCGCCCGGTTCGTGACGGCCTCGCTGATCTGCTTTGTGGTGGATTACGCGCTCTACCTGCTGTTTAACCACCTGTTCAAGGCCTATGCGCCGTCCCTGAACAGCTACATCAGCCTTCTGCCCATGCGGGTGATCGCGCGCATCGGGCTGGCGGCGTTTCTGGCGCGCGTGGCCAGCTCGGTGCTGAATTTTTTCCTCAACAAAGGGTTTGTGTTCGCCAACCGGTCCAAGGCCGGGGCGTCGTTCTTTCGGTACGCCTGCACGGTGGTGCTGGTGGTGGCCATCTCCGCGTGGCTGACCAGCAGCCTGCACGTGTGGTTGGGCTGGAACGACAATCTGGTCAAGATGCCGGTGGACATCCTGCTGTTCTTCCTGAGCTATTACCTGCAACGCCGTTGGGTATTCGGCGGGGAGGCGATGCGGGAATCCGGTCGGACGCGCCCGTAAAGGATGGGATGCCCGGATGCGTAGACGGTTTGCCCTGTTGGCCATTTTTTGCCTTTGGCCCGGCCTTACGCTGGGCGCGGCTTTACCGCTGGATTTTTCCCCCGCGCCGGCCGCGGACGAGGCCGGCTACCTGAGCGCGACCGAATACCGGGACGATACGCTGCATGTGGTGATCGAGGACATCCAGCGGGATAACAGCATCTACCACGTGGCGCATGTGGAGATTGCCGACCCCAGCCAGCTTCGCACGGCCCTTTCCGGCGATCCCGGCGAAAAGGTCAAAATCGCGCCCAGCGTGATCGCGGAGGCCAACAACGCCGTGGTCGCCGTCAACGGCGACGGCTACCTGTACCGCACCCGCGGCTACATCGTCAGGCAGGGTGCGGTGCTTCGCAAATCCGGCTCCACCGACCTGGACATGCTGGTAATCGACACGCAGGGCAACTTCCACGCCCTGCGCAAGCCTACCCGCGCGTCCATCACCGAGGCGCTGGCGACCTTCGACGTCGCCCAGTGGTTCACCTTCGGGCCGGTATTGGTGATGGACGGCCAGGCCCAGACGGTCTACAACAGCTACGGCTTCGCCCCGCAGGACAAAAGCCCGCGCACGGCCATCGGCCAGGTGGGGGAGCTGAGCTACGTGCTGGTGGTAGTGGACGGCCGCCAGTCCCAAAGCAGGGGCGTGACGCATAAGAAGCTCGCGCAGTTCATGGCGGACCTGGGCTGCACCGTGGCCTTCAACCTGGACGGCGGCGGCGCCAGCACGCTGGTCTTCCACGGAAGCGTATACAACAGCCCCAGCGGCGGCAGCGAGCGCGTGACCAGCGACATCCTGTATTTCGCGACCGGCATCGCCGGGGAATGAGCGCAGCGCGGGCGGGGACCGGACGGCCCGCCGGCGCACCGGCGCCCCGCGACGGCCGCTGCCGGCCGCAGGCGCGCGTAACGGTAACGTCCGGGAAGGGCGGACGCCGCCCCGAAGCGTAAAGGAGGCATACGCGTTGTACCGAAACCCGATGCTACGCCTGACGGCGCTGTCGCTGGCCATTCTTGTGCTGGCAGCAGCCGCGGCGGCCCCCGCCGAGGTTCAGGTGGAAACGGCGGTAAGCCCGCTGCCCTGGGACGATTCCTCCGGGTATGTGACCAACCCCGACGATTACACGGAGGACGGCTACTACGACGCCTCCCTGCATGTGGAAATCACGCAGGCGCGGCGGGAGAACGCCGAGTTTTACGTGGCGCACGTGCGCATCAAGCACGCGAGCCAGCTTCGCACGGGGCTTGCCACATCGCTTGGCAGCAAAGCCAACAAGATCACCACCATGGCGATGTTCTACAACGCCGCGCTGGCGATCAACGGGGACTATTTTTCCGACCGGAAGTCCGGGCTGGTGATCCGGCAGGGGCAAACCCTGCGCGAGAAAACCAGCGACCTGTACGATCTGCTGCTGATCGACGACCGGGGGGATTTCCACATTGTCCGGCGCGATGAACAGGACATGCTGGATTTCTACTTTTCGGGCGAGCTCAACATCGTCAACGTTTTCAGCTTCGGGCCGGCGCTGGTGATCGACGGGATCAAGCAGGAGATTCCGGAAAAATACAGCTTTGCCCCGCACTATAAAAACCCGCGCGCGGCCATCGGGCAGCTGGGCGAGCTGGAGTACGTCTGCGTGGTGGTGGACGGCCGCAGCGATGAAAGCGAGGGCGTCACGCTGGATACCCTCGCGGATTTCATGGAGGAGCTGGGCTGCACGCAGGCGTACAACCTGGACGGCGGCAACAGCGCCACGCTGGTGCTGGGCGGAACCATCTACAACGACAAATCCCTCTCTGGCGAGCGCAGCGTCAGCGATATCATCTATTTTGCCACGACGGTGGACCCCATCAACTGGTAAGCGAACCGCGGCAGGGGCCGTATCCGCGGCCGCCCGCGCAATCCGGAACGCCGCTTTTGGGCAAGGCTGTCACCGGAGCGGCGCGAGTACGCCGCCCGCACGATAGAGCGCCGCGCCCGCGGCAAACCCATCGCCGGAGCGGCGCGGAAGCGTTGCCCGCGCAATCAAAAGAGCGCCGCGCCCGCGGACAATCCGCAAGCGCAGCGCGTAACCCATCCAACACGGCTCGCCCAACCGAACGTGCGGCCGGGGGTCAGTCCCCGCAGCCCCGGCAACCGGCGCAGGGCCCGTCCACGGAGGCGCGCATCTCCACCGGATCGCCCTGCGATACGGCGACAAACCCGCAGCGCAGGAAGAAAGGCGCGGCGGCGGCCGGGCTGAGCACCGCGACTTCTCGCCCGCCGTGGGTGGCCGCCTTGTACAACAAGAGCCGGATCAGCAGATCGCCGTAGCCTTTGCCGCGCTCGGCCGGAAGCACGCAGACCCCATCCGCGCGGAAGAGGCCGTCCTCCCAGCGGAGGCGGGCCGTGCATACAGGCGCGCCTTCGCGGTACACCACCACCTGCTGGGCCAGATCGTCCAGCGAATCGCGGCCCCGGCCGAAAACGGCCTGGCGCAGGGCAATCGCCTGGCTTATATCGGCCCCCTGGGGAAACCAGCGCCCCTCAATCACGCCACACACCTCCCAACCGAAAGGAGAACCCATGGAAAAGGAACGGATCGCCCGCATTTCCGAATTGACGCGGCTCAGCCGCGAGCGGGCGCTCACCCCGGAGGAACAGGCCGAGCGGGATACCCTCCGGCGGGAGTACATCGGCGGCTTCCGCGCCAATCTGGAACAGACGCTGCAAAACGTGCTCATCCGTGAGGAGGACGGCGCGCTGCGCCCGCTGCGCAGGAAAGACGGCTCGGACGCGTGAGCGCTCCGGCGCGCCGCCGACACAGCCCGCGCCGCCGACACAGCCCGCACCACCGACACAGCCCGCGCCACCGACACAGCCCGCGCCACCGGCACAGCACGCGCCAGTAACGCAGCCCGCGCTTCTGATGCGGCCCGCATCACGGATACATCCCCGCGCTTCCTTTCAAAACCGTACCCGCGTCGCGCCCCCGCGACGCGGAAGCGTAGACAAAGCCTCTTCCGAATGGCATATGGCCGCCCGGGAGAGGCTTCGCGGACGGACGAATCAATCGTCCCAACAACTTTATGATACCACCGCGCGCACCGAAAATCAATCGTAAAATCTTTCGGTAAAAGCTTGTGGAATTCCACCCCATCAGGTATAATGAAACCGAGCCAGAGGGAATGGCAAGGAGTACGATCCCAAGTCGCTGCCGATCCACCGGAAGGTCGCAAGCTGTTTTGACACGGCGATCACCGCGGGGCGGACTCCGGTCGGCGGGTGCGATGCGCCCGGTATCCATCCTCAGCGCCAAGGGTTTCCCAGCGGCGTACCGGGCGGCGCGTAAGCGTTAAATCGGAGATCAGAAAGCGGGGCGGTTCCATTGTACAATGACGAAGACCAGGAATTGGGTGGCATGACCGCAGAAGACATGGAAGACCAGGACCTTATCGAAGGCGTCGATGAGGATGGCAACAAAGTGCTCTTACAGGTCGTTCGCTACTTCTTCTACAACGGCGAGGAATACGTTGTACTGGGCGATGCCCAACAGGAGGACGACTGCGGCTGCCACTGCGGCGAGTGCGAGCATTCCTGCGACGAAGATGATGAAGAGCCCGTGAACCTCTACATCATGAAAGTTGTTCAGTCCGGAGACGACGAGGAAACGGAAGAGTTCGTACCCGTGGAAGACGAAGACCTGCTCGAAAAGCTTATCGAAGTCGTACAGACCGATTTCGAAAAGGAATCGGAGCTGGACGACGAGGAATAACCCGGATTTCCATCCTGAACATCACGGTGAACCGGAGTTCCGCAAGGGTTATGCCCATACCGGACATGGTTTTCCAAGCGTAGCGGACACTCCCCCAAGGTAAACGGATTTCATCCAGGCGCCCATGGGAGCAGGTCGCCAACTGAATAGCCAAGGTTGAACCGGGCGGCAACTGCCGCCCGGCTCTTGTTTTGGTTTCGGAAGGGCGAATAGCGGAAGCCGGCATTTTTCGCGGCAGCGGAACCGGGCCAAGGGCGCCGGAGGGAAGCGTGCAGCCGGCGGCCGCTTCAGCGAAGCTGAAAGCGACCCGAAGGCGGGGGGTTTCACAAGCGCGGGGCACGGCCGTGCCCCGCGTGCCGATGAAACCCCCGGAGACAGCCCTTGTCGGGGTGCAGGGGTGAAACCCCTGCCCGGGCTTGGGCGGGCGGGTTACAGGCGCTGCCAGGTGACGCGCAGGCTCGTCTTGCCGAAGGTGAGCACGTCGCCGCTGTGCAGCACGGTGGGCATCTGAATCTTCACGCCGTTGATCTTGGTGCCGTTGGCGGAGTTCAGGTCCTCGATGCGCACGGCGCTGCCGTCAAACGTCAGCTTCGCGTGCGTGCCGGAAATGGTCGTGTCCTTGGGGATCACCAGCCGAGCCTCGCGGGATGAGCGGCCGATCACCAGCGTTTGCAGCATGTCGGCGGTGTACTTCTGCTCCGCGTCGGTGCCCACCTGGGTGAGGGTCACGCGCAGCTTGGCGCTGACGGCGTTTTTCTCCATCACGGGCTCGGTGCGCAGGTCGTCCTCGGTGATCTGGGTGTGGCCGGCGCCGTCGCGGGCGGGCTCCCTGCCGTTTAGGTCGGAATCGGGGGCGTTGTCCAGCTCGAAGCTGCGCTTGCGCCTGCGGCTGACCACGATCAGCGCGATCATCATGGCCGCCAGCAGCGCGCCAAGCCCCGCCAGGATGTAGATCAGGTAGCCGTCCTTGAGGTCGATATCAATGTGGCCGCCCGTGGGCGTGGGCGTGGGCTCGTCGGGGTTGGGGCTGATGTCGGGGGTGGCGGTTACGGCGGGCTGAATGGCGGCCAGCAGCGCGGCGGATACGGCCGTTTCGTCGCTGAGCATCAGGCCGCCGTCCTGCAGGGAAACGGTCAGCGTACCCGCGCCGGTGGCCGCCGCCTCGGCGGACATGTCCGCGGTCAGAAGCAGAAAGCGCTTCTCGTTGTCGGTAACGGCGCCGGCCAGCGCCGCGGCGTCGGTTTTGCCGGTCACCAGCGTATCCACGCCGCCCACGCTCTGGCGCGCGAGGGCGCCAAAGTCGTTGGCCTGCTTGACGCGCTTGCTCTCGGTTTCATCGGTGACGAAGGCGTAGGTGTATACCGTAAGCGGCATGCCCGTGACCAGCTTTTGCAGCTCGGCCTGGGTCATGCCGGTTTCATCGCGCGTTTCGCCGGTGGTGAGCACCACCAGGCATACGTGACGGCGCGCGTCCACGGCGGATTGCAGGTAGTTGGCCGCGTCCGCTACGGAGGCGTTGAGCGTATCCGCCGCCGCGCCCTTTTCAATGCCGTCCAGCGCCTGCTTGAGCAGGCTCTTGCCGGAGGTGAGCGTGAGGCCCGCGACGCTGCCGCCCGTGGTGAGGATGGCCGCGTTATCCGCATCGCCCATCCGGTCGATCAGCAGGGACACGGTATCCTTAAGCAGCGTAAAGGAGGCGCTTTTCATGGCGCGGGGCGCGTCCAGCAGGAACAGGTAGCTGGCGCCCAGCCCCGCGCGGTAGTAAGAGCTCACCGCGGTGGGCGTCAGGTCCACGCCGTTGAGCTTGAGGGCAAAATCCGAGGTTTGCAGGTTCCCTTCCACCGTGGTATACACCACGGCGTTGAGCAGCCCGTCCCCGTCCGCGAAGACGCCCTGCGCCTGCAGGGTGGGCGCGGCGGCGGCCACGGCCTGCCCGCCCGCGAGCAGCAGCAGCGCCATAGACAGGATGACGATTCGTTTCAGATGGTTCATAACCCTTCCTCCTATCGGATTGTAATGATAAAGCGTTCGGCGCCCAGTTCCAGCGTATCGCCCTGGCGCAGGGTCACGGGCTCGGCCTCGGGATCCAGGCGCGTGCCGTTGAGGCGCGTGCCGTTGCTGGAGTGCTCGTCCTTGAGGCGGTACTGCCCGCCCGTCAGGCGGATGCTTGCGTGCAGGCCGCTCACCAGCCGGTCTTCCGGGGGTACCAGCACGTTGGCGCGCCGGGCGTCCCGGCCCAGCAGCAGCGGCGCGCGGTAGTCCACGGTACGGCCCTGCAGGCTGCCGGCCACGGCGCTGAGCGTCAGCCTGGGCGCTCCGCCGACGGCCGAGGCCAGTCTCTCCCCCGTTTCGGAAGCAACGGACGCCCGGCCGGACTCCGAAACCGCCGCGCTTTCCTCCGCCGCGCCGTCCGCGAGGCCGGCTTGGGCAACCGTGGTTTTTGTCAGTCGGTCGTAGCCTGGCCGGCGGCCGGTAACCGCCAGCTGAAAGTCCTCCCACAGGGCGTAGGGCAATACGCCCCTCAGCGCCGCGCGAAGCAGGCTTTGCGGCAGGCCGGGCCCGCCGCCGCGCTCGGAGAGTACCCGCAGGCCCAGCAGCCTTTCGCCCAGCGCCGCGTTGGGCTTGGCAAACACCAACCCGGTGTTGAGGATCACCATCAGCAGCCAGCCCGCGATCAGCCCCGGTGTGTCCAGCGCGATCTGGGGCAGTACGCAAAACAGGAAGGCATCTAGCAGCAGGGCCAGCACCCGCCGCGCCGCGATCTCCCGCCCGGCGGCCGGCGCGGGGCTGGGCGACGGCGCGGGGGCGGGGTTCGCCCCGCCGCGCGAGGGTTTGCGGGATGTTTCGGGCGTCGGCTGCGGCGTGGGCTCCGAGGCGGGCAAAGCGCGGTTGTACACCGCCGCGTACAGCTCCCGCCGGAAGGTGTCGATCTCCTGATACCGCTGCTTGGGGGCCAGCGCCATGCCTTTGAGCACCACCGCGTCCACCGCGGGGGACACGCCCTGCGAAAGCTCCGAGGGTTTCCGGAGCGGGTCCTGCTCCTGCGCGCGGTCACGGGCGGGCACGGGGTTTTTGCCGGTCAGGGCCATGTACACGGTGGCCGCGAAGGCGTAGACATCCGTCCAGGGGCCCTGCTTGTCGCCGTCCCAGTTCTGCTCCAGCGGGGAGTAGCCGTTCTTGCGCACCTCGGGGAAGCTCTGCGTAAACGACTCCACCGCCACGTGCGCGGCGCCAAAGTCGATCAGCTTGACGACGCGGATCTCCGCGGGCCTGGTCTGGGCGGCGCGGGCGGGCTCCATGCACAGCAGGATGTTATCGGGGCTGATGTCCCGGTGCAGCACGCCCTTGGCGTGCACAAAGCTCAGCGCGCGCATCGCGGGTTCCAGCAGGGCGTAGGCCTCCGCGGGGGTCAGCGGCCGGTTGATGGCCTTTAAGTACTTGTGCAGGTCCAGCCCCTTGAGCATTTCCATGGTGTAGTAGGCGGTGCCGTTCTCGTCAAACAGGGCGAGCACCCGCACGATGCCGGGGTGGGAATCCAGCAGGTGGATGGTGTTGGCTTCCTTGTGGAAGCTGCGCAGCACCCTGTCGTACGTTTCGCGTTTGTCCGGGTCCACCCGGAGCGCGCGGCCCTCGCGCCGGGCGAGGTAGCGGGGCATGAACTCCTTTACGGCCACGCGCTGGCCGGTTTTCGTATCCATGCCCACATAGGTGATGCCAAAGCCGCCGCGGCCCAGTCGCTCGCCCAGGATCACGCGGCCGCCCGCCAGGCGGGTATCGGGCGGGAGCACATCCTCCTCCCGCTGGGCCTGCCCAGGGGCGCGGCCGCATACCGTGCACACCCCGCCTGCCAGCGTGGGCGTCATACAGTAATAACAATACGCTTGCGCCATGGGCGTTTACTGTTCCTCCCAGGAGAAATCCGCGCCGCACAGCGGCTGGAAGATCAGCGTGGTATCGCCCATGCGCACGCGGTCGTGCGGGGCGAGCCCCACGGTCTGGTTGGCGTAGAGGGGTTTGCCGTTCAGGTAGAAAAAGTTGGTGGTGCCGGCGTTGGCGCCGATGGCGAAGGTGCGGCTCACGGGATCGTAGGCGATCCACGCCATGGGCTTTTCGCTGATCTTGGGATCGCCGATGACCATCACGTCCAGCCCGCGGCCGCGCCCGATCTGGTTATAGCCGCCGTGCAGCCGGTAATCCGTGCCCTTGCCGGGGCCGGCGACGCACACCAGCCACCCCGTCACGGGGATGATGGCGGCCTTGCCCTCCCCGGCGGGCGCGACACCCAGGTAATCGGGCACGGTGTGGCCGTCGTCCTCTTCCTCATAGCGCACGGTAGGCTCGTAATCGCCGCCCATCGGGTCCACCGGGTCGGTTTCCCCCACGGAGCCGTTCCCTTCGGCAAAATCCACCAGCGGTTCGGTATGGCCGTAGTCCTCGGTAAAGTCGGTGAACTGGGTTTGCTGTTGCCGGGAATCCTTCATGGCGAATGCTCCTTTCGGTGGCCCAAATCAGGAATGCAGGGTGAACGCGTTTTTCTTGGAGCCCAGGCTGAGCGTCTGCCCGCGGTGGAACCCCGTGGGCCGGCCGGGCGTGAGCCTGATGTCGTTGATATACGTGCCGTAGGTGGATTTTTCGTCCGTGACGGTCACGCGCGTGCCGTCAAAGCGCAGGGTGCAGTGCACGGCGCTCACGCCGGCCGTATCCTTGGGCAGCACCAGCCCGCAGCGCTTGGCGTCGCGCCCGATTACCAGCTTGCGGCCCACGGGGTAGCGCTTGCCGTCCGCGCCCACCAGCGTGCGCCCGCTCCCCTTCGCGCCCGGCTTGCGCGCGCCGGAGGCACCCTTGCGGGTTTGCAGCAGGATCATCGCCCCGACGCCCACGATGGCCAGCGCCAGCACGATCGCGACGATCCACCAGATGGAAAGCCCCTCGCCGGCGGTGGAATAGGGGATGTGCTCGCGATCCAGCACCTTGACCAACTCGTTGACAGACACGGCGAAGAAGTTGCCGGCCACGATGTTGTTGTTCTCATCCAGCGTCAGGCCGTAGGTGTTGATGCCCACCACGCGCCCGGAGGCGTCCACCATGGGGCCACCGGAATTGCCGTGGTTAATGTCGGCGTTGCTTTGCACCAGCTCGCTGGCCACGCGGCTCTGCGCCGCGGGAATCACGCGGCTGACGATCCCGTTGTTGACCGAGAGATCCGCGATCTGCGAGTTGAGCTGCTGGTAGGCCGAAGGGGTCTTCATCAGGTCCGAGCTGTCCGGGAAGCCGATGGTGTAAACCGCCTCGTTCTGGAGCTTCTCAAAGGGCCGCAGCCGAATCGGGATGCGCTCGGTAGTGGGGGTGTTGAGGGCCAGCACCGCGAGATCCGGCTCGTCGCCGTCGGCCATGTACAGGAGGTTCGCGGCCAGGCGGTTGGTCACGTTGTCGTACAGGACGTAATACTGCGCAGTCGCTTTGATCTGCACGGTTTCCGTGTCCGTCTCGCTGAGTTTGACATTGATCACCGGGTCCACCACGTGCTGGTTGGTGACGATGTAGCGCACCGGCTGCCCGGGGTTGCCGACCGCAAAGCCTGTGCCCAGGCTGGAGGATACGTAGGTGTCCCCCACATAGTACTCGGCCAGAATGCGCACCACGCTCTGCTTGGCGTTTTCCACGCCCGTTTCCGCGACCGCGCCGGTTACGATCACCGTCAGCGCCAGCATCAGCGCGAGGCCGAGGCTCAGCCATCTTTTGCTCATGATTCTTCCCCTCCGTTATAGCCCAGAATCACCACGGTGGCGTTGTCCTGATGCGTCCGCTTGTGGGCTTCCACCCGGCGCACCATTTCGGCGGCGGCGTCGGCGGGTTCCCAGCGCTGCGCCGTCAATATCTCCTGCTCGCTCAGGGTGCCGTAGACCCCGTCGCTCATCAGCAGCACCCGGTCGCCCGGCAGCAGGCGCAGGGGGTTCACGTTTCGGTCGATCTGCCGGAGGCCCTCCTTGCCAAGGAAGGCGGTGATCGCCTTGCGGCGACGCTCCGGTATCTCCTCGGCGGGGCGCTGGCCCAGGCCGATCTGCACATCCATTTCCGCGCCCAGCACATGCTCGCGGTTGAGCTGCAACAGCCCGCCCGCGCGGTATAAAAGGATGCGGCTGTCGCCCACGGAGGCGAAGTGCAGGCGATTGCCAACAATCAGCGCGCAGACCAGCGTGGAGCCGCAGGGCTGCGCGCGGCCGGCGTTCATCTCCAGCACATCCTGATGCGCGGCGGCCACCAGCTTGAGCACGCGCTGGGCGCCGTCCTCGGCCGCGTCCTGCTGGGTAAAGCGGCTGAGCAGCCCGCGCGCGGCGGTCGTGCTGGCCAGCTGGCCGTCGCTCATGCCGCCTACGCCGTCGGCCACGGCGGCAAAGACGCCCTTGGTAGCCAGGAGCTCGGGGTTACGGTACTCCGAGCAGCACAGCGCGTCCTCCTGCTCCTCGCGGGTGCCGATGTGCTGCGCCGTGCCCACCTGCAAAGCCGGGGCTTCGGATAGCAGCGGCTCGGTGGCGCCCAGCTCCTCGTCGATCACGTGCGACGCGGGCCGCGGCGGGTTTTTCAGGCGCCGCCACAGTAATGCCGCGGCCAGCAGGACGCCCGCGATCACCATCCCCAGCGCAATCCAGGGCAGGGGGGAAGGCGCGGGCTGGGGAAGCGGCGGCGGAACGGCCGTAACGGCCGCGGTCGGGACGGCCGCGGTCGGGGCGGAGTCGGTGGGCATCAGGACAACCGGCTCTGCTGTAATCACGATGATCTGCTGGAACTGTTCGTCGGTCTGGCTGGCCGTGCTCACGGGAGTGGCAGCCGTCGCCTGCGCCGCCGGCGTCGCGGTGAGCGCGGGGGCGGCCGTGGGAACGGCCGTGGGGGCGGAGGTGGGCGTAGCCTGAGGGGAGGCGGGATCGGCGGTCGCGCTCGCCGTGGTGGCCAGCGTTGCCGCAAGCAACGTGCTGATAAGCATTTCGGTCACATCCTTGTATTGATGGCGTCGCTGCCAACCAGCAGGACGCTGGCGTTATCCTGTTTGGGGTGCGCCGCCGCCCGAAGCAGCGCGGTCACCTGGTTCGGGGCCTGATCCAGCGGGGCTTTGAGCGCGCGGCAGAGGGTATCGTCGTCAAGCGTCCCAAACACGCCGTCGCTCATCAGGGCCAGCCGGTCGCCGCGCAGCAGGTCGAAGGGCCGCAGGTTCCGGTCCACCGCCTTGAGGGGGGTCATGCCCAGGTGGCTGGTCAGCGCCGCGCGCCGGGTGTTGTAGAGCGCGTCCTCCTGCGGGAGGTAGCCCAGCGCCGCGCGCTCGTCCAGCGCCGGGCCAAGGGTATGCTCCCGGTTGAGCTGCAACAGCCCGCCGCCGCGCAGCAGGTAGATGCGGCTGTCCCCGCAGGAGAGAAACGCGCACCGCCCGTCGCGGATCAACACCGCCACCACGGTCGCGCCGCCCTCGTTTTCGCCGGGAATCTGCCGGAGCGCCTCCCGCTGGGCAGCCAGGAACAGCCCCAGCAGCTGGGCGCAGAGGTCCGGCGCGGGCGTTTCCGCGGCAAACCCCCGCAGCATCGTTTCCGTGGCGACGCGGCTGTACAGCTCGCCCGCGCTCATGCCGCCCATGCCGTCGGACAGCACGGCCAGCAAGCCGCGGGCCGCGTAATCCTCCGCCGCGGTAGCGCCGCAGGCGTCCTGCTGATCCGACCGCGCGCCGATGATCTGCCCCCACACGGCGCGCCAGCCCGGATGTTGTTTGTCCATTTCCTCGCCCTCCAGATCCGCTGTAGGTGATCCCGGCGCGCGGGCCGGGTCAGGCTTTCCGAGTGCCGCGGCGAAACGCTGCCGCCGCGGGGCGCAACGCCCCGTTTCCCGTTCGCCGCCGCCGACCCGGGCCCTGCGCACGGGCAAAGCTTTCGAGCCTCCCGCCGTTGCGTGCGGCCCGGCCCGGCGCAGGCGCCGGGCAGCTTCGGCCGGCGCGTATCCCCCGGGGAGGCGCATCGGCCCGGCGTCCTGCCCACGCTGGAAGTATAGCGCGGCGGGTATGCAAATTGTCGAATGACGGTCGACTTTCCCAAACGACGGCACGATAAGATGATTACGGTTTTCATTGGGCGGCGACGCGGTGCCGGCGCAGCGACGCCGTCGGGACGCCCCCCGCGGGGATGATTCCGTTCTGTATTTTTTCCAACTTTATCAAACTTAACCCGAAACCGGAGGCCATTGTTATGTTATACTGTAGTTCGCATGGCGCGAGGCGCACCGGGCCGGGAAACCCACCCCCCTAACCTTTCGTAAGAACGATCCTCCCCATTATATACTAATCGCTGGCATCATTTCTATGAAATACAAAGAAAAAAATGACGGAGGGCGCTTGTCCCTGCAAGGCGGCCGAACCGACGGCCGCCGCCCGGCGGAAAGCGCCGCGGGCCCCCGGCGCACGGCCGCCCGTACCCGAATGAAAAAGGAAGTGCGTAGGCCATGAACCCCAAGCTATACTGTTTCAAATGCATGAGCACGCTGGAAACGGAGGATGGGCGCTGCCCGCACTGCGGGCATGACAACCGCGTGCGCGTCAACGGCTCGGGCTGCCTGCCCTACAGCATCGTCAACAAACGCTACCTGATCGGCAAGGCGCTGGGGCGCGGCGGGTTCGGCGTCACCTACATCGGGCGGGATCTGTCGCTGGACCGCCGCGTGGCCATCAAGGAATACCTGCCCGGCGAGTTGGTCAACCGCACGCCGGGGCAAAGCGCGCTGGCCCCCTACGACGAGAGCAGCCGCATGAGCTTTGAGCGGGGCCGGGAGCGCAGCCTGGAGGAGGCGCGCACCATCGCCCGCCTCAACGACGTGCCCGACGCCGTGAACGTGTACGACGTGTTCATCGCCAACAACACCCTGTATATCGTGATGGAGTATATCAAGGGCGAAACCCTTGCCGAGCTGACGCGCCGGCGGGGCGGCCGCCTGCCCGCCGGGGAGGCGCTGGCGCTGTTGCGCCCGGTGTTCCGGGCGCTGACGCTCATCCACGCGCAGGGCATCATTCACCGGGACGTGAGCCCCGACAACATCATGTTCCGCGCGAAAACCGGCCGCGCGGTGCTGCTGGATTTCGGCGCGGCGCACGACTACGCCGGCGGCGGGGAAACCGAGCACTCCACCAGCCTTCGCCCCGGGTACGCCCCGGTGGAACAGTACAGCCGCTACGGCCGCCAGGATGAGCGCACCGACGAATACGCCCTGTGCGCCACGCTCTATTTCGCCATCACCGGGCAAAAGCCCGTCGCCTCCATGGAGCGCGCGTTCGGCGACGTGGCGCTGACCGCCCCGTCCGCGCTGGGCGCGGATATCACGCCCGGCATGGAAGCGGTGCTGCTCAAGGCGCTGTCCGTCAACGCAAGCGACCGCTACGCGGATATCCCGGCGCTGGAAGCCGCGCTGGACGCCCTGCCCGATCTGCCGATGTTTCACGCCACGGCGGCCGGGGCGCAAACGAACGCTGACGGTCAAACGCCCAAGACCCGGCCCGAACCCAAACAGGCCGCCCCTGCCGCGCCCCGGGCGGAAGCCCGCGCCCACGCGCCCCGCCCGCAGCCCGGCGCGGAGCCGGAAGGCGACACCTATGTGATCGACCCCGGCGCGGCAGCGGGGCCGCAGGCCGCGCCCGACGTTTACGAGCGCACATCCGTCGCCCCCGAAACGGACGAGACGGCCGCCGATCCCGAAACCGAACGTGCCTCTGCGGCGGACGCCGCCGCCGGGGATGCCGCATCCGGCGACAGGCGGCCCGCGCCGCCGGAGCCGCCGCGCGCAAGGGCCGGCCTGGAACCGAAAAAGCGCAGGAAACGGTACATCCGGCTGTTGTGGATCGTGGCGCTGCTGGCGGCGATCGCCGCCGGGGTATATTTCATGACCGTCCCGTACCGGCTGGCCAACGGGAGCAGCGCGTTCTTCTCCGGCCCGGCGGGCACCGTATCACGGGCGCAATGGCAGGTTTATGAAACCGACCGAAACAGTTACGGCACCTATCAGGTTACCTACATCACAAAGGACGGCTGGCTGTTTACCGTCGACCACTATGAT
Source organism: Clostridiales bacterium (assembly GCA_012517815.1). GTDB lineage: Bacteria > Bacillota > Clostridia > Christensenellales > Aristaeellaceae > CAXXOK01. The sequence goes on from JAAYUF010000101.1 coordinate 19,745, forward strand.
CGACTGGTGCTGGAAGGCCCCAGCCCCGATAAGGAGAAGGCCACGACAGACGTCGTCGAAATGCCCGATACGCTCTACGGCTGGCCGGTGGATGTGGTTTCCATGAATTTCAGCGGGGTCTATTATCCCAACTGCGAAAGCATTACGAAGCTGGTGATTTCCAACACGGTTGTTAATATGACCCATGAGGCGTTCAAGCAGTTTGACCGACTGGAAACCGTCAGCGGGGGCAAGGCGCTGCGCTCCATCTACCTGAGTGAATGCTTCAACCGGAACTGTCCGTTCTACCAATGGGCCATCGGGCAAACCCTGATCTGGAACGACGGGTTGCTGGTGCATGCCCTGTTTGACGGGGATCCCCGCAAAATTGCCAAAAAGACAACCGGTTCCGTCACCGTGCCGGAAGGGATTACGATTCTCAACAGCGGGGTGTTCATCAGGCCCAACGGTGTGGACGGCGGTCAGGTGACCTCCGTTTCCCTTCCCTCCAGCCTGAAAATCATGGCCTATCACAGCATGGATCATTACGCCGGCACCAAGCTGACCATACCCGACGGGGTGGAAGTACAAGCCGCGCTGTTCTATTACGGAGAGACGACGGTTCAAGACCTCTGGGTGGGCAAGAACGTGAAATTCGCCTACGGGCGGCCGGCATCCGCTGCAAATCTGGATGGCGCCAGCTTTTACGGGTGTGATTTCTCCGGCACCCTTCACCTGGTCGACGGCGCCACCCTGCCCACGCTCGTCGGGCTTTTCGGCAACGACTGCAAGTACACCGTCGATTGCCAGAAGGGCGCCATTCTGGACGGCTACACGCCTAGGGGCGTAAAAATGGAGTACCGCAAATAGCGGCGGGCCTGTTGCCCGCACCCTGCACAGTTGGACGGAGGATGCTTTATGAACCCCAAGCTCTACTGCTTTGCCTGCATGCACGGGCTGGAAACCGAGGATCAGCGCTGCCCGCGCTGCGGCCACGACAACCGCGTGCGCGTCAACGGCAAGGGCCAGCTCCCGTTTTCCATCATCAAAAATCGCTACCTGATCGGCAAGGCGCTGGGGCGCGGCGGGTTCGGCGTCACCTATATGGGGCTGGACCTGTCGCTGGACCGGCGGGTCGCCATCAAGGAATATTTCCCCTCCGAGCTGGTCAGCCGGGAGACCGGCCAGAGCCAGCTGGCCCCCTATGATGAAAACTCCCACAGCCGCTTCATTCAGGGACGGGAGCGCAGCATGGAAGAGGCGCGCACCATCGCGCGGCTCAACGACGTGCCTGCCGCCGTCAACGTGTACGATGTGTTTCTCGCCAACGATACGCTCTACATCGTGATGGAGTACATCGAAGGCGAAACCCTGCGCGCCCGGGTGAAGGCCGCGGGCGGCAAGCTGCCCGCCGCCGCCGCGCTTACGCTGCTGCACCCGGTTTTTGGCGCGCTGTCGCAAATCCACCGACAGGGCATCGTCCACCGGGACGTGAGCCCGGACAACATCATGCTGCGCGCCTCCACCGGCAGCGCGGTGCTGTTGGACTTCGGCGCGGCGCACAGCATGGAGCTGGACGCCGAAAGCGAACATTCCACAAGCCTGCGGCCCGGCTACGCGCCGGTGGAACAGTACAGCCGCACCGGCCTGCAGGACGCCCGCACCGACGAATACGCCCTGTGCGCCACGATCTATTTCGCCATTACCGGGCAAAAGCCGGTGGCCGCCATGGAGCGGGCCTTCGGCGAAGCGCCGCTGCCCCTGCCCCGGGCGCTGGGCGCGGACATCAGCCCCGCGGCGGAAGCCGTGCTGATGAAGGGCCTCTCCGTGCAGGCGAAGGACCGCTACCCCGATATCGCCACGCTGGAGGCCGCGCTGGACGCGGCGATGGGCGGGGCGATGGGCGGGGCGGTGGCGCCGCAGCCGACGGTGCAGCCGATGCCTTTTATGCCGCGCATGCAGCCGACACAGCCGGCCTATGGGCCGTCGGATTCCGGGCAGACGGTTGCCGCGCAGGCCGTTTCCGCACAGAGCGGCTCCGCGCAGCCACCCAGGCCGAAAAAACCGCTGGGGCTGATCGTCGCCTTCGGCGTGACCGCCTGCGCGATGCTGGCGGTGCTATTGGTGCTGCTGCTGAAACCCGGCGCGCTGCCGCCCGGCACTGCGCCGACCTCTACGCAAAGCGCCGCCCCCGCGACGGCGACCGCCAAGGCAACCGCGACAGCGACCGCAACCGCCACCATGGCCGCAACGCCGGAGGCCACCGCAACGCCGACCGCCAAGGCAGGCGTCGCGCCCACGCCCGGCTGGTCGTACACCAACGCCCCGTGGGCCTCCGCGACCCCGACCGCCAAAGCAGGCCTCGCGCCCACGCCCGGCTGGTCGTACACCAACGCCCCGTGGGCCACCGCGACCCCGACCGCCAAAGCAGGCCTCGCGCCCACGCCCGGCTGGTCGTA
>JAAYUF010000102.1 GCA_012517815.1 Clostridiales bacterium
GCATCGGCATCGGCGTCGGCATCGGTGGCGGCGTCAGCTCGCGGCGGCGTCGGCGTAGGCTCGCGGCAGGTCGGGCGATGGCCGCAGGGTTCGCGCGCGCCTGGGGCGCAAAACGCGTGGCTTGACGGGCCGTTGTTTGGCTTGCGAGCCCGGGCCACGCCCGCCGCGGCGACCGGCACGGATCAGCCGGACCCGACGGCGCGGCCGCTTTTTAGCAAACGCGCGGGCGACGGCGCTCCTCAGCCCGGCGCGCGCGTATCGTTTGGCCGGCGTTCTTAACGGCCGTCCGGCCGCTCTGTGGCATACGGAATTCCGGTGAGAAAGGGAATGGATCAACGATATGCTCTACTCGCAAAACGACCGTGAGATCGTCGCCGCCGAGCTGGGCCACCGGCGTCGGCTGGTCATCCTGCCTGCGCTAGCGCTCCTCCTGCTGGCGATCGCCTCGTATGTCTGGTTCCACCTCCACCGCGACGAGGGCGGCTGGATCTGGACGGCGCTGCTTACCGTGGCGGCCGGCGCGTACTTCCTGTTTTTCTACGAGGTCTACCTGCGCCCGGTTCAGCTCTACGCCCGACACGTGGGCTACATGCTGGACGGCCGGAAGCGTGAAACGGTCGGCCGCGTCAAGGAAATCCGGCGGGAGATCATGGATCGGGAGGGGCTGGACTGCCAGTCCTTTACCGTGAACATCGGCGAGAAGGACGACCCCGAGGACGACCGCCTGTTTTACGTGGACGCCCTCAAGGGCATGCCGGACATCCAGCCGGGGGCGCGCGTACGGGTGTTCAGCAACGACCGCGCGGTCGCGGGCCTGGAAATCCTGACCGGGGAGTGTTGACGATGGAGAATCACGCTCCCATACTGGTGCTGGTGACGCTGCAGCGCGCGTGCGCCCGCCTGATCCGCCGCGGCGCGGACATGGCGCTTCGGCAGCACAGCCCGCTGCACGTGCTCCATGTGGTGGTAACCGATCCGCAGTCTGGCGGCGAAAGCGCCATCGACGCGCAGGCGCTGGACTACCTTTATGCGCTGGCCGGCGAGGCCGGCGCGCAGATGACGGTGCTGACGGCCGAGGTCGCGGTTACGGCCATGGCGGAGTTCGCCGCCCGGCAGGGCGCGCGGCAGATCGTCATGGGCGGCGGGGAACAGGCCGGCGGCATCGCCGAAACCCTCTCGCAGCAATTGCCCGGCGTTCAGGTGATGATGATGGACGAAGAAACCGTCTGACGCCTTCCGGCACGGCGTATCCGGCCCGCCAATGGTTCAGACTGGCCTGCGAACCCTCTGATGCCCACGGCGCCAGCGTTCGGGCCGCAGCCGAAATGGGACGGACGGGGGAGCCGATACCGCCGGGCAGACCCGCGGCGGGCGGGCCACGGAGGGCCGCGGACAACGAGAAAACCGGCGACGTCGCCTGGCCCGCGGCGCACGGCCTGAACGCGAAGCGCCGGACGAGCGGCGCGCGCGGCTCCGGACGTTCCGTTGTACCGGCGGCTTATCCGGTTTCAAACAGGAACGCCTCGATCGCGCGGCGCTTTTCGCCTGGGGCCATGTCGCGCAGGCGCTACGCAGCCCCGCTGTGCGCTTGCTTCCGCGCCTCGCCCCGGAAGAAAGGCGCTCGTGGGGTTTCATGCATTCATCGGTGGAGCTCGACTTGCGAGCGGCGAAAACTTTCGCGTACAGGAAGGGAGAGCGCGTCCTTGCGCCTTCCCTTTTGGTTTTTCCGCCGGAACGCGGCCGTTCCGGTGCCGTTTGGCCGTCGCGTGCGCTTTACGTACGCCCTTCCTTTATGTATAATAAAGACAACGCGAAACCAGGCAAAGAAGGAGTGGATCGACATGATTGATTTTATCTTCCAGAATCCCGCGAAAATCATTTTCGGCCGCGACGCGCTCTCGCATTTGGGCGAGGAAGTGCTCCGCTACGGCCATAAGGTGCTGCTGGTGTACGGCGGCGGCAGTGTGAAGCGCATCGGCCTGTACGATCAGGTGACGGATATACTGGACCGCAACGGCGTCACCGTGTGGGAGCTGGCCGGGATCGTCCCCAACCCCCGCCTCGCGCGCGTGTACGAGGGCATCGACCTCTGCCGCCGCGAAGGGGTCGAGCTGGTGCTGGCGCTGGGCGGCGGGAGCGCCATCGATACCGCCAAGGCCATCGTCAACGGCGTGCCCTACGCCGGCGACGTGTGGGATTTCTACATGGGCAAAGCCCAGCCGCGGGAGGCTCTCCCGCTGGGCGCCATCCTCACCATCCCGGCGGCGGGCAGCGAGATGAGCTATTCCTCCGTAATCACCAACGAAAACGGCATGCTCAAGCGCGGCTACAACTCCGTAACGCACGTGCCGCGCTTTTCCATCCTCAACCCCGAGTGGTCGTTCTCGCTGCCGGCGTACCAGACGGCCTGCGGCTGCGTGGATATCATGGCGCATATGATGGAACGCTACTTTACGCGGGTGGAGCATGTGGAGCTGACCGACCGGCTGATTGCCGCGGGCATGAAAACCGTGCTGCACAACGCCCCCATCGTAATGGCCAGGCCGGAGGACTACGACGCGCGCGCCGAGGTGATGTGGACGGGCACCCTGGCCCACAACACCCTGCTGCACACCGGCCGCATCGGCGACTGGGGCAGCCACAAGGTGGAGCATGAGCTCAGCGCCAGCTACGACATCGCGCACGGCGCGGGGCTGGCGATCGTCTTCCCCGCGTGGATGAAGTACGCCATCCGGCAGTATCCGGGAAAGATCGCGCAGTTTGCCACGGACGTGTTCGATGTGCCCGCGGATTTCGGCACCGAAACGGAGATCGCGCTGGAAGGCGTGCGCAGGCTGGAAGCGTTTTACAAATCCCTGGGCATGCCCACGAGGCTGCACGAGGCCGGCATCCGGCACTGCGATTACGCGGCGCTGGCGCAACGCGCGCTGCCCACCGAGGAAAGCGTGATCGGCGAATACATCAAGCTTCACCGCCGC
>JAAYUF010000103.1 GCA_012517815.1 Clostridiales bacterium
CGCACCCGACGGCGGAATGCCGCACCCGACGGCGGAGTGCCGCACCCGGCAGCGGTTTGCCGCACCCGGCGGCGGAATGCCGCACCCTGCGGCGGAATGTCGCACCCTGCGGCGGAATGCCGCACCCTGCGGCGGAATGCCGCACCCGGCGGCGGAATGTCGCACCCTGCGGCGGAATGCCGCACCCTGCGGCGGAATGCCGCACCCGACGGTGGAATGCCGCACCCGACGGCGGAATGCCGCACCCGACGGCGGAGTGCCGCACCCGGCAGCGGTTTGCCGCACCCGGCGGCGGAATGCCGCACCCTGCGGCGGAATGCCGCACCCTGCGGCGGAATGCCGCACCCGGCGGCGGAATGTCGCACCCGGCGGCGGAATGCCGCACCCTGCGGCGGAATGCCGCACCCGACTGGGGTCCGTCGGTTGCCTGCGCAGGCACGGACGGCGACGGTCAGATCAGGCGCAGAAAGGCAAAAAAGAACCGCCCTGATCCGCGGGCCCTTTTTGGACATCCGCGTGCCAGCGGCGGTTTTCCCTGGTACGGTCGTATGCGTCGGAGCGTTCCGGTCGGCGGGTCACGGGGTTGATTGCGCCCCAATCGTTTCGGTTGCGGCGATCCAGCGCGCGCCGCTGCTTTTTGGACAGCTTGCGGTACGGGGTGTTGGTTTTCATAACGGGCCTCCTGCAGGACAGAATGCGGGAACCGGCTTGCGCAGCAACGCTTCCCAGCAGGATGATACACCGGATGCCTGCGTTTGGCAAGCCAAACCCGCTGGTAAGCGGCATTCGGCCAACGAAGGGCAACGCCTTTGCCGACGGCACCCTGCCGGCACACGCGTCGGCCTTCCCCGAAGCCTTGATGGGAAGGATGTACGCAAAATGTTACACGGAAAATAAAATTTGCGAAGGCGACGTAACCCAACGGCGGAAAGGTTCAATCACGGTTTACCCCGTTGAATGTAAAATTTTGCGCGAAGTACGGATCATCCCATAGGGCAAAGTTGATCAAAATCTTAACTTTGCGCGGCTTGCCGCCCGGAAAACCGGGCGGGCGCGAGCGTGGGGGCAGCGCGGGCCGCCCGGTTGCGCCATGCAGACAAGTTACATCAGAATGGCGGCAAACCGGTCGGTTGCGGAGAACGTCCGGTATTTTTTTTGGGACATTATCAAACTTCCGCTGACGGCAGATGTGAGCAAAACGTTACAAATCATTGCGTTTCCGTCATCAAAGGGTAACGAATGGTTACACGAATCGCTAGATATGGTGTTGACATCTTCCTTATTACACCATATAATGACGTCGTTCCATAAACAGACGCACGCACGTCGCCTCGGTTTGGGCAAGGCGCGCGATGGGAAAATGATCGTTTCCGCATAACAGGATGAACCGCTGGCCGACGCGCCAATGACGGCGCGCTGGGTTGTTTGCGCCCCCAAACGCAGATCAGGCGGCCGGACCGGCGGACAGCAGAAGGAGACTTGCCCATGATCACCTCCATTGTAAAACGCGACGGTCGCGTTGTACCCTTTGACGCCGTGAAAATTGAACAGGCGATCGAAAAGAGCTTCATGGCCAGCGGCAGCCAGAAAAGCGCGGAAACCGCCCGTGAGCTGGCCGACATTGTGGTGGCTACGGTGGAAAACGACGAGTCGATCCCCAGCGTTCCCAGCGTCGAGCAGGTGCAGGACACGGTGGAGAAGGTGCTCATCGAGCACGGCTTCGTGCGCTCGGCCAAGGCCTACATCCTGTACCGCGCGGAGCGCAGCCGCGTGCGCGAAATGAACACGCGCCTGATGCGCACGTTTGAGGACATCTGCTATAAGGACGCCAAGGATTCCGACATTAAGCGCGAGAACGCCAACATCAACGGCGACACCGCCATGGGCGCGATGCTCAAGTTCGGCTCCGAGGGCAGCAAGCAGTTCTACGACATGTACGTCCTCAACCCCCGCCACGCCAAGGCGCACCGCGAGGGCGACATCCACATTCATGATCTGGACTTTTATACCCTGACCACCACCTGCACGCAAATCGACCTGATTTCGCTGTTCCACGGCGGCTTCTCCACCGGGCACGGGGTGCTGCGCGAGCCCAATGACATCTACAGCTACTCCGCGCTTTGCTGCATCGCCATTCAGGCCAACCAGAACGACCAGCACGGCGGCCAGAGCATCGTGAATTTCGATTACGGCATGGCCCCGGGCGTGAAAAAGACCTATTTCAAGCGCTACCGCGACAACCTCGCCCGCGCCATGGAGCTGCTGATGAACCTGGAGGACGCGCAGGAAGTCGCCGCGGGCATCCTCAAGGCCGTGGAAGCCGAAACCGGCAAGCGGCCGGAGCTTTCGCACGACGGCGTGCTGGACAAGGCCATGCGCGAGAAGATCGCCGCCGCGGGCGCGGCGGACGCCGATACCCTCACCCGCATCCTCGATTTTACCCGCGAGCACGCCCAGAAGGAGACCGACAAGGCCACCTTCCAGGCCATGGAGGCGCTCATCCACAACCTGAACACCATGAACAGCCGCGCCGGCGCGCAGGTGCCGTTTTCCTCCATCAACTACGGCATGGATACCTCTCCCGAGGGCCGCATGGCCGTGCGCAACATCCTGCTGGCTACCGAGGCGGGCTTGGGCAACGGCGAAACGCCCATCTTCCCCATCCAGATCTTCCGCGTCAAGGAAGGCGTCAGCTTCAACCCCGGCGACCCCAATTACGATCTGTACCGCCTGGCCATCCGCACCAGCGCCAAGCGGCTGTTCCCCAACTTCAGCTTTCTGGACGCGCCCTTCAACAAGAAATACTACAAGGAAGGCCATCCCGAAACCGAGATTGCCTACATGGGCTGCCGCACCCGCGTGATGGGCAACGTTCACGATCCCGAGCGCGAGGTGAGCCCCCGCCGCGGCAACCTGAGCTTCACCTCGGTCAACCTCCCGCGCATCGCCATCAAGGCCAAGGGCGACGTCGCGTGGTTTTTCGAAGAGCTGGAGCGCGTGATGAACCTCGTGGTGGAGCAGCTTCGGGAGCGCTTTGAGATTGTCGCCAGCAAGAAGGTGCGCAACTTCCCCTTCCTGATGGGCGAAGGCGTGTGGATCGACAGCGAGAAGCTGGGCTGGAACGATACCATCCGCGAGGTGCTTCTGCACGGCACGCTCTCCATCGGCTTCATCGGCCTGGCGGAAACGCTGGTGGCCCTGCGCGGCGCGCACCACGGCGAGGATCCCAACAGCCAGAACCTGGGGCTGGAGATCGTGGGCTTCATGCGCAAGTTCTGCGATGAGACGAGCGCCAAGACCGGCATGAACTTCACCTGCCTGGCCACCCCCGCCGAGGGCCTCAGCGGCCGTTTCGTGCGGCTGGACCGCGAGCGCTACGGGGCCATCAAAGGCGTGACCGACCGCGAGTATTACACCAACAGCTTCCATATCCCCGTGTACTTCCCCATCAACGCCTTTGAGAAGATTGCCCTGGAGGCCCCCTACCACGCGCTGACCAATGCCGGGCACATCAGCTACATCGAGATGGACGGCGACCCCACCCGCAACCTGGACGCGTTTGAGAAGGTTGTGCGCTACATGCACGACATGGGCATCGGCTACGGCAGCATCAACCACCCCGTCGACCGCGACCCGGTGTGCGGCTACAACGGCATCATCGGCGACTGCTGCCCCAAGTGCGGCCGCGCCGAGGACGGCCGACCCTTCGAGCGCATCCGCCGGATCACCGGCTATCTGGTGGGCACGCTGGACCGGTTCAACAACGCCAAGCGCGTCGAGGAGCACGACCGGGTGAAGCATAATCTGTAACGTGGTTTATCAAGGGAAAAAAGACCGAGCCCCTGCCTGAACAACCGTTCCGGCAGGGGCGCTTGGCAATATACGCGGGTTGTTATGCCGGAATGTTAACAGAGCGACTTTGCTGCTATCGACCACCTTTACTTGCTGTAGAGGCGCTTTCTACCTGTTCGGGCTCGTTCCAGAAATCTGAAAAGCGTGTGTAGGCTTTTGGTGTCTTTAACCGCAAGATATTATCGGTAAAATCAATCACAGTGCAGTTGTCGGTTCCCCCAAACAAAGGGCCGCGAAGGCCACGCCCGATGATTTGCTCATAGAGTACAGTGCTGGCGGTGGGTCTGCAAATGACGATATAACTGGTCTTTGGCGCGTCAAAGCCTGTGGTGAGCACCCCGTAGTTGAACAGGAACTCCAACTCGCCCCGCTTGAAACGGGCGATCATTTCTCGGCGGTCTGTGTCGGAGGTGCTTGCCGATACCCAGGCCGATACGCGCCCGTGCAGATTGAGCATGGCGGCGAGCATTTTCGCATGATCAACGCCACAGGTATAAACGAGCGTTTGATTTTGCGCCGGTATCTCCATCAACCGAGAAATAATCAACTCGTTTCGGGCCTGATCATTGGCTAGGTGCTTTAGCAAAGCGCTTTCATTGGGGATACATTGGTTTTCTTCGATTTTTTGCAGTTCATCATCTGTTAGCTTGTACTCAATTCCAGACTCATACCTGATATGATGCAAGCGGGATAAATACCCTTTCTCCTGAAAATAAGCGAGGGGGTTTTGCTGGTATTCCGCTTCCAGTTCGGGCATGATCAGTTCTGCTTGGAACAGATTCACTAACCGCATGGTTTCTTCATCCGACTGAGACCGCCCCGGAGTAGCCGTGAGACCGCAGATCGGAAACATTTCAGGCCCGCGCAGTTTGCGAACTTCATTTAGTAACGTATCATACATTGCGGTTGTGCAGCGGTGTGCTTCGTCAAATATCATTGCGCTTGTCTTTGATAGCACTTCCTGTGATAAAGCATACTTGCTTTCATCGTGGCCTTCACTGATGGAATTGTATATTTTGTTGATGCAGGTCACAACTGCACCGCCATGCAGTGCATCGTTATCTAGGTTGTGGGAACCAAAGAATCGATAGATTCGCAGGGAATGTGAAAAAACGAGGTTAGACCATAAGGTTTGCAGACAACTGATGGCTTGCTCGCAAAGTTCTTCGCTCTGAGCGACCCATACCAGGTAATGGCCTTGTGCAAACCGCGGTTGGATGAACTCGATGAAAGCTTGCATGGCTACGCGGGTTTTGCCGCTACCAGTAGGCAGCGTGACGATGCAGCGCGTTTTGTCACCGTTCTGCTCAAGGATGTCCTTCAAGCGTTCTTTTAAACTGAGCTGGAAGTCTACCAAATCAGGAAGTTTGAAATTGGGTTGTACGTCGACGAAATTCTTGGGTTTTTCGCTGTCCCCGCTCCCTCCGGCGGTTGTTAAGCTCTCGGGCAGACTAATGGCATCAGAAAAAGCATTCCGCCATTTTTTTGCCCAATTCAGTTTTTCGAGTGCGTTGATTTTTCGGGTGATTGAAATATCATCCTTGCCGTTTCCATGCCGTTTGAACAAATCATCGATCAAGGCAGGTTCCAGCTGAGCAAGAATACAGTGGCGCAGGCCGATCACTTGTTTACTCTGCCCTTTGAAAAGAGACGCGCCTTGTTCATGAAGGGCATACGTTAACAAATCAACAGGGAGTGGTTTTCGATGAAAACAGCGCTTAAACAGAGCGACTACTTGTGTTTTCCGTCTCTGGCCGAGCAGTAAGGTGATCATTTGGGAAGAAACCTTGAAGTGTACCCCATGTCAAGTACAAAATTTGCTTAGTGGTAGTTCGTCCGCGACGAGCTGTGATATAATGCCTTCGCTTTGCCGGTGACGAGGATAGGGCAACGTGGAGGCACGACCCGAGCGCGTCACCGGA
>JAAYUF010000104.1 GCA_012517815.1 Clostridiales bacterium
GACGCCCCGCACATGGGACGTGTTTACGCCGCTTTGCCGGAGGCGCTCCAGCAGATACGCGCCCATGGAATCGTTGCCCACGGCGCCAACCATGGCGCATGCCATGCCGAGGCGTGCGCACTGTACCGCCTGATTGGCGCCTTTGCCGCCGGCGGCTGTCACCAGCCCCTGCGCCTGATAGGTTTCACCGATCTGCGGCAGGGCGCCGACCTGCAAGAACAGATCGTAGTTCAGGCTGCCGATTACGACCACGCGCTGGTTGTTCATGGGGGCCCTCCGTTTCGCTGGATGGTAGGCATCGCCGTGGGTTGCGCAGCGCCTGCCCGCGCCTATCGGGCGGTTTGCGTGCGGTTTCGGTGCTGGAACATCGCCGTGGAGATCTTGTCCTGAATGGTCTCAAAATACGCGGCAATCACGATGATGATGCCGGTGACCACAAACTGCCAGAACGACTGCACGCCCACGACAATCATACCAATTTTAAGCGCCGCGAGCAACAGCGCGCCCAGCAGCGTACCCAGCACGGTTCCCTTGCCGCCGGACATGCGCGTGCCGCCGATCGCGGCCGCGGCGATGGCGTCCAGCTCGTACCCCTGGCCGGAGGCGGGTTCGCCGGTGCCCAGGTTGGCCAGCATGATCATGCCCGCGAAGGCGGCACAGCAGCCGCAGATGGCATAGCTCATGATCTTGGTGCGGTCCACATTCACGCCGGAAAGCTTGGCGGATTCCTCGTTCCCGCCCACCGAATAGATGTAGTTGCCAAAGCGCGTTTTGCTCAGCACCACATGGGTGATGATCGCGATGGCGAACAGCACCAGAATGGAAATCGGGATGTCTCCCATGATTTTGGTGGTGAAGGTTTTCCGGTACGCGTCCGGGATGCCCAGCACGGGCCAGCCGCCGGTGAACACGTAGGCAAGGCCGCGGTACGCGCTCATGGTGCCCAGGGTGGCGATGAACGGCTGCAGGTTCATCTTGGTGACCAGCAGGCCGTTGAAAAAGCCCATGATCACGCCAAGCACGGCGCCCAGCAGCACCGCAAGAAGCGGCGGCACGCCTTCCACCACCAGCTGGCCCACGGCGACAATCACGATGGCAAACGTGCAACCGATGGAAAGGTCGATGCCGCCGGTGATGATGACAAAGGTGATGCCGATCGCCAGAATGCCGTTGATGGTGGCCATTTTGATGATGTCCACCATATTGCCGGGCGTCAGGTACACGGAATCCAGAATCGAGAACACCGCGATCAGGATGATGAGCGCCGCCAGAACGGTCAGCTCGCGGGTTCTTGATTTCAGCCTAATTTTCAGCATGGTCCTTGCCCCCCATCGCATAATTGAGTAAGAGCTCTTCCTTGAAATCCGCGGGTTCCAGCTCCGCCGTGATCTGCCCTTCGCACATCACGTAAATCCGGTCGCTGATCCCCATCACCTCCGGCAACTCCGAGGATACCACAATGACGCTCTTACCCTGAGCGACCAGTTCCTCCAGCAGGCGGTAGATTTCCGCCTTGGCGGCGACGTCCACGCCCTTGGTGGGCTCGTCGAAGATCAGGATTTCCACATCGGTGCTGAGCCATTTGGCGAGGATAACCTTCTGCTGATTGCCGCCGGACATATTGCGCGTGAGAAAATCCGGCCGGGGCGGATTGATGTTCAGCGTTTTCATGAACTTCTTGCAGTTGCTCAGCTTGCGGTCCTCCTGCACAAAGCCCAGGCGGAGAAACCGTTTCAGGCTGGCCAGCGCGATATTGCCGGTGTTATCAAAAAAGGTGTTGAAACCCTGCGTTTTTCGTTCTTCAGGCAGCAGACCGATGCCGCAGCGCAGCGCGTCCTGCGAGGATCGAATGCGCGCAGGCCGGCCGTGAATCAGCACTTCGCCGCCGCTTGCGCGGTCCGCGCCGAATACGGTGCGCATCACCTCGGTACGCCCGGCGCCCACCAGGCCGGAGAAACCCAAAATTTCGCCTTTGCGCAGGTAAAAGCTCACGTCCGAGAATTTGCCGGCGCAGCTGAGATGCTTCACTTCCAGCACCTTTTCGGGCTGCGCGCGCCTTTCCTGAAGGCGGGAGGCGATGGCGCTCACGTTGCGGCCGACCATGTAGCGAATGATCTCTTCCCGGGTCGTCTCGGCCACCTCCAGCGTCGCCACACAGTCGCCGTCGCGCAGGATCGTGGCCCTATCGCAGATGCGGAATACCTCTTCAAGCCGGTGGCTCACGTAGATGATGGTCATGCCGGCCGCCTTCAGTTCCTGGATGATCTGAAACAGCGCGTCCGTTTCCGGAATCGTGAGCGACGCCGTCGGCTCGTCCAGGGAGATGACGTTTGCCTTGTGGAACAGGGCTTTGGCAATGGCGACCATCTGCATTTCGCCCGCGGTCAGGATCGCCGCGGAGTCCTCGCCGCGGAAACGGCATTTCAGCCGCTTGAGGATCTGGTTGACCGTCTGGTTCAGTTCGGGATAATTCACGAAAGCCCCTTTGCGGGGCTCGTAACCCAGCGCGACATTCTGCCCGACGGTCATATCGCGGATGATGTTGGTTTCCTGATGGACCTTGGAGATCTTCCCGTCCGCAATCGCTTCATGAGGATTACGAAAACAGACTTTCTGCCCATCGAGAAAGACATCGCCGGAATACTCGCTGTAGACGCCGTGCAAAATGTTGAGCAGCGTGCTTTTGCCGGCGCCGTTTTCCCCAAGCAACGCGTGCACCTCCCCCTTGCGGATGGACAGCGTAACGTTGTTGAGCACGCGCACCCCTGGAAAATGCTTGGATATGTTACGAAACTCGACTGCGTCCTTCATGCTTCCATACATCCTTCTTGGCATTGGAGGGGCAGAATTGCTTCTGCCCCTCACAGACTGACCTTGGGTTGCCCGACGATGGGTTACTGGGCGTACTCGGTCGGCGCCCAGTTGATGATTTCGGCGGCCGGCGTATCGACGTTGGTGCTGTCGATCAGGGCCTGCGGCGTCCACACGACACGGGGCAGTTCCTGGCCGCCCAGGATGCGCAGCGTGCATTCGGTCGCGATCTGCGCCTTGTAGAAGGGGAAGGAGTCGATCGTCGCATCCAGCTTGCCGGCGCGGATCGAGTCATACGCTTCGCCGATGCCGTCCACGCCCACGACGAGGATGTCACGGCCGGAATCTTCCACCGCTTCCACAACGCCAAGCGCCATTCCGTCATTGTTGCAGAAAATCGCCTTCAGGTCGGGATAGTTCTTAATCCAGGTATCGGCCAGTTCCTTGGCCTTGTTGCGATCCCAGTCCGCGTTCTGCTCGGCCACCACGGTGATGCCCGGCGCGTTTTGAGCCATCCAGGTCTTGAATCCTTCGGTGCGCTGGCGGGCGGCGAAAGCCTTGGGCATGCCGATTACGACCGCGACTTCACCTTGGCCGCCCAGCTTGTTGGAAATCCATTCCGCGGCCAGCTCGCCGTTCTGAATCGCCTTAGGGCCCACAAAGTTGGGCGCATTGGCGATCAGGCCGTCGTTGACGTTCACGCAGGGGATGCCCTTTTCCAGGGCGCTTTCCACACCGGGAACCAGGTTGCCGTCCGAGATGGGAGAGAGCATCAGCGCGGCGTACTGGCGGTTGATCATGTTGTTGACCACCGCGAGCTGGCCCTGCTCGTCGTTTTCATCCTGCGCCGCCTGCACGTCGATGGTGAGGTTCACGCCGGCTTCGGCAGCCTTTTTCTGCGCTTCGTAATAGCCTTCGCGCAGCGTGCGCCAGTACTCATTCTGGAACTGCTTGGCTACGGCGCCCAGCGTGATGCCGTCGGCGGGACGGGGAACGGCTCCGAACTCGGCGCGAATCTCCTCGATCATGACGCCGGCTTCGTTGTCGGGGTTAAAGGCGTCGTCCGCAAGCGCGGCGACAGCGGTGGCCAGCATGGCCAGGCAGAGCACCAGAGCGACCAGTTTCTTCATAATGTTACCCTCTCTCCTATTTTTTAAGCATTTGGAGAATGAGTTTCTGCGACTCAATCCCGTCCTGCCTAGAGACAATTTGCTCAATCGCGCCCATGCCGACGCGGTCGATCATTTCACACATCTGGTTGAACATCTCCACGTTCAGCTCGACTTCCGCCTGCGCTTCCTCGCGCAAGGGGAACGAGTCGAAAAACACGACGCCGTCGTAGCGGTATTTCTTCAGGTAGTACACAAACTCCAGCGCCTGGGGCAGGTGTACGGAGCCGAACATCAGCCCGTTATCCATGGCGCGGTACCCGTCGTTCATGTGCAAGCCGAACAGCTTGCCGCGGGAAGCCGCCAGCGCCAGCGAGTAGGCCGGGCTTTCGTGCTTCATGAGCATGTGGCAGAAATCCAGCGTAACGCCGACATTGGGACGGTTGATCTCCTGAATGGCCATGAGGGTCAGGCCGATGCCGTCGATCATGGAGAAAGCGCGGGGCTCGTAGGGTTTATACTCGATGCTGACCTTGACATTGCGTTCCATGGCATAATCTGCAACAGACTGAAAACTTTGGATGATGCGATTCCATTTCGCCTCATAATCCAGCTGGAACGGATAATCAAAACCGTCAAAGCCCAGCCAGACCGTCAGCACGTCGCCGTGCAGCCGATGGCACGCGTCCACCGCTTCGCGGCACAGGGTCACGGCGTCCTCTCCGACCGCCTGATCCGGGTTGGTAAACTCCCCGGCAATGAACCGTTCCCGAAACCGGGTGGCGACGCCGTTGACCTTCATATCGCCGATGGCGTCCAGAATTCGATTTATTTCATAGGGTTTCACATGCTCTGGATAGTTGAATTCCAGATGCGTGATCCCTTTTACGTGGTGATAGAGCGCGATGGTCTGAAAAATATCCATGCTGCCTTTGTGGATAAAGGAGTTCATGCGGCCTGCAAACTTCATGATCGATCGTGTCCCTTCTTGTTTGACGTGATGGAAGCATACCACAGGCGTCTTTGGGTGTCAATATGGTTCATTCCATGCCATTTCATACCAAGCGCGAAATATGGCAGATTCCATTTCACCGAAAACAGGTGGGAACCAAAGCACCCGGTAGCGAATCCGAACCGCGGTACCATCTATTTTTCACCGCGGATTTCACGGATTATTTTTAAATTTTCATTTTGCGCCGCCAATTTGGCATCAGATGGAATATAATGGCATGGAATTGGCGAAAAAAGCAAAGGGCCGCGCATATCGCGCGGCCCCGGACTGGCAAAGAACCCATGCACAATACAGTGCCGCTCGCCTCCCAGCGCTTCGGGCTGTGAGGCGAGCTTTGGCAAAAGGCACCGGCATCAGGCTTTGGAACTCCGCCCCAAACTCCGCAAGGGTTATCTCCGGAGGTTTCATCGGCGCGTGGGACACTCCCGTGTCCCGCACTTGTGAAGCCTCCCGTCTCCGGGTCGCTTTCAGCTTTGCTGAAGCGGCCACAGACCGTGCGCTTCCCTCCGCCGCCCTTGACCCGGTTCCGCTGCGGCGGGGGTTTTCGACAGTCCGGGGCCGCGCATACCGCGCAGCCCTTCTTTGCTGCTTCCCGGCCTTACCGGAACGGCTGCTGCCTGCAACGCCCCCGTCAGCCGCCGGCCGGCGGGTTCACCTCATAGCCCTTTTTTTCGCTGAGCCCCTGCTGCCGGCGGAAATTCTCGCGGTTCTTCCCGACGTAGATGCGGTGCAGGTCCTCCGCGCTCATGCCCGCCTCGATGCACATGCTCACGAAAAAGTGCAGGATATCGGACAATTCTTCCTGAATTTGCGCGCGGTTCAGCTCGTGGGGGTTTTTCCACCACTTGAAGTTGACTTCCTCCAGCAGTTCCGCAAGCTCGCTCACCATGGCGAGCGTCTGTTTTTGCAGCCATTCCTCCATGGGAATGCCGGTCAGGTTGCGGTCCTTCTTCAGCTTTTCCTGAAAGCTCAGTTGCAGGGCGAAGATTTCGTCCAGTTTATCCACGCGGCCCGCCTCCGATCATCTCCAGATAGCGTATGGCGTTTTTACCCACAATCGCGGCGCTCGGGCTGGCCGCCAGCGCCCGACGGGCAATGGACAGCACGTCCCCCAGGGTGACGGCCTCAATTTTCGACAGCGTTTCTTCCGGCGTCGTCAGGCGGTCCAGGAGCAGGGCGCTGCGGCCGATGGACTGCATCCGGCCGGAGGAGCTTTCCAGCCCCAGTACATAGCCGCCTTTGAGCTGCGCCTTCGCGCTGCGGAATTCCTTTTCGTTGGGCCCCTCCCGGAGCATCTTCTCCATCTCCAGCTGGATTTCCCGGATCACGGTTTCGGCGTTTTCGGGGGACGTGCCGGCATAAATGTTGAAGGTGCCGCAGCCCGGGTAGCTGGCGGGGAAGGAATAGATCGAATACGCCATGCCCAGTTCCTCGCGGATGCGCTGGAACAGGCGGCTGCTCATGCCCCCGCCCAGCAGGTTGTTGAACACCGACAGCGCATACAGATCGTCCGAGCCCAGTTCAACGCCCGGATAGCCCATGGAAATCTGCACCTGCTCGGTGTCCTTTTCCCGCGCCCTGCGCCCGTCCAGCAGCCGCTGTTCCTCCGCGGGGGCGGCGGTCGGCTCCTCGGCCGGGAAACCTGCAAAGTGCCGTTCCACCAGCGCCAGGAACATTTCCCAGTCATAATTGCCGGCGATCGCCACCACAGTATTTTTCGGGTGGTAGTGCCTGCGCCAGTACCGCAGCAGATCCTCCCGCGTGTAGCGGCGAATCTGCTCCGCGCTGCCAAGGATCGGGCGCCGGAGCGAGCCTTCGAACTGGGCCTCGCACAGCACGTCGCCCACGAGGTCCTCCGGGGTATCCTCGACCATGGCGATCTCTTCCAGCACCACGCCGCGCTCCTTTTGCAGCTCCGCGTCGTCAAAGCGCGGGCGCAGCGCGAGGTCGCCCAGAATATCCGCCGCCAGCGGCAGATTCTCGTCGATCACTTTGGCGTAATAGCAGGTGCAATCCTTGCTGGTAAAAGCGTTCAGCTGGCCGCCGACTTCGTCCATTTCCTCGGCGATATCGCGCGCGCTGCGCGTCTGCGTGCCTTTGAACACCATATGCTCAATGAAGTGCGACAGCCCGTTTTCCTCCGGGCGCTCGTTCATCGAACCCGCCTTGACCCAGCAGCCAACGGTGCAGCTGCGCACGTGCGTCAATTTTTCGCCCACGACCCGCAGGCCGCCGGGCAGCGTCATCTGATCGAACATGCAAACTCCCTTTCCAAAATCGATCTGTTCGGTTAATCCGGCGGCTGCGGCGCTCTGTTGCGGCAGGGAAAGCCTCAGGTCCGCAGGGCTTCCCGGTCCTGTTCACGCGGCGGCGGCCACTGCGCCGCTCCCGGCGCATAGCCGCAGCCACACGTCCGTCGGTCCGGTATCCGACGGTCGGCCGCCCGCGTACCGCATCGCCATCTTATACCCCCGCGGGCGCCTCCGGAAACCTCGACGCGCGTTATGCGTCCGTCCCGCGCAGCGGCATGCGCCCGTATCCCCGAATGGAGAAATCGGGAGGCTTTCGCCTCCCGATCCAAATGTGCGCGGTGGACCGTGCCTCAGTTACGGTCATTCCCGCCGCCGGGGCGTCCGTCGCGGCGCGGGGGACGGCGATGGTCGCCGCCGCTGCTGCGGAACCCGCCCTCGGGCGCGGAGGCGTAGGCGATGTCGTTGCGGATGAGGTTCACGCGGCCCTGCGAGTCGATCTCGTTGACCTTGACCTCGATCTCGTCGCCGATGTTCATCACATCTTCGACCTTTTCCACGCGGTGGTCGGCCATCTTGCTGATGTGCAGCATGCCGTCCTTGCCGCCGGTCAACTCGATGAAGGCGCCGAAGTTCATGATGCGCACGACCTTGCCCAGGTACACGTCGCCCACTTCGATATCCTTGGCGATGCCTTCGATGATCTTCTTGGCCTTGGCGGCGGCGGCTTCGTCGGGCGTGGCGATGTACACGCGGCCGTCGTCCTCGATGTCGATCTTCACGCCGGTTTCGGCGATGATCTTGTTGATCATCTTGCCGCCCGGTCCGATGACCTCGCGAATCTTCTCGGGATTGATGGTGAAGCGGATGATCTTGGGCGCGTACTTGCTCATGTGTTCGCGCGGCTTGGCCAGCGTATCCATCATGATGTTGAGGATGTGCAGGCGGCCGATGCGGGCCTGACCCAGCGCGCGCTCGAGAATCACGCGGTCGATGCCGGCGATCTTGATGTCCATCTGGATGGCGGTAATGCCCTTGACGGTGCCGGCCACCTTAAAGTCCATATCGCCCAGGAAGTCCTCCAGGCCCTGAATGTCGGTGAGCACGGCAACCTTATCGCTCGCCGCGTCCTTAATCAGGCCCATGGCCACGCCGGCTACCGGGGACTTGATGGGCACGCCCGCGTCCATCAGGCTCAGCGTGCTGCCGCACACCGACGCCATGGAACTGGAGCCGTTGCTGCCCAGAATTTCGCTGACCAGGCGCAGCGAATAGGGGAACTCGTCCTCGCCGGGCACCACGGGCAGCAACGCCCGTTCGGCCAGCGCGCCGTGGCCGATTTCGCGGCGGCCGGGGCTCTTCATGCGGCCCGCTTCGCCGGTGGCGTAGGGCGGCATGTTGTAATGGTGCATGTAGCGCTTGAAATCCTCGGTGCCCAGGCCGTCGAGCATCTGCACGTCGCTCATGGAGCCCAGCGTGGTGATCGTCAGGGCCTGCGTTTCGCCGCGGGTGAACACGGCGCTGCCGTGGGTGCGGGGCAGGATGCCCACTTCGCACCAGATGGGCCGCACGTCGGTCAAACCGCGGCCGTCCGGGCGCACGCCGTCGTCCAGAATCTTGCGGCGCATGATTTCCTTATTGAGGTAATACAGCGCGTCGCTCACTTCGCCCAGGCGGCCTTCAAACTGCTGGGCAAAATGCTCCAGCGTTTCCTGTTTGGTCTGCTCCTCGCGCTGCTGGCGTTCGGCGCGCACGGTGGTCTCAAACGTCCAGGCGCACTTGTCGTAGGCAAACTCGCGCACGGCCTGCTTGATCTCCTCGGCGGTCACGCTTAGCGTTACGACGCTCTTTTCCTTGCCGATCTCCTGCACGAAGGCTTCCTGAAACGCCACGATCTTCTTGATCTCTTCATGCGCGTAGAGAATCGCGCCCAGCATCTCCTCCTCGGAGACCTCGCTGGCGCCGGCTTCCACCATCAGCACCGCGTCCTTGGTGCCGCTGACGAACACGTGCATCGTGCTCTTCTCGCGCTGCGCCTCGTCGGGGTTGAGGACGTACTTGCCGTCCACGCAGCCCACGACCACCGTGCCGGTGGGGCCGTTCCAGGGGATGTTGCTGACCGCCAGCGCCGCGGAAGAACCGATCATAGCCGGAACTTCCGGCGGGATGTCCTTATCCACGGACAGGACGGTCGCAACCACCTGCACGTCGTTGCGCATACCCTTGGGGAACAGCGGGCGCAGCGGCCGGTCAATCAGGCGGCAGGTGAGCGTCGCCTTCTCGGTGGGGCGGCCTTCACGCTTGATAAAGCCTCCGGGAATTTTGCCCACGGAGTACTGTTTCTCCTCGAAGTCCACCGACAGCGGGAAGAAATCCGCGCCCTCGCGGGGCGCGTCGCTCATGGTCGCGTTCACCATGACAACCGTATCGCCGTAGCGCACGAACGCCGATCCGGCGGCCTGCTGGCAATACTTGCCGAATTCGATGGTCAGCTGGCGGCCCGCCAGCTCGATGGAGTATTCATTGTAATCCATTTCCTTCTCCTCTTCCTGCGCCCGGGCCTCGTTGCCCGCCGCAACATCCGTTTGCCGCGCCTCTGCGCGGCCCTCTTGCGCGAGCCGTTTCCCGCGCTTTGCAAAACAGCCGCGCTTCGGCGGGCCGGGGTCTGCCGTCCCGCCGATAACGCGGTTGCGTGTTGCCTTGGCTTACTTCCTCAGACCGAGCTGAACGATCAGGTTACGGTAGCTTTCGATATCCGTCTTCTTGAGATAATCCAGCAGGCCGCGCCGTTTGCCGACCATCAGCAGCAGGCCCCGGCGGCTGTGGTGATCCTTCTTGTTCAGCTGCAGATGCTCGTTGAGGTGGTTGATGCGCTCCGTAAGCAGCGCGATCTGAACCTCGGGGGAACCGGTGTCGCCCTCGTGGCGGGCATACGTCTTGATGATCTCGATCTTTTCCATGGATAACGCCTCCCAGTATGGTAGCGCCGGAGCGCTCCGCGGTAATCGCCGTTCGCATAGCCCGCCGTTGGCATTCGCACGTCTGCGCGAGCGGTTCTTCCAGTGCCGATAAGCACATTTTTAATTGTATCATGTCCGCGGCGGTTTGTAAACGATAACCGTAAAATATCGGCCGCTTTCAGGGCTGCCTGCGCCGGCAGTACGCCGCCGCCGTTTGGGTGGGCCCGTTGCCGCCGTAGGTCAGCTCGGCATAGTAGGCCAGCGAAAGCGGGTCCGTCAGCGTCAGCTCCGCAGGCACCCGGCAGACGGTTTTCCCGTCGCCATTCGCGTAAGCCGGTACCGGATAGCGTTTGCCACCCGTGACCAGCGCCGCGCGGTACGCGCCTCGGGGCAGCGACAGCTTGCCGTTGTCCGTGGACTTCAGCACACAGCGCCCTCCCTCCCGCATCACCAGCGTCATTTCGCGCGCATAGGGCCGGCCCAGCATCAGGCGCGCCTTCCGGGGGCGGCCCTCCTCCAGCGTTTCACGGATCCTCGTCGCGCTGACCACATGGCCTCTGGCCCGCACCGGGGACAGCACGGCGGTCGCGAAGCCCAGCGCGCGGCCCAGTTCCCTGAGCAGCGCCGGCGTGCCCGCGCCCAGCGCGCCAAACGAGTAATTGTACCCCACCACCACGGTTTTAGGCCGCCACTGCCGGACAAGGTAGCCTACGAACTCCTCCGGGCGCTGGTCGCGCACCATTTCGGTAAAGGGCTGCGCGCAGAAGATGTCGGCGCCCAGCGCCTCCACCAGTTTGATCCGCTCCTCCAGCGTCGTCAGCAGCGGCGGGCATTTCGCGGGGGCCAGCAGGCACAGCGGGTGCCGGGTAAACGTCTGCACCACCATCGGCACGCCCAGGCGGTCTGCCTCGGCACGCGCCTTTTTCAGCAGCGCCTGATGCCCAACATGCACGCCGTCAAACATCCCCAGCGCCACCACGGAAGCATCGGCATTCATCCGTCCGTCCAGGCAGATCCGCATTCCAGTCCCTCCCGTCGGCTTTTCGTCCGGCACGCGCCGTGCGCCCGGGCGTGATCTTTCCATCCATGCGACAGGCATCCATATTCCACCGCGCCGCGGGCGCTGTGGCGTATGCGGCGTTTCGCTCTTTCGCCTTCCCGCGCCGCGGGCCGTTTGTCTGCGCTCGTTCCGCCGCGCCGCGGGTGCTGTTCAACCGTCTTCGCTGCGTTTGCCATGCGCCAGGGCCCTGCCTCGCCTGAAACCCGCAAAACTGCCGGACAACGTTGCCGTATCGCCGCGGCGGGGTTTCCTTCGTCCGCTGCGCGCACGCCGCACGGCCTGCCGTGTCTCCGGCCGACTCCGGCGCGTTACTCGGCAAGCCATGTGCGCTGCCGGAGCGCATCGCCCTCGCGCACGCCGATGGCGCACAGTTCGCCGCCCGACCGCATGCGCACCGCCGCGCCTTCGGGGGGTGTTTCGCTCAGGCGCAGGGCGTGCAGCCGCAGGGGCACGCCGTTGCGAAACGGTTTCTCCAGCGCCGCCGGCACCTCGGCCCAGGGCAGGTGCTCCACGGCCGCTTCCATGGGCAGGAGCGGGAGGCCCTCCGGTTCGCGCTCCGCTTCTTCCTTCAGCTCTTCCAGCGTGCGCGCCGTGTCCAGCGTGAATACGCCGGACTGCGTGCGCAGCAGAAAGCGCATGTGCGCCGGACACCCCAGCGCCTGTCCGATGTCGTGGCAAAGCGTGCGAACGTAAAACCCCCGGGAGCAGCGCACCGACACCAGCGCGCCCTGACGGTTCGTCATCCCAAGCAGTTCCAGCGCATGCACGGTTACGGGCCGGCCTTCCAGCGCCACGCTGCCGCCGTCCCGCGCCACGTCGCACAGCCGGCGGCCGTCACGCTTGAGCGCGCTGTACATCGGCGGGGTTTGCAGCAGGTCGCCGCGAAACATCGTTAGCGCGGCGCGCAGCGCGGCTTCATCCGGGAAAGCGCGCCCCGTCTCGGTTACCGTGCCCTGCGCGTCCTGCGTATCCGTGGCGGCGCCAAAAGCGATCTCCGCGATGTAGGCCTTCTGTTTATCCTGTAAAACATCAAACAGGCGGGCCGCCTTGCCCACCATCAGCGGGAGTACGCCCGCCGCTTCCGGGTCCAGCGTGCCCGCGTGCCCGACCTTCCGTCCGCGCAGCAGCGACCGCACGCGGCCGACCACCTGCGCGGAGGTCATGCCAGGCGGTTTAAGCACATTGATAAAGCCGCTGAGGGCCTGCCTGATCTGCGTTTCGTCCGGGTTCACTCCTGCCCGCCCCCCAGGTAAGCTTCCTGCAAGGCCGCTTCGATCCTGAGCACCGCCTGATCCAGCGGACCGTCCAGCAGGCAGCCGGCCGCCAGTTGGTGGCCGCCGCCGCCGAATTTCTCGGCCACGGTATCCACGCGGTACGGCGTGAGCGCGCGGAGGCTGCACCGGACGCAACCGTTCTCGGTTTCACGGGCGAAGTAGGCGATCTTGACCCCCGCGGCGTCGATGGCGTAATCCACCACGCCGTCCGCGTGCTCGCTCACGGCGCCGGCTTCCCGAATCTGCGCGGCGCTCACGTGCATGCCGGCGATCTCGCCGCCGCACAGGTAGCGCATGGTCGGCAGGGCTTGGCCCAGCAGCGCGATATGCTCCTTTTCCTTGCAACGGAACAGGATGCGCGCGTAGGTGGCGATCGGCAGCCCGGCTTCCATCAGCCTGCTCATCATGGAGAACGCTTCGGCGTCGGTGTTCTTGTATACAAAATTGCCCGTATCGGTGGCCAGGCCGGTGTAGAGGCAAATGGCCTCCTCACGCTGCAGGGGCAGGCCGAACGCCTCGAACAGGCGGTGCACCAGCACCGCGGAGGCGGGCGCGTCGTCGTCGATCAGGTTGATTTTGGCAAACCCGGGGTTGGTGGGATGGTGATCGATCTGCGCGTTGGCGCCGATGCGCGAGAACAGCTCCAGAGACCGGCCCAAACGCTCGTCGCTGCTCACGTCCACCGCGATGGCAAGGGTGTCCTCCGCGATGGTAAGCACCCCCTCGGCCTCCGCATACTGCCGCACGCTGTAAATATCCGGCAGGAAGGAGAGGTTGCGGGGCGGGGTGTCGTCCAGAATCACGGTCACCGGCTTTTTCAGCCGCGTCAGCATCATTTTGAGCGCCAGCGTGCTGCCGATGGTATCCCCGTCCGGGGAGATGTGCGGAAAGAGCAAGACGCTGCCCGCGCGCTCCATCGCGGACAGCAGTTCGCTCAGCTGATAGCGTTCACTCTGTTTGTTCATCGGGTTCCACCTCCGACTGCACTTGCTTGAGCACGGTGGCGATGTGAACGCCGTATTCGATGTTGTGGTCCGCCTCAAACAAAATCTCGGGCGCGTAACGGATGATCATGCGGCGCCCCAACTCGTGGCGTACAAAGCCGGCGGCCTTTTTCAGGGCGCTCATCAGCGGCGCGCGGTCCGCGTCTTCCAGAACGCTCACATAGACTTTCGCGTAGCGCAGGTCACGGGTAACATCGGCGCGCGTGATGCTGAACGTTCCCTTGACGCGGGGGTCGTGCAGCTGTTCGCGGACGATCGCGTCCACCTCTCGGCGAACCTCCTCGCTGATACGGTCGATACGTTGGTAACTCAAATGGATTCTCCTTGCCTGGTCTGAGATCGGACATGCGGCTGAGCCGCGGGAAAACAGGGCCCGGCCTTCGGACCGGCGCGACGCCTGCCGGCGGATCGCGTCCGGCCGCGGGCCATCCCAGGCCGGCGGGCTCCCGCGCTCAGGCGGGGAGCAACCGGCAAGGGAGCGGCCGGTTCGGCGTCAGCGCTCGATCTCCTCCATCACGAAGCATTCGACGATGTCGCCTTCCTTGATATCGTTGTAGCCGTCCAGGCTCGCGCCGCACTCGTAGCCCTGCGCGACTTCCTTGGCGTCGTCCTTGAAGCGCTTCAGGGAGCTCAGCTTGCCCTCGAACACCACCACGTTGTCGCGCAGCAGGCGCACCTGGGCGTTGCGCTGGAGCTTGCCGTCGGTCACATAGCAGCCGGCCACGATGCCGGCGCCCGTGATGCGGAATACGTTGCGCACCTCGGCGTGGCCCAGCAGCGTTTCCTTGAACTCCGGCGCCAGCATGCCCTTCATGGCCTTCTCGATATCCTCGATGGCCTGATAGATGATCCGGTAGAGGCGGATATCCACGCCCTCCCGCTCGGCGGATTCGCGGGCGTTGTTGTCCGGCCGGATGTTGAAGCCGATGATGATCGCGTTGAACGCGGACGCAAGGTTGACGTCGTCCTTGTTGATGGCGCCGACCGCGCTGTGCAGTACGCGCACCTTGACCTTTTCATTGGAGAGCTTCTCCAGCGCCTGCTTGACGGCCTCCACGGAGCCCTGCACGTCCGCCTTGATGATCAGGTTGAGCGTCTCCACCTTGCCCTGATCGATCTGGCTGAACAGGTTATCCAGCGAAACCTTGCCCACGGTGCTGGCGACGCGCGCCACCTTGAGCTTGTCGCGGCGCTCCTGCACCACCTGGCGACCGAGATGGTCGTCCGTTACGGCCATGATATCGTCGCCGGCGCTGGGCACCTCGGAGAAACCCGCGACTTCCACCGGCATGGAGGGACCGGCGCTTTCCACGCGCTCGCCCTTGTCGTTGACCATGGCGCGCACGCGGCCGCTGGCCAGACCCACGACAATGTTGTCGCCCACATGCAGCGTGCCGTTTTGCACCAGCACCGTCGCCAGCGGCCCGCGCGCCTTGTCCAGCTTGGCCTCGATGATCACGCCCTTGGCCATGCGGTTGGGGTTGGCGCGAAGCTGGAGCACATCCGCCTGCAGCAGGATCATCTCCAGCAGGTTATCCACGCCTTCGCCCGTCGCAGCGCTCACGGGCACCATGATGGTGTCGCCGCCCCATTCTTCCGGCACCAGTTCATAAGCGGTCAGGTCCTGCTTGACGCGCTCGGGGTTGGCGGCTTCCTTGTCCATCTTGTTGATGGCCACGATCAGCGGCACGCCGGCCGCCTTGGCATGGTTGATGGATTCGATGGTCTGGGGCATCACGCCGTCGTCGGCGGCCACCACCAGCACCGCGATATCGGTGGACTGGGTGCCGCGGGCGCGCATGGCGGTGAACGCCTCGTGGCCCGGCGTATCCAGGAAGGTGATCACGCTGCCGTCCAGATCGACGGTGTAAGCGCCAATGTGCTGCGTGATGCCGCCCGCCTCGCCCGCGGTTACGTGCGTATGGCGGATGTAGTCCAGAAGCGAGGTTTTGCCGTGGTCGACGTGCCCCATGATGGTGATGACCGGGGGACGAGGCTCGAGCTCTTCCTCGGCGTCCTCCACATCGGTCTCGGTCAGCGCGTCCTCGGCAGTCTTGGCCATGTTCATTTCCAGCTCGACGCCAAACTCGGCGCAAACCAGGCCGGCCGTGTCGAAATCCAGCTCGCTGTTGATGTTGGCCATGACGCCCAGCAGCAGAAGCTTTTTAAGAATATCGCCGGCGGGCTTGCCGATGCGCTCGGTCAGATCCTTCACGGTGATGGTTTCGGCCGTCATGAACGCCTTCTCAATCCGGATGGGCGCCATCAGCTGCTGCGCGCTGGGCCGCTTGGCGCGGGCCCGGCGGCCGCCGCGCACCACATCGTCGTCGATGCCGTTGAAATTCTCGCGCGCAAGCTGTTTGCGGTTGCGGGCCACGCGCTCGGGATCGTGCTGGCGCACGTAGTTTTTCTTGTTGGGATCGTAGTTGCTGACGCGCTCTTTTTCCACTGCCGGCGTCAGATCAACGCCCTTGCCGGGCCTGCCTGCGCCAGCGGGGCGCGGGCCGCCGGCCGCGGGCCGGCCAAAGCCGCCCGGACGCGCGCCCGGCGCTCCCCCCGGACGGGCAAACCCTTCTCCTCCCGGCGCTCCGACCGGACGGCCAAACGGGCCGCGCGGGGCGGCCGGTCGGCCGAAGCCGCCCTGCGGCGGGTTGGCGGGCCGACCATAGGGGCCCTGCGGATTCGCCGGACGGCCGTAAGGGCCCTGCGGGTTCGCGGCGCC
>JAAYUF010000105.1 GCA_012517815.1 Clostridiales bacterium
AGCGCCGCCAGACCGAACGGACGGCAGAAGCGCCAGCCGAAACGCCGGCGTCGGAACCCGCCGAAACGCCGCCCGGGAGCGCCACGGCCGGGGCGTCCCCGGCCGAACCGCCCGCGGCGGAAAACGAACCCCCCAAGCCCAAGCTCGCCTATATCCTGCGCCGGGGCACCGAGGAAGCGGCCAACAAATCGTTCAGCCGCATGTCCGAGTTGCTGCGCAAACGGGACGAGTAAGCGCTTCAGCGCCGTCGCGCGCGCACCGGGGCGCCGCGGAAGCGGCCCATAAATCCTTCAGCCGTATATCCGAGCTGTTGCGCAGGTGGGGCGTGTAAGCGTTCCAGCGCCGTCGCGCGCGCGCCGGGGTGGCATGCGGCGAATTCATCCGTGTTCTTTCATTTTCAAAGCCGGCCGGCGGCATGCTTTTCCAACCGGGAAGCGCGCCGCTGTCCGCCGTTTCCACCGCATTAAGCCGCGGCACAGGCGGCGACGCCCCGCGCGGCGGATCGCACAAGGAGCAGCCATGCATCAGCGCACGATTTTAAAGGGCCTGCAAATCGCCCGTGACATCCCCTACCGCGACCCCGACGCGTTTCTATCCCTCGTAGGCGCGGACGGCAACGGGAAAAACGCCTACCTGCCCGTGGGCGACAGCCTGCTCAGCCGGCATCTGCTGATGCTGGGCAGCCCCGGCACGGGCAAAAGCAACATGATGTGCCACCTGCTGCGCAACCTCCGCGTCAACCTGACCGCGGAGGATGTGCTGGTGGTGTTCGACCCCACGGGGGAATACTGCGCGCATTTCCAGCAGGCGGGCGACATCGTGTTCGCCGACGACCCGCGCGCCTCCGACGGGAGCGGGGAAGGCTGCTGGAACCTCTTTGAGGAGCTTGCGGACGAGCGGCGCGCCCTGGAGGACGCCTCGGCGCTTTGCGACATGCTGTTCAGCGAGCGCATCCGCACCGCGCCGGACGCCTATGCCGCCACCGCCGCGCGCGATCTGCTGCTGGCGCTGATCGTGTACCTCTGCCGCCAGAAGGACCCCTCCCTGCGCAACAACGAAACGCTGCGCGGCCTGATCGACGGGTTCGACGCCGAAAGCATGCTCACCATTCTGGAGAGCCTGCCGGAACTGCGCGCGATGGCCGCCTACCTGGTGGAGCCGGGCGCGCGGCATACGCCGGGCGTCGTGGCGGCGCTGCAGCAGGCGGCGCGGGAGCTGTTTCAGGGGCGCTTCAACGCCGCGGGCGCGCTGGGCATCCGCAAGACCCTGCGCGCGCGGCAGGGCAAGGTGGTGTTCGTGTGTTACGACGCGCAGCGCGGCCGCATGACGGGCCCGGTGTTCGCCACCCTGCTGGACCTGTCGTTGCAGGAAATCCTTTCCCGCACGGAGAACGAAGGCAACGTCTACCTGCTGCTGGACGACGTGTGCGCCCTGCCGCGCCTCACCCATCTGGAGGACGCGCTGCTGTTCGGGCGCAGCCGCGGCCTGCGGCTGATGATGGCCCTTTCCGGCGTCAACCGGCTGTCCGACCGCTACGGCGAGCTGGGCGCGCAGACCATTCTGGACGCCTTTGGCACCACGGTGGCGTTTCGGCTGCACGAGCGCGCGGCGCGTTCGTTTGTGAAAAACCTGTACGGCCGCCACCGCGTGGTGGAAAGCTTCCTCTCCTCCGTGCAGGTGCGCGGGGTGATCGAGCAGGTGATGGACCAGTACATCATCGAGGACGAGGACCTCACCGCCCTGCAGACGGGCGAGAGCATCGTGGCCACCATGCACTACCCGCCCTTTTACTTTCGCATGAAACCCTACGGCGGCTGAACGGCCGCCCGACCGACGAAGGAGGAACGCCCCATGAGCCTGACCCCGCATGCTATCGCGAAAATGCTGGACCATAGCACGCTCCAGCCTTACCTGACCCAGGAGGACATCCGCAAGGGCTGCGACATCGCCCTTAAATACGACACGGCCAGCGTCTGCGCCCGCCCCGCCGATATGAAGCTCGTGGCGTCGATGCTCCACGGCAGCGACGTGCACGTGTGTACGGTCATCGGTTTCCCGCACGGCAACCATCTGCCGCAGATCAAGCTGGCGGAGGCGAAAGCCGCGCTGGAGGACGGCTGCGTGGAGCTGGATATGGTGCTCAACATCGGCCGGCTGATCGCCGGCGAGGACGGCTATGTGCAGGAGGAGATCAAGACGATCTGCGATCTGGCGCACAGCCGGGGCGCGAAGGTGAAAGTGATTCTGGAAACCTGCTACCTGAACGACGAGCAGAAGCAGCGCGCGTGCCGCCTGGCCGCGGCCGCCGGCGCGGACTGGGTGAAAACCAGCACCGGCTACGGGTCGGCGGGCTGCACGGTGGAGGATATCCGCCTGATGCGCAGGAGCGTGCCCGCGGCCTGCCAGGTCAAGGGCAGCGGCGGCATACGGGACCTGGACACGGTGCTGGCGATCCGCGCCGCCGGGGCGAGCCGCTGCGGCGTTTCGGCCACGGAAAAGATCATGGCCGAGGCCGAGAAGCGCTATGCCGAAGGCACGCTGCGCGAGGTGAGGGACGGGCAGGGCAAGGCCGATACGACCGGCGGGTATTAGGAAGCGGAGCAAAGCCCCCGACCCACACCCGCCGTAGCGGCGTCGGCCGGGGGCGAAGGCCGATGATCCTGTGGGGCGCAACCAACCGGAACGGCAACCCGGAACGACTCACAAAGGCCGTGGGTCGCCGGCGTGCGGAGCATGGAGTACGCGATACGACGGCAAAGCGCGAGGCTCGGGTAGGCCGCTAGCCTCATCAAACGCGAAACTTGGCCGAACGGGCTTCCCAGGGCACCGCACAGGAGCGCGGCGGCTCTGGCCGGCGGCGCAGGAAACCTTTGCTTGCTAGGGTTGCACGCGATTGGGCGTTCTGCGTTGCCCTGAAAAACGCCACTTGTGCCTTTCGGCGACCCGGGGGCAGGGGCGAAACCTACAGCACCGTCACATTCGGCTGCACGGCCCGCACCCGTTCCGCCATTTGCGCGATTTCGCCCGGCGTGTGGGGCGTCCGCGCGACGAGCGCCTCGTCCTCCGGCCGGTAGCAGGCCGGCCTGCGGTAGGGGTTGAGCACATAGCGCGGCAGCGGGGGTAGCTCGCGGGCCATCCGGAGCAGATCCTCCGGCGTGAGCTGGGGAATCACCGTGGTGCGCGCCTCAAAATCCACCCCGGCCGTTCGCAGCAGCTCGAGGGTGGCAAGCGTCGCCGCCGCGTCCGCGTCGCCCCGGCAAAGCTCGGCGTAGCGGCTCGCGGGGGCTTTGTAGTCTACCGCGAAATAGCTGCACAGGCCGGTTTCCAGCACCTGCGCCACCACATCGGGCCGCGAACCGTTGGTATCCAGCTTCAGGCGGTAGCCCAGGGCTTTCGCCTTGCGCAGGAAAGGGATCAGCCCCGGCTGGAGCGTGGGCTCGCCGCCGGTGACCACCACGGAATCCAGCCGGCCGACGCGCTTTTGCAGAAACGCGAGCGCCTCTTCCTCCGGAATGCGCTGCTGCGGGCCGCTCAGCAGGGGGCGGTTGTGGCAGTAGAAGCAATCGTAATTGCAGCCGGGGACGAACAGCACGCAGGCGATCTGCCCCGGGTCATCCACAAAGGAAGCCCGGACCATTCCGGCGAAGGTCATACCGCGTCGCTCTCCAGCGAATACTTCTTGCGCTGGGCGTACTCCTCGCGCTTGCCGGCGTTGAAGTTCTGCACCGGGCGCAGGTAGCCCACCACGCGGCTCCACACCTCCGCGGGGCGGCCGCACTCCGGGCACTGGAAATGCTCGCCCGCGATGTAGCCGTGCTCGTTGCAGATGGAGAACGTGGGCGTGAGCGAAATGTAGGGAAGCTTGTAGTTCTCAAACACCCGGCGGATCAACCGCTTGGCCACGCGGATGTCGCGGATCTCCTCGCCCAGGTACAGGTGCAGCACCGTGCCGCCGGTGTAGAGGGACTGGAGCTCGTCCTGCAAATCCAGCGTTTCGAAGATATCGTCGGTATAGCGCACGGGCAGCTGCGTGGAGTTGGTGTAGTAGGGCACCTGATCGCCCGCGGTGAGGATGTCCGCGTAGCGCTCCTTATCCTTCTTGGCCAGGCGGTAGCTGGTGCCTTCGGCGGGGGTCGCCTCCAGGTTATAGGAATGCCCGGTTTCATCCTGATAGCCGGTGATCACCTCGCGCATGTAGGCGAGGGTGCGAAGCGCGAAGGCCTGGCCTTCCGGCGTGGTGATGTCGTGCCCCGCGCCCAGCAGGTTTTCGCAGGCTTCGTTCATGCCCACCAGCCCGATGGTGCTGAAGTGGTTGTACCAGTAGCTGCCGGTGCGCTCCTTCACATCCGCCAGGTAGCTGGCGGAATAGGGGTACAGGCCCTTGGCGGTCTGCTCCTCGATGACCTTGCGCTTGATTTCCAGACTCTTTTTGGCGGTGTTCATCCGCTCGGCCAGCAGGGCGATGAACTGCGCCTCGTCCTTGGCCTGATAACCGATGCGGGGCAGGTTGACGGTCACCACGCCGATGGAGCCGGTGAGCGGGTTGGAGCCGAACAGCCCGCCGCCGCGCTTGCGCAGCTCGGAGGTGTTCAGCCGCAGCCGGCAGCACATGGACAGCGCGTCCTCCGGGGAAAGGTCGCTGTTGACGTAGTTGGAAAAATAGGGGATGCCGTACTTGCAGGTGATCTCCATGAACTTGTCGGTCACGGGGCTGTCCCAGGCAAAATCCTTGGTCACGTTGATCGTGGGGATCGGGAAGGTGAACACCCGGCCCTTGGCGTCGCCCTCCATCATCACGTCGCAAAACGCCATGTTGAGCATGTCCATCTCCGCCTGGAAATCGCCGTAGGTTTCGGGCATCAGGCGGCCGCCCACAATCACGTTCTCCTCGCGGAGGCGGCTGGGGGGCACGATGTCGAACGTCAGGTTGGAAAACGGGCACTGGAACCCCACGCGCGTGGGGACGTTCAGGTTAAACACAAACTCCTGCAGCGCCTGCTTGACGGTCCGGTAATCCATGCCGTCGTAGCGGACAAACGGGGCGCAGTAGGTATCAAACGACGACCACGCCTGCGCGCCGGCGCTTTCGCCCTGCGTGGTAAAGGTGGAGTTGACGATCTGCCCCAGGAACGAGCGCAGGTGCTTGGGCGGCTTGGATTCCACCTTGCCCGGCACCCCGCCGAAGCCCTTGGTGAGCATCTGTTTGAGGTCCCACCCCGCGCAGTAGGGGCCGAAGAAGCCCAGATCGTGGATGTGGATTTCCCCGGCGCTGTGCGCGCTGCGAATCTCCTCGGGGTAGATTTCGTGCAGCCAGTAGTTTTTGGTGAACACCTCGCGGATGTAGTTGTTCAGGCCGTTGATGGATTTCTGGGTATTCGCGTTCTCGTTGATGCGCCAGTCCTGATCGTTGAGGTACTCGGAGAACATCTCGATGGTCGCGCCGATGAGGGCGTTGGACTCGCGCGCGGAACGCCGCTTTTCACGGTAGAGGATGTAGGCCTTGGCGGTTCTCGCGTGCCCGGTTTCGATCAGCACCTTTTCCACGATGTCCTGAATGCCCTCGACCTCCGCGATGCCGTCGGGATAGCGCGCTTCGGCCATCTCGACCACCTGCCGGGCCAGCGCCTCGGAGGTGGCGTAATCGTCTCCGCCGACGGCGCTGGCGGCCTTAAAAATCGCCAGCGCGATTTTTTCTCCCTGAAAGGGGACGGAACTGCGATCCCGCTTGATGATCTGGGTGAGCATGATGGAACCCCGCTTTCCGACGACGAAGGCGCCTTTGCCTCGCAAAGGCGAAAAATGCGTCATCCTACAATATCTAGTTGGTACCCGATGCTAGATGCAATAGATATTGTAGTCCATCCCTCCGGGGTTGTCAACCCATGGGGCGAGGGAACCGTTCGGCTGCGTCCGCAGTACAGGCGCCGCAGCCCTTGGCACGCCGGCGACGGGTGCCTTTTCGCGGGCCGGATGTTTTTCGCGGCCCGGATGCTTTGTTACGGCCCGGAAGCCAAGGAAGGGGAGCGAGGCATGAAGCGCAAGGCGCTCTGGATGGCGGCGGTCACCACCCTGCTCTGGTCGGGTTCCTACATCCTCAACAAGCTGGCGTTTGGCGGAGGCATCGGCCCGCTGACGCTGTCCGGCCTTCGGTATGTGCTGGCCGCGCTTCTGCTGATGGGCGTCCGGCTGATCCGGCGGCGCG
>JAAYUF010000106.1 GCA_012517815.1 Clostridiales bacterium
AACAGCCTGATCGTGGGCGGCATCAAGGTGGGCATGAGCGTGTCGATCGCGTGCCCCGCGGCGTATCGGCCGGACGCGGACATCATGGCGTGGGCGAAGGCCAACGGCCATTTCGCGTGCGGGGAGGATCTCATGGCCATGGCGGCGGACGCGGATGTGATCTACACCGACGTGTGGGCCAGCATGGGCGACGAGGGCGAGCTGGAGCAGCGGCGGCAGGCGTTTGCGAGCTATCAGGTGAACGACGCGCTGATGGCGGTCGCCAAGCCGGACGCGATGGTGCAGCACTGCCTGCCCGCGCACCGCGGGGAGGAGATCACCGAGGCGGTGCTGGAAGCGCATGCCGCGGAAATTTTTGAGGAAGCGGAAAACCGGCTGCACGCGCAGAAGGCCGTGATGGTTCAGCTGATGCGTTAGGCAGGCGCAAAGAGGGGTCGAGGGCCTTTGGTCCTCGACCCCTCTTTGCGATCCGGCAACCCCTCTCCCCTCCGTGATTGACGGGTCAGCCGTTCCGTGGTATCATGGTCGGGCGTGGTGGGCATGGTGGAATGGCAGACACAAAGGACTTAAAATCCTTCGCTTCGGCGTGCGGGTTCGAGTCCAGCTGCCCGCACCACGGCACGGAAAGCCGCCCTGCGGGGCGGCTTTGTGCTTTTTGTTCATGCCTCAACCGGCGGGAGGAGCGTGCGGGGAACATGTGGGTACTCTTTGCCTTCGGCTCGGCGCTGTTTGCGGGTCTGACGGCCATCCTGGCCAAGATCGGCATCCGCAACACCGATAGCGACGTCGCCACCGCGTTTCGCACCATCGTGGTGCTGCTGTTCTCCTGGCTGATGGCCTGGCTGACCGGCGGCATCCGCGGCCTGGCTTCCGTGAGCGGCCGAACCTGGCTGTTCCTCACCCTGAGCGGGCTGGCGACCGGCGCGTCGTGGCTGTGCTATTTCCGCGCGTTGCGGCTGGGCGACGTGAACAAAGTGACGCCCATCGACAAATCCTCCACGGTGCTGACGATGCTGCTGGCGTTCCTGTTCCTGGGCGAACCGCTGACGCCCCTCAAGGTCCTCGCCATGGCGCTCATCGGCGTGGGCGCGTACCTGATGATCCAGCGCAAGGCCGCGCCCGCGGACGCTGCGGCGCAGGCCAGCGAAACGGCTGAAGCCGCCCCCCGCCCCCGGAGCCCGGCCTGGCTTTTGTACGCCGTAGGTTCGGCGGTGTTTGCCAGCCTGACCAGCATTCTGGGAAAGATCGGCATTGAGAACATCGATTCCACGCTGGGCACCGCCATCCGCACCTGCGTGGTGCTGGCGATGGCCTGGGCCATCGTGCTGGCCAAGGGACGGCCGCGCGACGTGCTGAAGATCGACAGGCGCAGCTATCTTTTCCTGATCCTGTCCGGGTTCGCCACGGGCGGCTCGTGGCTTTGCTACTACCGCGCCCTCCAAACCGGCCCCGCCAGCGTTGTGGTGCCCATCGACAAGCTGAGCATTCTGGTGAGCATCGCGTTCTCCCGCATCGTGCTGGGCGAGAAGCTGACCCTGAAAGCCGCCGGCGGGCTCTTGATAATCGTGGCGGGCACGCTGGTGCTGCTGATTCAGTAGCGCCGGGAAGGGAAAACGCCCGCGCGCGCAGAAACGATACGCAATCCGACCCAAAGGGGGACTTGCATGCCGCCGCTGGTGAGCATCTGCTGCGTAACCTACAACCATGCCGGCACCATCGCCGAAACGCTGGAAGGCTTCCTCGCCCAGCAAGCGGACGTGTCCGTGGAAATTCTGGTGCACGACGACGCCTCCGACGACGGCACCGAGGCGATCCTGCGCGATTACGCCCAGCGCTACCCGGATGTGGTCAAACCCCTGTTTGAAACCGAAAACCAGTACCGCAAGGGCACCGCGATGGACGCGACCTTCAATTTTCCGCGGGTCACGGGCGCGTACATCGCCCTGTGCGAGGGTGACGACCTGTGGGTCGACCCGCACAAGCTCCGCCGGCAGATCGACTGCCTGAACGCCCACCCCGGCTGCACCTTCTGCTTTACCAACGGCACCGTGCGCGACGGCGGCGGGCGGATCCCCGACCGGCCGTTTATCCCGTTTTACCCCGAGGAGGCCGCCCATTACGCCCCCGAAACCCGGGAATACGATCTGGGCGCGCTGACGAGGCTCACGTTTATCCCCACGGCTTCGTTCCTGTTCCCGCGCGAGGCGCTAACGCGGATTCCCCGCGACCTGCTGCTGGCCCCCTGCCCCACCGGCGACCTGCGCCTCAAGCTGCTGCTGACCGCCGCCGGCCGGGCGGTATACCTGCACGCGTTTACCTGCGTGTACCGGCAAAACGCCGCAAGCAGCGTAATGGCGCGCTGGGGCGCCGAGCCGCCCGCCAAAACGCGCGAACGCTGCCGCCAGGTGATCGCCATGCTGGAAAACGTGGACGCGTTCAGCCACCGGCGCTGGCACGCCGATGTGCGGCGGCTGATGGACGTTCAGCTGCGCGTGTGGATTGAGGCCGCGCCGACGCACGCGCTGCTGGCAAGCCCCGACGCGCGCCGGGTGCTGCGAAGCATGCCCCCCGCGCGGCGGCTGAAGGCGCGCCTGAAAGCGACCCTCCCGGAGGCGCTGTTCCGCCGGATCAGGGCGTGGTTCCGCCGCAATTCGCCTTCCGCGTCGCGTTGACGGCTTCGCCCGGGGCGCGCCGCTCCGGCTCCCGTTCCTTTCGGCTTCGGTCTGCCCCCCCCCGCATCCCGTCCCTTTCGGCTTCAGTCGCCCCCGCATACCGTCGCCTTCGCCCGGGGCGCGCCGCCCCCGCTCCCGTCCCTTTCGGCTTCGGTCAGCTCCCCATTCCGTTGCCTTCGCCCGGGGCGCGCCGCCCTGGCTCCCGTCCCTTTCGGCCGCGCCCGGCCTTCCGTCGCACGCCTTTCTGGCGACCCGTATCGTGAAAGAAGGTCAGACCCATGCGCATCAACGTTGCCCGCAGCTCCATGCCGCCCTTTGAGGAATATTGCGAGGAGATCCGCCCCCTTTGGGAAAGCCGATGGCTCACCAACAGCGGCGAAAAGTCGCTGGCGCTGGAAGCCGCGCTGGCCGCGTATCTGGACGCGCCGGAGGTCGTGCTGTTCTCCAACGGCCATCTGGCGCTGGAAGCGGCCATCCGCGCCATGGGGCTTGCCGGCGAGGTGATCACCACGCCGTTTACCTTCGCCTCCACCACCCACGCGCTGGTGCGCTGCGGGTGCGTTCCGGTATTCGCGGACGTGCGCGAAAGCGACCTGACGATGGACCCGGCGCTGGCGGAGCGGCTGATCACCCCGCGCACCACGGCCATCCTGCCGGTGCACGTGTACGGCAACTACTGCGATGTGGAGGCCCTGCGAGCCGTCGCCGACCGCCACGGCCTGCCCGTGCTCTACGACGCGGCGCACGCCTTCGGGGCCACGCTTGGCGGCCGGGGCGCGGCGGCCTTCGGCGACGCGTCCATGTTCAGCTTTCACGCCACCAAGGTGTTCCACACGATCGAAGGCGGCGCGATTGCCTGCCACGACGCGGCGCTGGCCGACCGCCTGCGGCTGGAGCGCAACTTCGGCATCACCGGACCGGAAACGGCCGTATCGGTGGGCGGCAACGCGAAACTCAACGAGTTTCAGGCCGCGATGGGGCTATGCAACCTGCGCCATCTGCAAGACGAGATCGTCAAGCGGCGCGCGGTGTGCGCAGCCTACCGCCAGCGGCTTTCCGGCGTTCCCGGCCTGCGGCTGCTCCCGGCGGGGGAGGGGTGCAACTGCGCCTACTTCCCGGTGCTGCTGGAGGGGTTCCGCTTCTCGCGCGACGAGGCGTTCGCCGCGCTTGCCCGGCACGATATCTACGCCCGCAAGTATTTCTACCCCCTGACCAGCGCGCTTGCGTGCTACGAAGGGCAGTTTGACCCCGGCCGCACGCCGGTGGCCCTGCGCGCCAGCGAGCATGTGCTCACGCTGCCGCTGTACGCCGATTTGAGCTTCTCGGACGTGAACCGCATCTGCGATATTCTGCTTGGCTGACGCAGGGCCGTACACGGCGCATCCGGCTTGCCGCGCCGCCATGAGGCGGGGGGCGCGCCCATCCCCAGGCAAAGGAGCAAACCAGTGAGCGAAGATAAACCGGTTGGCGATACCACAAAGCGGCAGGCGGGCAAGTCGTTCCTTTTTAAGCTGGCGGAAAGCGTGGGCACGCAGGGCATCTCCTTCATCGTGTCCATCGTGCTGGCCCGGCTTTTGGACCCTTCCGACTACGGCGTGCTGACGCTGCTGACGGTGTTTATCAACCTCTCCCGCGTGTTTGTGCAAAGCGGGCTCAACACCGCGCTGATCCAGCGGCTGGAGGTGGACGAAACCGACCTGTCCAGCGTGTTTTACCTGAGTTTGGGCATTTCGGGCGCCTGTTACGCCGCGCTCTGGTTCACAGCCCCCGCCATCGCCGCGTACTACGCCATGCCGGAGCTCGCCTCGCTGCTTCGGGTGCTGTCGCTGGTGCTGCTGCCGGGCGCGCTCAACGCCGTGCAGCAGGCGGTAATCTCCCGCCGCATGGCGTTTCGCAGCCTGATGACGGGCAGCATTCTGGCCAACCTCATCTCCGGCGCGGTGGGCATCGCGATGGCCAACGCCGGGCTGGGCGCGTGGGCGCTGGTGGGGCAGCAGCTGACCAATCAGGTGGCGATCTGCGTGATCCTGCTGATCACGGTGGACTGGCGGCCGAAGCTTCTGTACTCGTGGAGCCGCGTGAAAACGCTGTTCTCCTTCGGGTGGAAGCTGCTGGTATCCAGCCTGATCGAAACCCTGTACAACAACCTGCGCCCGCTGGTAATCGGCAAGCGGTTCAGCGAGGATCAGCTGGGTTTTTACAACCGGGGCAGGCAATTCCCGGAACTGCTGATGAACAGCGTCAACGGCTCCATCCAGAGCGTGATGCTGCCCGTTTTTTCCGGAGAGCAGGAGCGCCGCGAGCGCCTGAAAACCATCATGCGGCGCACCGTCATGGTCAGCAGCTATCTGGTGTTTCCGCTGATGGCGGGGCTGGCGCTGGTCGCGCGACCCATGGTGAGCCTGCTGCTTACGGACAAGTGGCTGCCCTGCGTGCCTTTCCTGTGGATCTGCTGCGCCGATTTCGCCTTTTACCCCGTGCATACCAGTAACCTCCAGGCCATCAACGCCCTGGGCCGAAGCGACGTGTTCCTGCGGCTGGAGATCATCAAAAAGGCCTACGGGCTGGTGATTCTGGCGGTTTCGGT
This sequence comes from Clostridiales bacterium, assembly GCA_012517815.1. Lineage (GTDB taxonomy): Bacteria > Bacillota > Clostridia > Christensenellales > Aristaeellaceae > CAXXOK01. The sequence continues at coordinate 5,260 of JAAYUF010000106.1, forward strand.
GTTCTGCTTCCAAAGCGTGCTGGTGATTGCCGCGGGCAGCGTGTTGAGCACGCTCATCGGCACGTTTGTAAACGCTGCGCCCAACAAGAAGCTGCTGGGTTACAGCTACGGCGAGCAGGTGCGCGATCTGCTGCCCTCGCTGGGCATGACCGCCGTGATGGGCGCGGCGGTGTGGGCGGTGAGCCTGCTGCCGCTTGGCGACCTGCCCCTGATGCTCGCGCAGGCCGCGACGGGCTTTACGGTGTACGCCGGGTTATCGCTCGTGTTCCGCCCGGAGGCGTACCGGGGCATGATGGATATGGTGCGGTCGCTGACGGGCCGCCCCGCTCGCGGGCGAGCCTGACGGACGGGCACGCCGCCCGGAAGCCGTGAACGCATGGCCGCAGGCCGCCCGGGCCGGGACCGGCCGGGGGCGCGCCTCGAGGGTGGCGCCGCTGTTCCCGCCCGCTTAACGCAAGCTTCGGGCCGGCCCGGTTTCCGTGATCCGGCGTGGAGGGACGCGGTTTCGCCGCACCGGCCTGCGCCGCTGTTCCCGTCCGCTTAACGCAAGCTTCGGGCCGGCCCGGTTTCCGTCGTCCCGGCTATCCGTTCCCCGGTTTCCCGTTCCCCGGCTTCCCGAGCTCCGGCGGCAACCGTGACCGCCATTCCACCGCGAAAGAAGGCGTTTCCCCATGCAAACCATTCTCCTGACGGCCGTCGGTTCCGCCGCCGCCGACGCCGCGCGCCGCAGCTACAGCGCCGCGGGCTACCGCGTGGTCGGCTGCGATATCTACCCCAAGGCGTGGAACGTCACATCCGCGGAGATGGACGCCTTTTTCAACGTCCCCCCCGCCGTGCAGGCGGACGCCTATGCGCAGGCCCTGCTGGACGCCGTGCGGACGTACGGCGTCGACTGGATCGTCCCCCTGACGGACGTGGAGGTGGACGCCCTGTGCGGGCGCAAGGAAGCCTTCCGCGCCGCCGGCGCCACCGTCTGCTGCCCGGACGCCCCGGTCGCCGACCTGTGCCGCGACAAGCTGCGCATGGCGCGGGAGCTGGACGCGCGTGGGCTTTGTCAGGTGATCCCCACCTACACGCCGGACGCGCTGCCCGAAACGCTCCCCTTTCCGCTGATGCTCAAGCCGCTTCGGGGGCGAAGCAGCCAGGCGCAGGCGGTGGCGCACAGCCGCGACGAGCTGGCCCAGACCCTTCGCCTCCGGGAGGATTATATCATTCAGCCGTTTCTGACCGGCGATGTGTTCACGGTCGATTGCGCGCGCGACGCGCGGGGCGGCATGGTAACCCTGACCCGGCGGGAGCTGCTGCGCACCGTCAACGGTCTGGGCACCACGGTGGAAATCTGCCCCGAGCATCCGCTGGACGCCGTATGCCGGGGCATCCTCGCGCATTCGGGCGTTGTGGGGGCGGTGAACATCGAGTTCATCCACCACGGGGACGGATACGCCTTTTTGGAAGTCAACCCGCGCTTTTCGGGCGGCGTGGGTTTCAGCGCGCTGGCGGGGTATGATTTCGCGCTGGCGACGTTGCGCTGCCACGGTGGCGAGCCGCTCCTTCCGCCGCCGGCGTTCCGCCCCATGACGATGGCCCAGCGCTATGAAATGCGCGTGACGGCCGGGGGCTGAATCATTCCGGAACGCCTAGCCGACGGAGGGCGAACCCCTGCAAACAGACGTCGACCGCGCGCTTTCCGCCATCACTGCGGAAAACGCGCGGTCTTTTTCGGGAATTGCGTAGGTAGACCCGCCGCTCGTGCGATGGCAATGCACGCCTGCATGCAAGCTCACGAGCGGCTGTTTTCTGTAGCGGGGAGCGCAAGCGAAGGCATTTCGTGGCTGCGTCGGGCTTTCGCCACGGGGTTGCGGGAGAAAAACGTCGGAAAGGGGAAGCCTTCATGGTGAAAAACATATCAGGGGTCGAGCCTGGCTGTCGACGCTCCGGCCGGGTCGAAGGGCGGCACTGCGGCGGCCGCCGGCTACGGCGCAGGCGTGGCGGTCGGCTTCGGCGTGGCCGTGGGCATCGCGGTGGGGGAGGCGGTCGGCTTCGGCGTGGCCGTGGGCGTCGCGGTGGGGGAGGCGGTCGGCTTCGGCGTGGCCGTGGGCGTCGCGGTGGGCGTGGCGGTCGGCTTCGGCGTGGCCGTGGGTGTCGCTGTGGGGGAGGCGGTTGGCTTCGGCGTGGCCGTGGGCGTCGCGGCAGGCGTGGCGGTCGGCTTCGGCGTGGGGGTCGGGGAAGGCGTCGGCTCCGGGGTGACCGTGGGTTCCGGCGTGGGGCTCGGCGGATCGCCGTTTTCATCCAGGCGCAGCAACTCCGATACCGTCACCAGCTCGTAGCCCGCGTCCAGCAGGGCGGGGATCAGCTGAACCAGGCAACGGTAATCCTTGCCGTTGGTGTGGTACAGGAGGATGCTGCCGTTTTTCGTCTGCTTGAGGGCCATCTCGGGGTCGATGTTGCTCACGTCCCACAGGATCAGCGAGTGGTAGCCAAGCTTGTAAAGCTCTCGCCCCGCGAAGGACGCGCCGCCGTTTTCGCCCAGCTTGCCGTAGGGCGGGCGCATGATTTTCAGGGGATACTCGTACCCCAGCGCGGCGTTGAGGCGCTTTTGCATCCCGGACATCTCGGAGCGGATCTGATATCCGTTCAGCTTCGACAGTTTGCGGTGGTTGGTGGTGTGGTTGCCGATTTCGTGCCCGGAATCCACCACGCGCCGCCAGGTTTCCCGATCCGTTTCCAGAATCTTTTTCCCGATGGGGAACACGGTGATGCGCACCTGATACTGGTCGCATAAATCCAGAATCTGCTGGAGAATCTTGATGTTGAACACGTCGTCCACGGTAATGGCCACGCGCGCCTCGTCCCGCGAACCGTTGCGGTAGGTATGCGCCGATTCGGCGGCCGTGGCCGCCTGGGGCAGGGCGAGCGCGCAGGCCAGCAGCCACGCGAGCGCACGGTAGGATATTCGCATCGGTTAACCTCCGTCAGACATCGAATGGGTAAAGCATTCGCCCTTGCGGCCCCGCATTCCTGCCTCCGGAGGGCGGTTGGCGCGGCCCGCGCGCGCCTCGGGCCTCCCGCGCGGGCCCATTTCCCGCACCGTGCCCGGCGGATGGGCAAAAGATTGCATTTTCGTTCCTTTTCGGGTATCATAGGATTGCGTTCTTGGCAACGCATTTCATACAGGAGAGAATGATGAAGATGGGCGACTATATCCTGAGCTGCTGTTCCACCGCCGATCTGGCCGCCGGGCACTTCAAGGCCAGGGATATCCACTATATCTGCTTCCATTACGCGCTGGACGGCGTGGAGATGAACGACGACCTGGGGCAGAGCATGCCCTTTGAGACGTTCTACCAGCGCATGGCCGCCGGCGCCGAAACCAGCACCTCCCAGGTGAACGCCGACGAGTTCGAGGCTTATTTCACGCCGTTTCTGGAGGCGGGGCAGGATATCGTGCACGTCACGCTCTCTTCCGACATCTCCGGCGTGATCAACTCCGCCACCATCGCCCGGGAGAACCTGCAGCGCCGTTATCCCGACCGGAAAATCTACGTCGTGGATTCGCTGGGCGCGTCCTCGGGCTACGGGCTGCTGATGGACAAGCTGGCCGACCAGCGCGACGCAGGCATGAGCGTGGACGAGCTGCGCGACTGGGCCGAGGCGCACAAGCTGGAAGCGCACCACTGGTTTTTCTCCACCGACCTGAGCTTCTACATCAAGGGCGGCCGCATCTCCAAAACCGCGGGGATGTTCGGCAAGCTCCTTAACATCTGCCCCCTGCTCAACATGGACCAGCAGGGGCGGCTGGTTCCCCGCGCGAAGGTGCGCACCAAGCACAAGGTGATCCGCGAAATCGTGGATCGCATGATCGAAAACGCGACGGACGGCGTGGACTACAGCGGCAAGTGCTACCTTTCCCACTCCGCCTGCCTGGAGGACGCCAAGGCCGTGGCCGCGCTGGTGGAGGCGAACTTCCCGCGGATGACCGGCAAAGTGGAGATCAACTCCATCGGCACCACCATCGGCAGTCATACGGGGCCGGGCACCGTGGCGCTGTTCTTCTGGGGCGGCCGGCGCGTCTAGCAAAGGCCGCCAAGCCGAAGCAGCCGCCGCAGCGGGGATCGGCGCTCGGGCCCCCGACGCCCGAAATCGAAGGCCGGCGGCGCAAGACGGCGGCCTCGGGGCGCCCCCAAACCCCCGCCGCGGCGGAAGCGGGTCAAGGGTGAAACCCTTGCGGGGTTTTGGCGGAGCTCCGGAGCCTTCTGCCGCGGCATCCTGCTAAAACGAGCGAACAGCCCCAGGGGCGATGAGGCGAGCGACGACGGCCGCCCGTATGGGTTTATCAACGGTCTGAGGCC
>JAAYUF010000107.1 GCA_012517815.1 Clostridiales bacterium
CACGCGCGACGGTCGCCGGCGCTTGCGCGCGCCGGACCCGGCCGCCAGCCCGACCGTTCGGGCGTCCGGCGCGACGGCCGGTTTCGCGTATGCGCGCAACCGCGCGGGAGAAGCGCGGGTCGCCCGGCCCCGTGCGGCCCGCGCCCCGCGTCGGCTTGTGAGGATCAGTTGCCTGTCAGCTTTTCAGGATGGCCTCGACGGCGTCCAGCTCCTCTGCCGACAGCGCCTCCCCCTTGAGGGAGCACAGGCTGTCGTTGAGCTGCCCGGGGTTTCGCGCGCCGACGATCAGCGTATCCGCGCCGCCTTCGCGCAGTACCCACGAAAGCGCCAGCTGCGCCAGCGTCTGCCCGCGCGCGGCGGCGATCCCGTTCAGGGCGTTGAGCTGCGAAACGCGCCGCGGGGTCAGGTCGGCCGCCTGGAGGGACGTGTGCCCAAGGCTCATGCGGCTGCCCTCCGGCACGCCGCCCAGATACTTGTCCGTAAGCAGCCCCTGCGCCAGCGGGGAAAACGCGATGCTGGCCACCCCGTGGCTGTGCAGCGTGGCAAAGAGCGCCCCTTCCGCCTCGCGGGAGAGCATGGAGTAGCGCATCTGGTGGATCAGGCAGCGCAGGCCCCGGCGCTCCAGCTCCGCAAGCATCGTTTCGGTCTGCTCCGCGTTGTAGTTGGAAAGCCCGATGTAGAGCGCCTTGCCCTGCCTGACGATCTGCTCCAGCGCCTCGGCGGTTTCCTCGAGGGGGGTTTCCGGATCCGGGCGGTGGTGGTAGAACAGATCGACGTACTCAAGCCCCAAGCGCCTGAGGCTCTGGTCCAGGCTCGCGATCAGGTACTTCTTGCTGCCGTGGTCGCCGAAAGGCCCTTCCCACATGGTGTAGCCGGCCTTGCTGGAGAGGAACAGCTCGTCGCGGTGGGCGGCCAGCTCGCCCGCGAGCACGCGCCCGAAGGTACGCTCCGCCGCGCCGGCAGGGATGCCGTAGTTGTTCGCCAGATCGAAATGATTGACCCCCGCGTCAAACGCCGCGCAGATGGTATCCCGACAGACGTCGTAGCGGCAGTCGTCGCCGAAGTTCTGCCACAGGCCCAGCGCGATGGGCGCGATGCGCACGCCGCTGCGGCCCAGGCGCACGTAGCGCATGCTCTGGTAACGGTTCGGGTTGGGTTGATACATGGCCATACACCCCAGTCCATTCAATTCGGACATCCGCATACATCATAACACTTGAAGCGCACTTGAAAACAAGCGGTTTTTTTGATTCCGCGTTAACGTCCGCGCGGCCGTCGCCTAGGGCAGAAATTTCAGATACGCCTCCGCCTGCCTCTGCAAAAACGTCCGGCTGGCGTCCGACAGCGTCAGCCGCCCGGCCGTATCCAGCTGCTGGCGCGCGTTGGGCACGGACACGCGTGGGAAGTTCATCACCCGCGCGTTGAGCAGGCTTAACAGCCCCACCAGCTGATCCTGCGCCATGATGGCGCCGGCCATCCCGGTGGAGACGCCGCTGACCGCCGCGGGCTTGCGGGAGAGCACCTGCCGCTCGGTTTCGCTCACGGGGCGGGAGAGCCAGTCGATCAGGTTTTTCAGCACGCCGGGCACGCCGTGGTTGTACTCCGGGGAGAAAAACCACAGCCCGTCGGCTGCCTTGACCGCCTCGCGCACACGCCGGACGGGGTCGGGCGCGGGGTGCTCGATATCCTGATTGAACAGCGGCACATCCGCAAAGGCCAGCTCGGAGAAGGTTGCGCGGTCGCCCAGCGCCTCCGCGGCGAACGCGGCCAGCTGCCGGTTGAACGAATCCTTCCGCAGGGCGCCGACGATGGCCAGGATGCTCGGTTTTGATTCGGCCATGATGGTTTTCCTTCCTTTCGGTGCGCAGCGACGGCCTGCGCCGCCCGCGCGACAGACTCGGGGTTCGGTTCGGGAAGCGCCGCCGGTTCCGGGCCGGCGCTTATTGCCGTCGCGGGGGGCGGTTGGCATCGGGCGGCACGGCGAGGCGCCCCACAGCCCGTGGCGCAGGCCGCGAACGCCGCGCAGCCCCTAAAGGCCAACCGGCCCGCGCCGGATGAACGTTCCGCGGTCGAGTTCCGCGAAAGCCAGCTCCAGCTCCTCCCGGGTATTCATCACAATGGGGCCGCCCCAGGCGATGGGCTCGCGCAGCGGCGGGCCGGCGAAGAAGATCATGCGCGCGGGGGCCTCCTCGCGGGCAGCCAGCCGCACCGCGTCGCCCGCGCCCAGGAGCGCCGCCGTTTTGGCAGCCACCGGCTGGCCCGCGACCCGGCCGTCCCCCTCGATGAGAAACACAAACGCCGTGTCTTGCGATCGCACGGGGAGCATCAGGCTCGCGCCCGCATCCAGTTCCACATCCAGGAGCGTGGCGGGAACATGCCGGGGCGTGACGCCCGCTGCGTCGCCAAAGCGGCCGCCGATCACGCGCACGCGCGCGCCGTCCTGTTGCGCCACGGGGATCATGTCCCGCGTGATGCTCAGGTAGGCGGGTTGGCTCATCTTTTCGGCTGCGGGCAGGTTCAGCCACAGCTGAAAGCCCAGCATCCGCCCGCTGGCCTTGGGCATCTCCTGATGGAGAATCCCGCTGCCCGCGCTCATCCACTGGCTTTCCCCGGAGAGGATCGTCCCGCGGTTGCCCAGGCTGTCCTCATGGTCGATGCGGCCCTCGATCAGGTAGGTGACGGTTTCAATGCCGCGGTGCGGGTGCATGGGGAAGCCCGCCAGATAGTCGTTGGGGTCGACGGAGTCAAACGAGTCCAGCATCAGGAAGGGGTCAAACGCCTTGGTTTCCCGCTGGCTGAGCACGCGGGTCAGGCGCACGCCCGCGCCGTCCATGGTGCGCGCGCCGCGCACGGTTTGCATCGTCTTTCTTTCCACCATGGGTCCACACTCCCTTTCCGGCATTACGCAAACAGGCGGCCCGTCATGGACATCGAGCCCATGGCGCGGGCGTTGTCAAACACGGTTACGGGTTGGGTTTCGTCCGCCGCAGCCAGCGCGCACAAACGCGGGGCGAAATGGTCCTGCGCTGGCGCGGTGCGCCGCGCTCCCACCCGCGGGCGAAGGGGCGATCCCCCTTAGCGGTCGCGGGCGAACCGTGACCGGCAAGCGAAACGGGGGCGTTCCACGGCGGGATACCCCCCACCCGCGGGCCCGGGCGGCGGTCGGTCGGCGGATCAAATCGCACAGAACGGGGTCAGGGCTGCGGGGGTTTAACCGCGCACGCGCGGCCGCTCAACAGGCCGCGGGATGAGTCGCGGTTGCCGGTCAGCCCGTACCACACGCCCACGCCTGCCAGCAGCACGCCGCTGACGATCAGCAGCCATTGCACGCTGATTACATCAGCCAGCGGGCCAAACGCCAGGATTGCCACCGGCATCGCGCTGCCCATGACGATTTGCAGCACCGAGAACACCCGCCCCAGCTTTTCCGGCTCGGTGATCTCCTGAATGTGCACCGTCTGCGCGGTGGAAAGGGCTGGCAGAAACAGGCCGCCCAGCGCCATGAACACCAGGTAGCTAACAAAATCCCAGGCCGCGCCCAGAAGGCCGAACAGCACGCCGAAAGCGAGCATGCAGACCGCCACGGTGAGCACCTTATTCTTAAAATCTCCCTTGACCGACACATAGATGCCGCCCAGCAGGTTGCCCGCCGTCCAGCTTACCTCGTTGGCGGTCAGCTTCCACACCTCGGGGCCGAAGGTGCGCTGCACCATCAGCGGGCTTAACACCGCGGCGGGGGTAATCAGGAACATCGCGATGCCAAAGCACAGGATCAGCCGCCTGAGCCTGGGGTGGCACAGGGTGTAGCGGATGCCCTCCCGCATATCGCTCCAGATGGACAGGGGCGCGTTGGCGCGGGGCACCTTTTCCACCCGGATGAAGCTGGTGACAGCGATGGCCATGGCAGCGGTGATCACGTCGGTTAAAAAGCACGCCACGATGCCCAGCGACCCCAGCAGCAGGCCCGCGACGGGCGGGGAGGCCAGCATGAGCACGGAGCCGATGGTCTGGTTGATGCCCTGCACCTTGGTGAGCTTGTCCCTGGGCACCAGCTGGGGATAGAGGGCGCTCACGGCCGGGGTCTGGATACCCGCGCCCGCCGAACGTACCGCGGAGACGATCAGCAGCAGCTCAAGCCGCGTATAGCCCATCAGAAAGGCGACGGCCAGGCCGAGGGTGCTAAGCGCGATAAACCCGTCCGACAGCATGATGAGGGTCTTGCGGTTGTGCCGGTCGGCCAGCGCGCCGCCAAACAGCGATACCAGCACCTGCGGCACCATGGCGCTGACGGTGGCCAGCATCATCCACAGCCCGGAGGAGGTGGTCAGCGTGATGTGCCAGATGATGGCGAACGATACTACGGAACTGCCGAACAGCGACAGGTTCTGCGCGGTCAAAAACAGGGCGGAGCGCCGAATCCAGCCGGTTTGAAGGGTTTCGTCGTTTTGCATGGGGGAGTCTCCTTTCGGGGATGGGCTCTCGGGCGCGGTACCCCAGCACATACCGGTACCATTCGGCACGGAGGCAGGGATTTCCTGTGGGGCGAAACCGCGCGCGCCACAGCATCAGTATGTCCCGTTGGGACGATATCGACCCGTAAAACATTCGTCACAGTCTTGTAAAATCAAAGGGTATCCGTTATACTGATTTTGGATGCGGTAAGCGTATCAAATGCTTGATAAAGGAGCCTTTCCTATGCTCAACCCCCGCCGGGTGATCGGTGCGCTCAAGCAGAACATCGCCAAGGTGATCGTCGGCAAGGACGAAGTGATCGAGCTGGCACTGATCGCCATGCTGTGCAAGGGCCACGTGCTCATCGAGGACGTGCCGGGCACCGGCAAGACCACCATGGTCAGCGCTCTGGCCAAATCGCTGGATTGCAGCTTCAACCGCATCCAGTTTACGCCCGACGTGGTTCCCAGCGACGTGACCGGCTTTACCATGGTCAATTTCAAAACCGGCGAGCTGGAGTTTCACCCCGGCGCCGTGATGTGCCAGATCGTGCTGGCCGACGAAATCAACCGTACCTCGCCCAAGACCCAGTCCTCGCTGCTGGAAATCATGGAGGAGTATCAGGTGACGGTCGACGGCGTCACCCATCCTCTGCCCAAGCCCTTCATGGTGCTGGCGACCCAGAACCCCGGCGAGTTCGTGGGCACCTACCCCCTGCCGGAAGCGCAGATGGACCGCTTTTTCCTGCGCATTTCGATGGGCTACCCCACCATGGAAGAGGAAATGGCCGTGCTGGAACGTTTCAGCGGAACGGTGAAGCCGCAGGCGAACCTCCAGTCCGTGTGCGGCGCCAGTGACGTCGTCGAGATGCAGAACATGATCGGCACCGTCTACTGCTCCAAGGAAGTGCGCCACTACATCGCCAACATCGCCGCGATGACCCGCACGCATCCCTCCCTGCAGCTGGGCGTATCCACGCGCGGCGCCATCGCGCTCATCCGCGGGGCGCAGGCCTGCGCCCTGCTCAACGACCGGGACTATATCCTCCCGGAGGATGTGCAGCGCATGGCGCTGCCGGTGCTGGCGCACCGCATCCTGCCCAACCCCGAGGCGAAGATGAAAAACATTACCGCCGAGCGCATCCTCGTGGCGGTGATGGAGAACGTGCCGGTGCCCATCCGGCTTTCGTAATCCGGGGCCATGCCCCAGCCAAAGGACGATGCCATGAAATCCACCCTGACGACCCTGGCGGTGAGCTTCGGCTTTCTGCTGCTGTGCGCCCTGTCGATGGGCAACCGGATGTACCTGCTGCTTTCGCTCCTGATGGCCATCGCGTGGGGGCTGGCGTACGCGAGCGTGCGCATGGCGGAAAAATCCGTGCAGGTTGACCATGGCCTTAACAACACCCGCGTCAACCGCGGCGATACCGTCGCCATGGAGGTTTCCGTCAGCCACAGGAGCCTTTTGCCCATCGCGCCCGTGAAGCTTAAAATGCGCGCCACCAGCAACACCCCGGCGGGCACCATCCACCTGACGGAGCTGGGCCGCCGCACGCAGAAGGTTGCCTACCGCTTTACTGCCGATCACGTCGGCGCCATGTACCCGGGCGTGGAGAGCTTTACCGTCAGCGATGTGTTCGGCCTGTTTCAAAAGGAGCATATCCCCAAGCACCTGGGCAACGAGCTGCTCGTCCTGCCGGTGCCTTTTGACGTGGAGCCGCTTTCCTTCGCCGCGGGCGACATGGGCGTGGAAACCATGAAGCGCGCCATGGAGGACCCCTCCAGCCCCAGCGATTTCCGCGGCTACCAGCCGGGCGACCCCCTCAAGCGCATCCACTGGAAGATGAGCGCCCGCAAGCGCGAGATCATGATCCGCCAGTTTGAGGAGCCCGCCCTGCCCGACGCGCTGGTGCTGTTGGACACCTCGCCCCCCAACCTCCCCGAAGGCATGCCCTCCGCCAAGCTCGGCTTTTTGCAGGACGCGGTGCTGGAAACCGCCGCTTCGGTGGTCAGCTGCCAGATCAGCCACGAAAACCCGGTGCGCCTGCCGCTGGTGGGCGACCGGCCCATGGAATACCACGGCACCATGGGCATGCCCATCCTGTTGGAGGAACTGGCGCGCTGCACCTTTAACGAAACCGAGAAGTTTGAGCGCGTGATCCTCATGCAGATGAACGATCTGCGAAAGACCGGCGCGGTGGTCATCGTGACCACGCGGCTTGGCAGCGTGCTGGTGGATCTGATCGGCCGCATGAAACGCATGGGGCCCAACGTCCGGCTCTATCTGGTTACCTTCCAGCCAAAGGACCCCGGCCTGCAGGTGTCGGTGGGGCGGCTGCAGCAGATGGGGGTGGAGGTGAATTTCGTATCGCCGCAAGGGTGACGGCGCTGGCGCGCCTTTGGGGAGGGGACGCGGTCGCTGAAGCTCCCTTTGGGATGGGGGACTGAGGTCCCCCTCCCAACCTCCCCCCGGGGGAGGGGACGAGGGTGCTGAAGCTCCCTTTGGGAAGGGGGGACTGAGGGCCCCCTCCCAACCTCCCCCCGGGGGAGGGCACGAGGGTGCTGAAGCTCCCTTTGGGATGGGGGGACTGAGGTCCCCCTCCCAACCTCCCCCGGGGGAGGGCACGAGGGTGCTGAAGCTCCCTTTGGGATGGGGGACGGAGAGGCGAGGGGGCGCAGGGTGTGTGGATTTGCGGAGTGGTAAACTGCTTGGGGCGGCTTGTTTTATCGTTGAGTTGCCGTTTGGGTGGAAGAACCATGGGACGGAATGGGTTTTGGTTGCCTCTTCGGCAGAGTATGCGGGAGACAGGCGTTCTCTGGGAATGGCTGTTTACACCGGACGGATATCGATGGGATGTGGACGAAAGCAAGCCAAGTGAGTGATCGGGGCTGCGGACTATGGGGTCTGCTGACGTGCGGGCTTGCGGGCCGCCGGAGAACGAGGCGACGGGCTGGAACCGCCCGGTAAACGGATATTCACGCCGGAAGATGTGTCCGTGGGTCAGCCGGGTTTGCGGGCGGTTTGGGATTTTTACGGGAAAGGAGGCTGGCGGAGATGCGCAAGGTTGCGTTTTTACAGAAGGAGCCGCTATCCAGGCTCGCCGTGTCGTTTCTGCTGGCCGCGGGCGTCGTCCTGCCGCTGCTGCTGGCGCTGGATTTGGGCGACTATGCGCCGGGGGCGCTGCTGACCGCGCTGGGGCTTCTGGCCGTGCTTACGGTGCTCAACGTCAGCCGGAAATCCCGCCTGCTGCTGGTGGCGGCGCTGGGCGTCACGGGGGTGACGCAGCTTTTTTTGCCCGGCTTTGGGCTGCTGGGCGGCTGGTTTGAGGCCCTCAAGGCGCTAGCGCTGTATTTTTCCAGCTATACGGTGGTGCTGCCGCTGTTCGGCGGGCAGGTGGCCGGCCTGCTGGCGGTGATGGCGGCAACGCTTGGCTATCTGTTTGCCAAGCGCGGCGCGGGCTTCCTGCCGGCGGCGCTGCTGGTGGTCATGGTGCTGTTTGGCCTGTGGAGCCTGGGCAAGGGCGGGCTTCTCTGGTATACGGCTCCGGCGCTGGTCGCGCTGCTGTTGCAGATGTCCCAGGCCGCGCATGAGAAGATCAACATCCTGCACGTGCTCCCCGTGGCGGCGGTCACGGTGCTGTTAACGTTCCTGCTGCTGCCCGCGGGCCGCCTGGCGGTCGAGCCGCTGGCCAAGGCGGCCGGCGACCTCAAGCAGATGATCAGCGACTACCTGTTTTTCACCGAGCCGCGCAACGTGTTCACCCTGGGCACCTACGGCTATTACCCCATGGGCAACAACCAGCTGGGCGGCGAGGCCGAGCCCAGCGAGTATCCCGTGATGATGGTGAAAACCGACGAGCGCCTGCTGATGCGCGCCGTGGTCAAGGATCAGTATACCGGCCGCAGCTTTACCGACACCTCCAGCGCCAAGCGCTACCTCTACATCAACCCCCGCTGGCAAACCCAGCGCCGTCTGGTGTTTATGGAAAACCTGCCCAGCGAGGCCATCCGCAAGGCGTCCCACCTGCTGGACCAGAAGGCCATCAGCGTCCAGATGCAAAACTCCGCCGCTTCCACGGTCTTTACCCCGCTGTATCTGCGCAGCCTCCGCATGGAAAACGACATGGTGCCCTATTTCAACGATTCCAGCGAGCTGTTCATCACGCGCGATCTGGCGCAGGGCGACCGCTACACCGTCTACACCCCCGTCATCGAGGGCGGGCAGAACGGGCTGGCGGCGCTGGTGGACGCCAGCCTGAAAAGCGACGCGCAGTACCAGGACATCCTCGCCGCCTATACCCAGCTGCCCAGCCATCTGGAGCAGAAGGTGTTCAGCGACGCCGCGGACATCGTGCGCGGGGAAACCACCCCCTACGGCAAGGCCATGGCCATCATGCGCCACCTGCAAAAGTATTACCGCTACACCCTGACGCCCGATACGCCCCCCACCAATCAGGATTTTGTGACCTACTTCCTCTACGTGGGCCGCGAGGGGTACTGCACCTACTACGCCGCCGCCATGACGGTGCTCTGCCGCATGGCCGGCCTGCCCGCGCGCTATGTGGAGGGTTTCCTGGCCCTGCCGGCAGGCGACGGATTCGCCTATGTAACCGGCAAGGACGCCCACGCCTGGACGGAAGTCTATTTCGAGGGTTTCGGCTGGGTGCCCTTCGACCCGACGCCCTCCGAGCAGGGCAACAGCACGACGCCGCCGGAGAACGAAACCGAGCCCGACCCCACGCCCTCGCCCTCGCCGGACGATCAGCCCACGCCCACGCCGGACCCCAACCAGCCGGAGGACGAGCCTTCGCCGGAACCGTCCGATCAGCCTTCCGACCAGCCGTCGGAACAGCCCGAAGATAACCCCGAGCAGAATGATCCGGACACACCGCCCGACGAGTTCCCGTGGGCACTGCTGATCCTTGCCGCCGCGCTGGCGGCGCTAGGCGCGCGCATCGCGCTGCGCATGCCGGCCCGCGTCGCCCGCCGCATGCCCACCGAGAAGGACAGGCTCTTTATCTACGGCGCGGCGGTGCACCGCCTGCTGGTGTATGCCAAGCGGACGCCCCGCAGCGGGGAAACGCCGCTGGCCTTCGCCCGCCGGGTGGACGGCGTGCGCGTGTTCCCCACGCCCATCGCGCCTCTGTGGCGCATGCTCGCGCTGAGCAACTACAGCCGCGCGGAGATCACCCCCGCGCAGACCGCGCGCGCGCGGGAGACGTTCGCCCTCGTGTTCAAGGGCTCCCACCCGCTGCGCCGGATCCGCTTCCTGCTGGCGGCGGCCTTTGACCCGCGCTTCTACCGGGTGCTGGACACCCCCGCCCCGCACGACGAGCCGCCCAGCGGCACCGCCCTGCGGTGGACCGGGCCTGCCGGCCGCGGCAAACGCGGAGCCCGTGTGAAAACCGGACCCAAAACCGTGTCCAAACCGTTCGCGCGGCCCGGGAACCCAAGCGCTTCCGGCGGCAAAGGTTCCCCCGGACAGAGGCAGCCGCCCAACGGCGGAAAGACGGCCGCGGGCAGCGGACCCGAGCCGCAGCCCGGCGCGGGAAACGCCGCGGCAGACGGCATGCGCGGCAGCGCCGCAAACGCCGCGGCAAACGGAGCCCGCAACGGTGTCGCAAACGGCGTGCGGAACGGCTCCGCAGACGGCGTGCGCAACAGCGCCTCCACCAACGGCCAAGCGCCGCACCCCGTCGCGCGGAATGGCGTCGCAAATGGCCGGCTGCCGAGCCGGGATAAAGCCGAACGCGGATCAAACCGCAACGCCGGCCCGGACTCGCAACGGGACCGCCACGCCGCAGGCGGGCGTAAGCTAAAACGCTAAGGGCTTGCGTCGCTTACCGGCCGCGCCGCTGCGGCAGCGCCGTGCGCCACGGCCACAGCGGAGGGGTTCCGAGCGTCGCTTACCGGCGGCGATGCTGCAACAGGAGCGGGCGTTACCGCCAAGCAGGGGGGTTCCGAGCGTCGCTTACCGGCCGCGCCGTTGCGACAGGGCCGTGCGCCACGGCCACAGCGGAGGGGTTCCGAGCGTTGTTTACCGGCTGCGCCGCTGCGACAGGCGCGGGCGTTACCGCTAAGCGGAGGGGTTCCGAGCGTCGCTTTTCGGCCGCGCCGCTGCAACAGGGCCGGGCGTCACGGCCACCGCGGAGGGGTTCCGAGCGTCGCTTTTCGGCCGCGCCGTTCCGGCGTACCCGGTTCCCGGAAGGTCAACGGCAGGGTTCCCTTCGCCTCGTTGCAACCGCGCGGCTCCGGCGCGGCCGCGAGGCGCAGCCGGCGACAGCCGGGCGACAGGCGCCGCCCTTGCGGTTCCGGTATCGCAACGCAGCCGTGTCGCCCCCCACGGTAAGGAATCGGTTTCCCGCCGTCCAAACCCGGCAAACCGGACTTCGTCCGCAATCCCCTGACGCGCGCGCGACGCGCCACGGAGCGCTTTTTTACCACGGGCCGGAGCCTACCCTTTCGGTGCGGCCTTATCGCCCCAAACGGCGGAAGGTCCGCCAATTCAAACGATAGACGGACTAAGGAGATACAGCGCATGCCCTACCGGTACGAAACCCATCTGCACACTTGCGAAGCAAGCGCCTGCGGCATCACGCGCGGGCGCGATTATATCCCCTTCTTTCAGGACCAGGGGTATCACGGCATCATCGTGACCGATCACTTTTTCGGCGGCAACACGGCCGTCAACCGCAAACTGCCCTGGCGCTCGTGGGTGGATCAGTTCTGCCTGGGCTACGAGGCCGCGAAAAACGAGGGCGACCGGCGCGGCTTTCAGGTGCTGTTTGGCTGGGAACAGAACTACGACGGCGACGAATACCTCGTGTACGGGCTGGACAAGGCCTGGCTCGGCGAGCATCCGGAGATCACCCGCTGGACACGCGCCCAGCAGTATGAGCAGGTGCGCCGTTCCGGCGGCTGCGTGGTGCAGGCGCACCCCTTCCGCTCCCGTTCCTACCTCTCGCGCATCTACCTCAACACCGCCTGCGTGGATGGCGTGGAGGTGTACAACGGCGCCAACCGCCTGTATGAAAACGCGCAGGCGTACCGATACGCGCAGTCGCTGGGCAAAACCATGATGGCCGGCACCGATATCCATCTGGCGGACAGCGACGGGCTATCCGGCATCGTGCTGGACACCTCGCTGGCGGACGAGCGGGATCTGGCCCGGCGCATCCGCGAACATGAGCCCATCGGGCTGATCGCCCCTGTGGAGAAACTGAAAACCGCGCGCCTGGAGCCGGTAACCCTGCCGGCAGAGGTGCTGGGCGAGGGCGGCGCGCCTGTTCAGATACCGCTTTCCTCGCTGCTAACCGGGGAGCCCCGGTAAAGGGCCCGGCCGCCGGTTGCCATCCTACGCCCGGCTTCGGCGGCGCGTGTAGGTTTGTCAAACATGTTGGACAGTGTGGTTGCGAAGGAACTCACGGGGCGAGAGCCAGCGAAGCGGTCGCATGGGGAGATCGTTACTGCGATTTTGGTGGGCAGCGAGCTGCCCACCAAAATCGGCGAGCGAGTA
>JAAYUF010000108.1 GCA_012517815.1 Clostridiales bacterium
CATCCGGTGCGGGCTTATCCCGGCGCGGTCGGACCGCCCATCCGGTGCGGGCTTATCCCGGCGCGGACCGGTCTGCAGTGCGCGGAGCGCCGCCGGCAAAAGCCGGCGCGAGTGCCTGTCAGGCTCGCCTCAGCGCAGGCTGGCCATCGGCACGGGGTCCATATCGTCAAAGGCCTGGTTTTCGCCGACCATGCCCCAGATGAACGTGTAGGCTTTTGTGCCGCTCGCGCTGTGGATGGACCAGCTGGGGCTGATGACCGCCTGCTCGTTGCGGATGACGATGTGGCGGGTTTCAGACGGTTCCCCCATGTAATGGAACACCGCGGCGTTTTCGGGCACGTCGAAGTAGAGGTAAACCTCCATGCGGCGGTCGTGGGTATGGCAGGGCATGGTGTTCCACACGCTGCCGGGCTTGAGGCTGGTCATGCCCATCACAAGCTGGCAGCTTTCCACCTGGCCGGGCAGGATGTACTTACAGATGGTGCGGGCGTTGCTTTCCTCCAGCGAGCCCAGCTCCACGCGCGCGCAGTCCTCGGGCTTGATGAGCACCGTGGGGCACGCGCGGTGCGCAGGCGCGCTGTTGAAGTAGAACTTCGCCGGATTGGCCGTGTCGGCGCTTTCAAACAGGATTTCCTTCGCGCCCATGCCCACGTACATGCCGTCCTTGCGGCGCAGCGTGTAGCGCGTGCCGTCCACCGTCATCATGCCGTCGCCGCCGATGTTGATCACGCCCAGTTCCCGGCGTTCCAGAAAGTAGGCGGCGTGCAGTTCCGCGCCGGAGGAAAGCGAGAGCGCCCCCGCGACGGGCACGGCGCTGCCGGTGATGATGCGGTCGATGTGGCTGTACACCATCTTGATGTCGTCGGGCTGGAAGAGATCGTCCAGTAAAAACGTGTCGCGAAGCTGTGCCGTATCATACCGCTTCACGTCCTGCGGGCTGCATGCGGTGCGCATTTCCATGGATTGGCCTCCTTCGGTTGTCTGTCGAGCATTATGTTTCGCTGTGTGAAACCGGTTTTCCTTCTTGGAAAAATTACGTTTTTTCAGACGCCCGCCATGCGCCCCGTGCGCTGAGTACCGGGGTCCGAAGCGCCTGCGGGCCTACCCTGCCGGGCTTGGCGGTTCGTAACGCCACGGCGGCGGCGCGGCCGGCATGCGGCTGACGCCGCCGGGGAGCGTTACGCCCCGAAGCGTTCCTCCATCACGATGCGAATCCCGCGTCGGCCGATGTCCTCCAGCGACTGGGTCACGGAGGCAAGCAGGCCGGGGATCGCCGTCAGGTCCTGCCCGAAGAAATCCGCGCGGGCCAGGAACCGCGCCGCCTGTTCCGCCGCCGGTTTCCCGGCGTTGTCGGCGAAAAAGCGGAGCACCGCGTCGTCATCCCGCAGGGCGTAGGGTTCGCCGCCGCGCAGGCAGTTTAGCGTTCCGTCGCGCAGGGTTCCCCCGCCGTACAGGGCCAGGAGCGCCGCCAGCGAGAACGTCAGCCGGGGCGGCAGTTCGCCGGTGTTTTCTATATAGCTCAGCAGGCTTGGCAGGCAGCGAGCCCGCCACTTGGAAACGGAATTGAGGCAGATGGAAAGCAGCGCGTGCTTGATGAACGGGTTTTCGAAGCGGCCGGTGACCGCCTCGGCAAACCGGAGCAGATCCTCCCTGGGCAGCGTGAGGGTGGGGATCACCTCGTCGTAGAGCGTATGCTGCATGAAGCCCCTGATGAGCGGATCGTTCATGGCTTCCAGAACGGTGTCGTGCCCGCACAGGAAAGCCGCCGGCACAAAGGACGTGTGCGCGCCGTTGAGGATGCGCACCTTGCGCTGCTTGTATGGTTTCTGGTTATCGGTAAACACGACCGGCAGCCCGCACTCCGGCAGCGGCAGTTCCGCGCCGATGTCCTTGCGGGACTCGATCACCCACAGCCCGAAAGGCTCGGCGGTAACCAGCAACCGATCCTCGTAGCCCAGCTTCTGCCACAGCGCCTCCGCCTCGTCGCGCGGGTATCCGGTCACGATCCGGTCCACCAGCGTGGAGGTGAACACGCACGCCTCGTCCAGCCAGCGTTCGAACCGCTCGCCCAGCTTCCAGCCGCGCGCCAGGGCCTTCACGCACTTTTCCAGCATCACGCCGTTATCGTCGATCAGTTCCACCGGCAGCAGGATCAGCCCGCGGTCGGGCGCGTAATCGAACGCCACCGCACGCTCATACAGGAATTTGGTAAGCTTGCCGGGATAGGTGTTGGGCGGGGTCAGCTCGAAGCGGTCGGTTTCATCCAGCACGATGCCCGCCTCGGTGGTATTGCTCACGACGAAGCGCAGCGTGTCCAGCCGGGCGTAGGCGGCGTACTTGTCATACTCGGCGTATGCGTCCACCGCGTCCGAAACGCTGGTAATCAGCCTGGATTGTTCCACCTTTACGCCGTTTTCCAGCCCGCGCAGAATCACGGTGTAGCGGCAGTCCTGCTCGTGAAACGCCTCCAGGTTGCCAAAGGAAATGGGCTTCACCAGCACGATGCTCCCGTTGAACCGTCCCTTTTCGTTGGCGACATCCAGCATCTGGTCCACAAACGCGCGGAGAAAATTACCCTCGCCAAACTGCAGCACCCGTACCGGCCTTACCGGCGCGCTTCCAAACCGTGCGGAAAGTCTTTCCATGACCGTACCCTCCATACGCGAAGGAAACCCTTCGTTTTCAGGCATGTAAATAATTACATAGCTTGTGGCTATCTTACCCCTTTTCACCGGATTCGTCAATCCATATCGTGCGGGTTACGAAAAACCGCCCTCGCGAAGGTTGCCAAATGGATTCGATTTCAAGCGCGAACGTTGCATTTTTTCGAATATGGTTTATAATAGTAAGGCCTGAAAAGATGCGTAAGCGTTTACAGCAATGAGGTCGACATGAACATCTACGATATTTCCGAGAAGGCCGGCGTTTCCATCGCCACGGTGTCCCGCGTGCTCAACGGCAGCAGCCGCGTCAGCCCCAAGACCCGCGAGCACGTGCTGGCCGTCATGGCGGAGCAGGGCTACGTGCCCAACGCCTTCGCGCGGGGGCTGGGCCTGAAAAGCATGAAAACCATCGGTCTGCTGTGCCCCAACGCGGCCGACGCCTACCTGAGCCAGGCGCTCAACTATCTGGAGCGCGCGTTTCGGGTGCATGAGTACGATTGCCTGCTCTCCTGCACCGGCAAGGCGCTGGCCGACCGGCGCAAGGGCGTGGAACTGCTGCTGAGCAAGCACGTGGACGGCATGGTGTTGATGGGCTCCACCTTTGTGGAGGATCAGGACGCCGGCAACGAATACCTCCGCAACGCCGCGCGCAAGCTGCCGCTGGTGCTGCTCAACGCTTCCTACCCCTGCGACAATGTGTTCTGCGTGCTGTGCGACGATTACCGCGCCACGATGGAGGCCACGAATTACCTGCTGGACACCGGCTGCAAGGATATCCTCTACCTGTATCACAGCCGCAACTACAGCGGGCAAAAAAAGCTTGCCGGCTACCGCGCGGCGCTGGAAAACCGGGGTTTGCCGGTGCGCGAGAACCTGATCCGTTTCCTGTCCGAGGATAAGACCAGCGTGCCCGACATCCGCGACGATATCCTCGCCATCGAGGCCTCGGGCATCCATTTTGACGCGGTGCTGAGTTCCGAGGACATCATCAGCGTCGGGGCCGCAAAATATGCCCGCGTGGTGCACCGCCGCATGCCCGACAGCCTTTCCATCATCGGCTACAACAACTCCAGCTACTCGCTGTGCTGCGAGCCGGAACTGACCAGCATGGACAACAAGCTGGAAACGCTGTGCAACCATTGCGTATCCACGATGATGGCGGTGCTGGCCGGACAGGATGCGCCGCAGAAAACCGTGTTCACCGCGGAACTGGTCAAGCGTGGCAGCACGCGCTGAGGGGCATGGATTCCGCCCGGCGTCGCCGGGTGGGGCTTCGGAACGTTCGCATTAAGCAAACCGCGCGGCCGCCCCCGGCGGCCGCGCGGTTTGCGCTCACGGGCCGCGAAACGCCAGGGGCCTCTCCCGAGGCATCCGGGGGGGTTGACACCGCGGGCGGAGTGTCG
Organism: Clostridiales bacterium; assembly: GCA_012517815.1. GTDB lineage: Bacteria > Bacillota > Clostridia > Christensenellales > Aristaeellaceae > CAXXOK01. The sequence continues at coordinate 4,067 of JAAYUF010000108.1, forward strand.
TATACTACATCCGCGCAAGAGCGCAAGGGGTGCTGACCACGGTCGGCTGAGATCGGGCGAAAGCCCGGGACCCTCGAACCTGATCCGGGTAATGCCGGCGTAGGAATCAATGGAATAGCTTCCTTTGATGGATCCCGCGTTGCACTACCCGCAACCGCGGGCATTTTTCATTCATAAGGAGGAGTTTTCATGAGTTACCAACTGAGAAGACTGACCGAGAGCGCCGTTCTGCTGGCCATCGCCACGGTGCTCAGCCTGTTCCAGTTCACCGGCCCCTGGGTGCTGGGGGGCAGCATCACGGTATGCAGCATGCTGCCCATCGTGATGCTGGCGCACCGGTACGGCACGCGCTGGGGGCTGTTCTCCGCGTTCGCGTTCAGCGCCCTGCAACTGTTGCTGGGGCTCAAAAACGTGCAGTACGCGCCCGACTGGCTGACCGCCGTGGGCATCATCGTGCTGGACTACGGCCTCGCCTTTACGGTGCTTGGCTTTGCCGCCGCGTTCAACCGCGTGATCCCGGATCGCCGCTTGGCGATTGTCACCGGCATCGCGGTGACTTTCTTTGCGCGATTCCTCTGCCATTTTCTCAGCGGCGTACTTATCTGGGAAGCGCTTTGGCCCAACGGCCTGGGCTGGGCGCCCGCGGTGTGGTCGCTGGCCTACAACGGCTCCTACATGCTCCCGGAAGCGATCCTGACCTCCGTGGTGGCCTTCCTGCTCTACAAACCCCTGCAAAAGTTCTGGCGGGGGGACGATCTGCCCAAGGCTGTGGCCGGCAGGCAGCCGTAAGTCGCCGAAGGATGGCCGTCGTCCGGCCGGTGGCCGGGTCGGGGGTTTTCGTCGGCGCAGGCTTGGGGTAGCGCCTTGCCGAACCGACCCACAGGTTTCCGACTGCCGATGCGCAAAAGCCGGGCGACAAGCGCGGTTTCGGTAACGGAACGGGCGTGGGTTATCGGAAACGGCGTCGCTCACGAGCGTCGCGCGGTTACCCTGAATCCGTTCAGTGGTTCTATGGCCGCCCGACCGCAAAACGGGCCTCCCGCCGTTTCGTTCTCCGCGCGGCGGGATGCCTCCGCTCACGGGCGAAACCGGCGGCATCGCAAGGAATCAGAGGCGTCCGAAAAGGCGCGTGACGGAAATCGTCACGCGTCGGGTCGTCCAAGAAGCCATGTTCTGGGCAGTGCCGCTCGCCTCATCGCCCTTTAGGCTGTTCGCTCGCCTTGGCAAAATGCATCGGCCTAAGGCTTTGGAGCTCCGCCCCAAACGCCGTAAGGGTTTCACCCTGCACCCAATTCCGCTGCGGCGGGGGTTTTTCGACAGTCTGAGGCGCGTGACGGAGACCGTCACGCGCCTCAGTGGTTCGCTCAGATTTGGTAACGCGCGATTTGGGCCGTTATGGGGTGTGGCGGCTTTATAGCGCCGTTTTGCCTTTGCGCCCGCGGGACCATGCCCGCCCCCCATGCCCCCGACCCGTCCTCGGCTGTCGCAAAAGGCTTACGTCGGCTCAGTCCTCGTACAGCGCCCCGCTGTTTTCCCTGTTCAGCGTGCCTTCCAGCTCGATCATCAAAAACTTCGCCAGCTCCTCCACCACCGGACGGTGGCGCATCCCGCGGGGCACGATCACCATCTCGCCGGCCTCAAGGCGCAGGCCGCCCTCCTCGGTCTCCAGCGTAAAGCCGCCCTCCAGCACCATGAACAGCTCGTCGCTGCCCTCGTGCACGTGAAAGTCCAGCGTGCGGTTTTCCACCTGCACCACGCTCAGCACATGGCCGTTGAGCCGGCCGACCTTCTCGTACCGGTACAGCCCGTGAACGGCGTTGGCCGCCTCCAGCAGGTTCACTTTTCGCAGCACCTTACTTCCCCCTCTGGAACAGGAACTTCATCCGGCCGGCGAGCGACAGGAGGCTCTCGCGGTCAAACAGCCAGCCAAACGCCAGCGTCACCAAGGTTGCATAGATGCACAGCGGCACCGCCAGCGTGATCCACTTGAAAAAGCCGTTGATATCCAGCAGGTGGAACGCGAGAAACGGCCCCGCGATGATCGCCACCTGCAGGAACATGCGCAGCATCCGTTTGAGGGTCGAAGTCCACAAAACGCCGGTGATGTGCCGGGGCACGAACCACAGTTGCAGGATCGCGCGCAGGATGTTGGACAGGATGATGCCCGAAAGCACCCCCACCACGGCCATCGTCAGGCTGGTCTGCAAGCCCCAGTAGCCAAGCCCGAGGCCCAGCGCCAGCGCGGTTGCGATCTGCGCGGTGCAATGGTGGCGCGTTTCCCGAAACTTGCCCGAAGCGGTGATCATCAGATCCATGGGCATTTTCGCGTGGTCGGTAATCGCCTCCAGCACCACCATCATGCCGATGAGCGGGGCGGAGTAGTTCGCGTCGGTAATCTTATCGGTGTAGAGCACCACGAACGGAACGATCATGATTGCCGCCACCGAAAACAGGATGCTGGTCACCGCGAGGTACAGGTACTCAAAGTCCCGGTACGCCTGCTGGAATTTCTCCCTGTGGCCGCGCACGATCAGGTCGCCAAAGCCCGAATAGATGCCGGTGGTGGTCATTTTCAGGATGCCCCACAGGCCGATGGTTACCATGTTGTACGTGCCGTAGACCGAGATCATGGAGGCGTCCCGGGTGATGATCGTGGTGAGCATCACCGCCGCCCCCTGATGAAACGCGGTGGTGAACTGCTGGTACATCGCGTCCCACCGGCGGCTGAGCGCGGCCTTGTTGGGCTTGGCGAAGGCGTTGATCTGCGGGTACACCCGCTTGACGTAATGCCCCAGGATCAGCGGGCGGACGGCGATGGTCAGCGACGCCAGGAGCCTCACCAGCACGATGTTGGCGCGCGCGTAGGCCAGCACCACGATCACCGCGGTCTGCAGCAAAAGCGAGCTCATGCTGGCCAGGCTGACCATAAACGTGCGCTGGTCGGCCGTGAGCAGCACCCGGTAGCGGGAGAGGGTGAAAAACTCCAGCGCGCCCGACACGCCCATCGCGCAGATGAGCAGGAACACGCTCCAGTAATTCATCAGATCCCCGTTCACGGTTTCGATGGGCACAAAGAACGGATAGAGAACCCCAAACGCCAGCGTGAGCCCCACGAACATCCAGCCCGCGATGTTGTAAAAGCGTCGCGCGGCGGATACGATGGCGCTCACGCCCTCGTAATCCTGCTCGGAAAGCGGCTTATACAGGCTGTACACCGCCGCCGCCGCCAGCCCCGCCTCCACCAGCCGGAAGTAGGTGAGGAATTCGGTGGCCGATACGATCAGGCCGTTGACCTGCGAGCCGTAAAACAGCATCATCAGGCGCGGCGTCACAAAGCCCATCAGCATCGCGGTGAGCTGGTAGGCGGCCGTGAACACGGTGTTTTGCACGAAACGGGACGTGCGGGTGTTGCTGCGGCTGTTCATGCGGTGTTCCTCGTTATCTGTCAAGATGGAGCGGCCGTCGCTCGCTCTCCGGCGGCGGCGTGCCGTACGTTTCGCCGTAGAGCCGCACAAGCATGGCGTGCGCGTCGCGCGGCACCCGCACGCTCAGCTCCTCAAACGGGGCGGACACAGGGTTATCCAAAACATCCGCCGGCAACGCCATGCTCAGCAGGTTAAAGGCGCCGTCGCTCATGTGCGTAAACCGGCTGGGGCCGCCGCCGCGCGCCACGCGCCGGTAAGCCCGCAGTTTGGCCGCGCGGGGAAACGGGTGCCCCAAAAGGCGCGTACCCCGCAGCAGCAACCGCTGCGCGGGGCGAAAACGGCTGTAATCGGTCTTTTCCTTGAGCATGCCCTGCAACGCGCGCAGTCTGAGGAGCTTCCAGGCGCGCCGGAATTTCCCCTCGGGCAGGGGGTCCAGCACAAACAGATCGATAAACGCGTCTCCGCCCTGCCTTCGCACGCGCGGCACCCACGTGTCGGTCAAATCCAGCGTAAAACCCGGCGCGCACTGCGCGGGGTAGAGCGCCTCAAAACGGTCGTAGCTCTCCCGGGGCAGCGCCAGATCCACGTCGTCATCCCAGGGGATGAAGCCGCCGTGGCGCACCGCGCCAAGGAGCGTGCCGCACATCACGCTGTAGGGAAGGTGATTGTCCTCCAGCACGCGCGCCACATCCTTAAGCAGCGCGGTCAGCTCCGCGTGCACTGCCTCCAGCCCGTACCCCATCACGCCCGTCCTTCCAGCACCGCCTGCACGCGGTCGGCCACACCGGCGTCGTCCAGCCCGTAATAGGCTTCCAGATAGGCCTGGCTGCCCACGATGGAGCTGTACATATCGTTCATGCCCAGGCGCACCACGCGCGCCCGGTTCTCCGGAAAGCCGCAGACCGTTTCGCACACCGCGCCGCCAAAGCCGCCCACGATGGTGTGCTCCTCCAGCGTGAAGATCACCGGCACCCTGGCGCACAGTTCGCGGATCAGGGCTTCGTCGATGGGCTTGACCGTGGGGAAGCTCACCACGCCCACGCTATGCCCGCGCTCCGCCAGCAGCCTGCGCGCGCCCACGGCGCTGGCGAGGATGCCGCCGGCCGTGAGGATATACGCTTCCGTGCCGTCGGCAAACGGTACGGCTTTGCCGGTTTTGTAGCCCGCCACATCCGTTGGCTCGCGCAGCACGGGTTCGCCGCCTCGGCCGATGCGCAGGTAGGCGACGCCGGGCTCGGTGAGGAAGCGCGCCATCACGGCCTCGGTTTCCACCCTGTCGGCGGGGGCGTAGACGGTCACGCCCGGCAAAAGCCTGAGCGCGCTCATGTCCTCGGTGGCGTGGTGGGTCATGCCCAGCGTGCCGTACACAAAGCCCGCGCCCACGCAGACGATTTTCACGTTCGCCTCATGGTAGGCGCAGCAGTTGCGAATCTGTTCCAGGCAGCGCAGCGTGGGAAAGTTGCCGATGGAATACACCACAACGGTCTTGCCTTCCAGGGCCATGCCGGCGGCCATGCTCATCATCGCCTGCTCGGAGATGCCGGCGTTGATAAACCGGTCGGGAAACTCCTTCATGTAGGGGAACAGCACGCCAAAGCCCAAATCGCCCGTGATCAGCACCAGGTTGGGGTTGCGGCGGGCCTCCTCCTGAAGGCAGCGGGTGAACGTCTCTCTCATGGTTTTTGTGCCTCCAGTTCCTTCACGGCCGCGTCGTATTCTTCGCCGCGCGCGGTGCGGTAGTGCCACAGCACGTCGTTTTCCATAAAGCTGACACCCTTGCCCTTGACCGTGTCCGCGATGACGACGATGGGCTGGCCCTGGCCGCGCGCGGCAAGCGCCTCGGCGTAGGCGCGGTGGAGCGCCGCGTGATCGTGACCGTCCACACGGATCGCGCGCCACCCGAAGCTCGCCCATTTCTGGTCCAGCGGCTCCAGCTTGATGGTGTCCTCCACCGTGGTGATGGACTGGATCTTGTTAAAATCCACCGTGACCACAAAATTGTCCAGCTTAAACTGGTTGGCGATCAGCGCGCTTTCCCAGACGGCGCCCTCGTCGCACTCGCCGTCCCCAATGATGCAGAATACCGTGTGCGGCTGGCCGTTCATCTTGCCGGCCATCGCCATGCCCATGGCCATGGGCATGCCCTGCCCAAGCGACCCGGTGCTCACTTCCACGCCCGGCACGCCCTTGTGGCTCACATGCCCGCTCAGGCGGCTGCCGTTCTGGCAATGGGTCTCCAGCTCGCTTACCGGGAAAAACCCGCTTTCCGCAAGCACCGCGTAGATGCCGGCCCCGGCGTGCCCCTTGCTGAGCACCAGCCGGTCCCGCCCGGGGAGCTTGGGGTTTTTCGGGTCATAGTGCATCACGTCGGCGTAGAGCACGGCTACGATATCGGCCATGGAAAAAATCGCGCCGATATGCGACGTGCCGCCGCGGTTGGTCATATCCAGCGCGTGGCGGCGCACCCTGTAAGCCAGCTGTCTGCTTTTTTCGTCGTTCATGCGGTTCCTCTCCTTTGTGCGCCCGCGCGGGCCAATCATTTCCCGGAGGGCTTTCGGGATGTGATCTTGCCGCCCACGCAGGCGATCGTGCGAAACAGCAGGCGCATATCCGTCCGGAAGGATTGGCTTTGCGCGTACGCCACGCGCATGCGGTTCTTCTCCCCCAGAATGTTGCGCTCGTAGGCGCCCTCCGGGTCGTCGTGGCCGACGGCCTCGTCCAGGCTGATGAGCTTGATGGAGCTGGGGTCGCTGATGCCCGGCCGCACCCACAGGATGCATTCCTGCTGGGGGGTATAGCGCGTCGTATATTTCAGCAGCTCGGGCCGGGGCCCGATGAAGCTCATATCGCCCACCAAAATATTGAACAGTTGGGGCAGCTCGTCCAGCTTGGTGCGGCGCAGCGCCCGGCCGAAACGGGTCACGCGCGGATCGTTCAGCGCGGTGGTGCCGCTGTATTTATCCGCGCCGACCACCATGGTGCGAAACTTCAAAATGGAGAACGGCCGGTTGTGATAGCCGCCCCGAAGCGCCTGGTAAAACACCGGGCCCGGCGACGTGAGCTTGACGATGAGCGCGATGGGCGCCATGACCACAAGCCCCGGCAGCAGGAGGATCAGCGCCAGCGCCAGATCGAAGGCGCGCTTGAACACCTTGCTGTACAGCGGATGGCTAAGCGGGCCGTCCCAGTAGGGAAGGGACTCCGTCTCGGCGGCCCGCGCAGGCCGGTCGCCCTGTTGCTGCGAGTGCATCTCCCTGCGTCCCTCCCATGCGCTTGCGGCTGGTCGCCGCTATCTTTTAGCATAGCACACGATTTTTCAGAAGTCAAACGGTTTCCGCGCGCCCAAAGCAACGCGCGGCGCGCGGCAAACCCGCGCGGTATCGGCGGTTGCGGTGTTTTCCCCCTGCCGCCGCGCCGCCCGGTTGTCTGTTCTGCGCGGACCTGCCGCGCACGCCGGCTGCTCGCCGCGCACTCCGATCATTTTACGCACGCGCGGTGGTTTCGCTTCGTTTGCCGACCACGATGCCTTCCCTTGCCCCACGGCGCGCGCCCCGTTCGGCGATGCCTGTCGGCAGCCGCAGCGCCCATCCGATTTCCGCGGCGCGTATCACGCGCCGCTCCGCCCGCCCATGCAAGCAACCCCCGTTCGACCACGCGCAATGCCAATCACCAGCCGCAGCGCCCAAGGAAGCAGGCGAAGCCTTTCGGCGGTTGCGCCGCCCCCCATGCAAGCGACCCCCGTCCAACCACGCGCAATGCCAATCACCAGCCGCAACGCCCAAGGAAACAAGCGAAGCCTTTCGGCGGTTGCGCTGCCCGCCCATGCAAGCGACCCCCGTCAGCGGTTGCGGTGTCAGTCCAACCAGGGGACGCCTGTCCGCGGAGCGACACTCGTCCAATCAAACAGCGCCTGCCCCTCCCACGCGATGCCCGTCGGCAGCCGCGACGCCCGCCCAACCGCGCAGGCCCCGTCCGTAAGGCTCATCCGCGCCGGCTTGACTTTTCCACAGGCTTCCCGTATAATTCACTTCAATTCTTCTTCAAGGAGGTATCGGCCGACCGGCAGTCCGCGCGCTTGACCCAGGCCTTATCAGAATACGACATGCGCCCACCCCGACCCCAAGACGGAAAGGATGATCGAGCGATGACGAATTTCGCGGTATCTCCCCTGAGCCGGCTGGCCGAGTACGCCTCCGCCAACGAGCCGTCCGTCGTCCGCAGCGCGCGGATCGATCAGGAGCTCTTCCAGACATACGGCGTCAAGCGCGGTCTGCGCGACAAGGATGGCAAGGGCGTGCTGGCGGGCCTGACCAATATTTCGGAAATCCGCTCCAACGAGACGGTGGACGGCCAGAGCGTTCCCTGCGACGGGAAGCTTTGGTACCGCGGCTACAACATCGTCGATCTGGTGGACGGCGCGCTGAAGGATCACCGTTACGGCTTTGAGGAAATCGCCTATCTGCTGCTGTTTGGCGACCTGCCCTCCCTGGAGGCGCTGGCTGAGTTCAAGCGCGTGATGGCCGCCAGCCGTACCCTGCCCACCAACTTTGTGCGCGACGTGGTCATGAAGGCCCCGACCGCCGATATGATGAACACGCTCAGCCGCAGCGTGCTCACCCTGGCGAGCTACGACGAGCGCGCCGCCGACCTGGCGGTGAGCAATGTGCTGCGCCAGTGCCTGATGCTCATCACGGTGTTTCCGATGCTGGCGGTATACGGCTACCACAGCTACAACCATTACGAGCGCGACGATAGCCTCTACATCCACCGCCCGGACGATACGCTTTCCACCGCCGAAAACCTGCTGCGCATGCTGCGCCCGGACAAACGCTACACGGAGCTTGAAGCCCGCGTGCTGGATCTGGCGCTGGTATTGCACATGGAGCACGGCGGCGGCAACAACTCCTCCTTTACCACGCACGTGGTCACCTCCTCCGGCACCGATACCTACAGCGCCATCGCCGCGGCGCTGGCCAGCCTGAAAGGGCCCAAGCACGGCGGTGCCAACATCAAGGTTGTGCAGATGATGGCCGACCTCAAGCGCAACGTAAACGACGTTACCGACGAGGAAGCGGTCGAATCCTATCTGCTCAAGCTGCTCAACAAGCAGGCTTTCGACGGCAAGGGGCTGATCTACGGCATGGGGCACGCCGTCTATTCGGTCAGCGATCCGCGCGCGCTCATCTTTCGTTCCTTTGTGCAACAGCTGGCCGATGAGAAGCACAAGCAGATGGAATTCAGCCTCTACGCCATGGTGGAGCGCCTGGCGCCCGCCGTGATCGGCCGGGAGCGCCACATCTACAAAGGCGTGAGCGCCAACGTCGATTTCTACAGCGGCCTGACCTATTCCATGCTGGGCATCCCCGAGGAACTCTTCACGCCGATTTTCGCCATCGCGCGCATTGTCGGCTGGAGCGCGCACCGCATGGAGGAACTTGTGAACATGGACAAGATCATCCGTCCCGCCTACAAGGCGGTACAGCCCAACCGCGATTATCTGCCATTGGACACGCGGCTGTAATCGCAAGGGCTCTAGTTACTCCATGCGCATAGTGGGGAGCCTCTTCCGGCTGAAGGGGCTTCCTGTTTTTTTGCGCCTTGGCGGCGCTGG
>JAAYUF010000109.1 GCA_012517815.1 Clostridiales bacterium
CCGGGACATCCCCGCGACGGCGCCCGACGCTGCCAACGTAAGGGCCGTCAGCCCAATGCCAAGCCGTGCGACCGCTCTCCTCAAACCTTCACCCCCCGTGCCGTTGCCAACACATTATTATAGCGCGACCCTCTCGGTTTGTCCAATCCGACCGGAACAGCCGCCTCCCGGCCGGTTCGGGCAGGCGGCCCGGTCGGTTCCCTCCGGGATACCGCCGCCTTTTTCAGGCGGTTTCCTCCAGGGTCAGGTTTCGCACCCACCGGCCACGGCGCAACACCCGCAGCGCCAGCACAATCTTGGCGTTCATCAGCGTCTGGACGATCAGCACGGCCGTGAGCATCGGCATTTGGTGGGGAAGCAGCAGCGCCATCGCCACACAGACGGGCACAGGCACCACCCACATGTACACGCTGTCCAGCAGCATGGCGTTGCGTGTATCGCCGCCTGCGCGGAGGCAGAAGAAGCAAAACGCGTACACGAAGTTCACGGGCGTATAGAAGGCCATGATGCAGGCGACGCGCGTGGCGATTGCGCGCAGCGTATCACTGATGTTGTAAAGCAACGGCAGCAGGAACGCCAGCAGGCAGCAGACCACGAGACTGACCAGGCTGATCATCACCGTGAGGGTCATCAGCTTCTTGCTGTTGTCCCGCGCTTCCTGAAGCTTCCCGGCGCCCAGCGCCGAGCCGATGAGCACGGATACCGCGGAGGAATTGCCCATGATGATCACCGCGGAAATCTGGAAGCAGAGCTCTGCGATGGTCAGCGCCGGGAGCGCCGCCTCGTCCAGCCGGGCGTAGCACCAGAAAAAGATGTTCAGCCCCAGGCTGTAGAGCAGCTCGTTGATGATCAGCGGCATGGCCTTGGCGGTAAATTTGCGGCGGATGGCGCCTTCCAGCCGGAAACAGGCGGCGGGCTCAAAATGGAAGTACATGCGGCGGCGCAGCATCAGCGTCAGGTAGAAGCCCATCTCAAACATGCGCGCGATGAGCGTGCCCCAGGCCGCGCCCGCGACGCCCAGCCTGGGAAAGCCGAACATGCCGAAGATCAGCAGATAGTTGCACACCGCATTGATGCCCATGCTGGCCAGGCTGACCAGCATGCTGGTCCGGTTTTGCCCCAGCGAGCGCATCGAGAAGATGCACACGCTGCTGACGGCCGCCGGAAAGTAACTCCACGCAATGATTCGCATGTAGGCGACGCCCAGCGCCACGGTTCGCGGGTCGCTTACGAACATGCGCATGACAGCCTCAGGCCAAAAGAAAAGCACCGTGAAGAAAACGCCGGCGTTGACCAGATTGAGCAGCAGGATCGTCCAGAAGATGCCCGAGCACGCCTTGCGGTTGTGCGCGCCGAAATACTGGCTGATCAGCAGCCCGCCGGCCCCCGCAAGCCCGAACACAAAACCGTTGAACACCACCACGGGTTTGTTGGCGACGCTGACGGCGCTCATCGCCAGCCCCTGCACATCCAGCGAGCCGACCATGAGGTTATCCACCATGTTGAACATGTTGTTGATCAGCTGCTGAACGATCACCGGCAGCATGACGGCCAGTGCTCCCCGGTAAAACGCGGCTGAACCGACGTACGAGCGGAACGTCCCCTGCAGGCGCCGCATCGGTGATCCCTCTTTCCGTGATTGATTTCGGGCCGGAAACAGCCGACGCGCGTCCCTTTCCACGCGTTGCCGGGTCTTATCTTACCGCATCCCGTTTGGCTTGGCAATGCTTTTAGCCGGAATACGGCCGGGTTTTACAGCAGGCAAAGGCTGCTCCGGCGATGCGCCGGATACGGTCCCCGGGGCAAGCGCCGGCGCCGGAACGCCGAAGATTTCGGCCGGAAGCGTTCCCCTGTTTCCAGTCGTTGACTTTGAAACGCAGATGCGATATACTATCATGGTTATTTGTAGGCACCGTTGCATCGCATCGGCCAAGCACCGATTGCGCAACGGTGCGTATTGTGCGCGCCAGAGCGAGCACTCGCCGTTTGCGCATCGTGAAAGGGGTTAGGATTTATGGCGGACATGAAAGAGAAAAAGACCGTTCTGACCAAGGAAGGCTATAAAAAGCTGGAGGCGGAGCTTGATTACTACATCAGCGTACGGCGCAACGAAATCGCGGACCAGATTGCCATCGCGCGCGGTTTTGGCGACCTGAGCGAAAACGCCGAATATGACGAAGCGAAAAATGAACAGAGCCGCATCGAAGCGAAGATCGTGGAGATGGAAAATACGCTGCGCAACTGCGTCGTGGTGGACGACGACGATGTGACCACCGATACCATCGGGGTTGGCAACACCGTCAAGGTGATGAACCAGACGCTCAAGAAGGAACAGACCTTCACCATCGTGGGCGCCAACGAGACCAACCCGCGGGAGATGAAGATCAGCAGCGAGAGCCCCATCGGCGCGATGCTGCTGGGCAAAAAGGTGGGGCAGGTAGTGCCCATCGAAACGCCCGGCGGCGTGGTCCGGATGAAGGTGCTGGAGATCAGCCGATAAACCGCTGTCCGCGCGCAAGACTGCGCGCGGTTTTCGGATACCGAAAGGATGAACACCATGGGCGTGGACGCGCAGCAGCCACAGGAAACGGAATGGACCCCGCAACAGCTCAGCGAGCAGGAAGGCATCCGCCGCGAGAAGTTGAAAACCTTAGTGGAAGCCGGCCAGAACCCCTATGCGATCACACATTTTTCCGTGACGCACGACAGCGCGGAGATTCTATCGCATTTCGACACGCTGGAGGGGCAGGACGTCCGGATCGCCGGGCGCATGGTCAGCAAACGCGTGATGGGCAAGGCCAGTTTCGCGCATCTGCTGGACGAGCGCGGCCCGCTTCAGTTTTATGTGCGCCGGGACGACGTGGGCGACGCCGCCTACGCCGCTTTCAAGGATGACGATCTGGGCGACGTGATCGGCGTGGAGGGCACTGTGTTTCGCACGCAGAAGGGCGAAATCAGCGTGCACGCGAAAACGCTGACGCTGCTGACGAAGTGCCTGAAGGTGCTGCCGGAGAAGTTTCACGGGCTCAAAGACCCCGACCTTCGCTACCGCCAGCGCTATGTGGATATGATCGTCAACCCCGAGGTGCGCGACACCTTCCGCAAGCGCAGCCGCATCATCGCCGCCGTGCGGGAGTTTCTGGACAACCGCGGCTTTATCGAAGTAGATACGCCTGTGCTGCAAACCGTCGAAATCGGGGCCGCCGCGCGCACCTTCAAAACCCACCACAACGCGCTGGATTTGGACATGTTCCTGCGCATCGAGACGGAGCTGTACTTAAAACGCCTGATCGTGGGCGGCTTCCGTCGGGTGTACGAGGTCGGCCGCCTGTTCCGCAACGAGGGCATGGACGCGACCCACAACCCCGAGTTTACCAGCGTGGAGACCTACGAGGCCTACGTGGATTACAACGCGCTGATGGAAATGGTCGAGCAGTTGTACGCGACCGTCGCCGCCAGGGTGTGCGGCTCCACCCTCGTGCCCAGCGCGGGGGAAATGATCGAGCTTCAGGCCCCGTGGCGGCGCGTGACCATGGCGCAGGCCGTGAAGGACGCCTGCGGCGTGGAGTACGCCGACTGGAAAACCGACGAGGAGGCGCGCGCCTGCCTGGACGGGCTTTCGGTGCGCTGCGAGAAGAACGCGAAGCGGGGCGACTGCCTGGCGGCGCTGTTTGACGAATATGTGGAGGCGACGCTGATCCAGCCCACATTCGTGACCGATTATCCGGTGGACATTTCCCCGCTGGCCAAGCGCAAGCCGGAAAACCCCGACCTGACGGAGCGCTTTGAGTTTTTCATCAACGGGCATGAAATGGGCAACGCCTTTTCGGAGCTCAACGATCCCATCGACCAACGCCGGCGGTTCGAGGAACAGGTGCGCTTGCGCGCCGCCGAGGGCATCCGCGCCGAAGTGGACGAGGATTTTGTCACCGCGCTGGAGTACGGCCTGCCGCCTACGGGCGGACTGGGCTTCGGCATCGACCGCATGGTGATGCTGCTGACCGACAATGCCTCGATCCGCGACGTGCTGCTGTTCCCCACGATGAAACCCCTGCAAGCCTGACCGGCCGGATCGGGCCCGCGCGCGCGGCCCGCGATGGAATGGAGAGAGAACGATGCGCCTGAACATGCCGATAACCAAGCGGAAAATCCGCAACCATTTCCAGTACAGCTTTTGGAAATACCTGCTGCTGATCGTGATCGCCGTGTTTGGCTGGAACCTCATCTATACCACCACGCGATACCGCTCGCCGGAGAACTTAAAAATCGAGTTTTTCGCGGAAGGCGGCATCGCCGCGCAGGAACCCCTGCAGGCGCTGGCCGATCTGATCCACCGGAACGTGATGCCCGAGATGGAGGAGGTTACGGCCACCGTCGTAACCTTTGACGATACCTACGGCGACATGCAGCTGGTCGTCTGGGTCAGCGCCGGGCAGGGCGACGTGTACCTGCTTTCCCGGGAACGTTTCCTGTCCATGGCGGGCAACGAGGCGATGCTGGACCTGGGGCCGCTGGTGGAAAGCGGCACGCTGCATACGGAGGGCATCGACCTGGACAAGGGCTACGCGACGGTGGCCGATACCGGGCGACGGGTGTTGGCCGGGATCCCCGCGGACAGTCTGACCGGGCTGAACGACTACGGCCTGACGACGGACGGCATGGTGCTTTCCATCCTGGCCAACAACAAGAACGACGCCTATTCGTACCTGTTTTTGAACTATCTGCTCACCCATATGCGCCCGGCCGCCGAGACGGCGACGGCGGAGGCAACCCTGTTGCCGTCGGAAACCGCCGCCATGGCGACGTCGGCCGCTTCGGCTTCGCCGATGATCACCGCCAGCGCAGTGCCCACCGCGACCGCTAAGCCTACCGCGACTGTGATCCCGACGGCGTCGGCGGCTCCGGCAACAAATACCGCCGCTCCGACGGCGAGCGCTGCTCCGCTGCCGACCGCATCGGGTACCGAAAACCCGGAAACATAACGGGCGCAACCCCTCGCGCCTGCCGGAACCCTGAACGGGCCGGCAAAGCCTCGGCATGCCGATATCCGTGTAAGCGATACCCCATACGGGCCATGCCCCCATACAGACATAGCCTCACACAGACATAGCCCCACACTGGCATAACTCCATACAAGCCGCGACCCATGCAAGCGATTTTTCGCGAGCGATCCCTTAAACTAGCCGTACTCCGTTCAAACAGGGGGAGTACGGCTTTTGCCGGGGGTGCGCGTCAAGCCGCCCTGCTCCCCGCCCGACGCCGAAGGATCCGGCGCGCGACGCGCAGCGCCGGTCGGAAGCGACGAAAGCGGCTTGCGGCGCAAACCGGCGGACGGAGCCGGGGAAACGCGCCGGCATCCTGGCCCGGCGGGGCGTAGCGGCGCATTCCGACGCACCCGGCTCTGCCGGACGCACCGCTTACCGGGAGGCTCTTGCGGCCCGACGGGCATGGCGATCGACGGCGGCATGGTTCGCGGCGGCCGTCTCCGACCGGCCAAAGGGGTGCGGCTTGCGCACCGTTACGCGGCCTGCGTTCGGCGTTTCGGTCGCGAGGAGGGCCATTCCGCCGCGCTTGGCCTGAATGGTGGAAATTGTTCCATTCTTTGGCTGCGATTGACAAAGAAACGTCAATCTTAGTATAATACCTTGTGCCTGCGGTATTAATTAATTGGAGGTTGAACTCATGAAGAAGACCGTTTCCCTGCTCCTGACCCTGACCATCATTTTACTGGCATCCTGCGCGATGGCTGAAACCGCCGCGTCCAGCGACGCCATCGAAGTCCCCGCCGTTGAAAACGGAACCGTCGTGCCCTTCCCGGACTACAACTTCCAGATCACGCTGCCTTCCGACTGGAATGTGCTGGACATCAGCGAGGATCAGGCCGCCACCGGCATCATTTTTTCCTGCGCGAACCCCGATGCGACCCGTTCCTTCACGGTAGCCTATACCGAGTTTGAGGAAGCGACCGATATCGAGTCCGTGGCTTCCGAACTGGCTACGTCGTTTGAAAACGTTCAGGCGCTGACCATCAACGGCATGCCCTTCGTCAGCTACGATATCGCCGAACAGGACGTGACGGGCATCGTCACCCTGGGCGGTTCCGGCATCGGCATGTATCAGTTTGTGTTCTACCCCTCCTCCGACGCGGATTACGGCACGCTCGCGCTGCAAATTGCCGCGTCGATCAACGCCATCGAGTAAAAAAATGAACCGCAGGTCGGATCGCAGATGATCCAAACCGAGAAGGAGCATGCGTTGGGCATGCTCCTTCTCGGTTTGCCTAAGCGCCTTCTGCCGCTCACCGGCGGGGTTTGCGGTTGCGACGGTGTTTCTTGCCCCGGCCCTGCCGATCCGGCGCGGGCGCCTGCCGCCTGGGGCCATAGCGGCTTGCGGCCGGCTCCTCAACCGGTACGGATGCGGCGAACAGACGACCGAACCGAGGGAGGCAGGCATTGCACAGGCTGCCGGTGTTTCGCCGAATTTACAGTACTAAACGGCGTCGGGGTTATCAAACAGGCCCTCCGGCAGCCGCTACCATGCGCTCCGGAAAACCCGGGTCTGCAGGACGGCCTCCCGTCCGGCGAGGACCGCGGGAGATGCGGAAGCCTTCTTTTACAGACGCGACCGGTACCGCCGCCGTGGATTCGCCGCCGACATGCGCCTCATGCCAAGCGCATATGTTGCGTAGGGTTTCCGCGTTCCGGTATACCCTCCCTCGTTTGAAAGCCGCATGAAGCGACGCGACGTTTGGCGCGGCGGCGCATCGGCGCGGTTTTCAGGGTCCATGCGGTTCCCCTCCGCGTGTCCGGGAATCGCGGAGACCACCACGCGTCCCGCGCGCCGAAAATATTTTTGCACAGGGCTGTATTTTCTTAAGGACTTATGATATACTATATCTGTTGCCCAACTAGTTGCTCCCGTGTGCCTCCTGGTTCCAGTTTCGTCGAGCGTCCACGAATGAACCATGTGCTGCTTCAAGGGTACTCAACGAATGGAAGCAATAATGATTTAGGAGGTACATGATAATGTACAATGACAAAACCCTTACCTGCCGTGATTGCGGCGCCGAGTTCAGCTTCTCCGCTTCCGAACAGCAGTTCTTTGCGGAAAAGGGCTTCACCAATGAGCCCTCCCGTTGCCCCTCCTGCCGCGCTGCCCGTCGTAACGGCGGCTCCCAGGGCGGCCGTGGCGCGGAGCGCCAGATGTACGAAGTGATCTGCGACGGCTGCGGCGCCACCACTCAGGTGCCCTTCCAGCCCCGCGGCGATCGCCCCGTCTACTGCCGCGATTGCTATGCCCGGCAGAACCCCCGCTACTAAGTTACGGTAGCAACAGCCCCTCGCCAAACGGCGAGGGGCTTTCTCGTTGTATCCCAACACCGCCGCCCCGGCCGAACACGCCGGCGAAAAGCGCTTTCCGTGACCCGAAGCGCCGTTGCGTTGCGTCCCCAGACGTTCCATGCGGGCGTACAGGCTGCGCTTCGCGTCCCCCGAGGGCCGGCGCGGATCGTCGAGTACCTTGCGCAAACCGGGCCGAAAGCGAAAGCCGCAGGGAGCGGACGGTCAGGGAAGGATCCGAGAACCGGCAAGCGCGAGGGCGCAGGCTGCCGAAACGCGCAAGCCGCAGGGAGCGAACGGTCGGGAAGACCTGAGTACCGGCAACCGGGGGAAGCGCAGACATCGGAAACCGATCGCCGCTGGCCCGATAACCTGTAATAAAAAGGCAGTCATGAACCGCCATGCTTCGCCGGCGGGAAATTCGGGTATCGTTTGAACGGGATTCAAACCGCTCCCAGACCCTGCGAAGGAGGGACCCTTTATGAAACGAAGCCTGGCGATTCTACTGGCGCTGCTTTGCGTCATGGCAACCGTACCGGCCCTTGGCGAAACAACCACTCCCGCCGATACCGTGAGCACGACCGTCACTGCCGCGCCGGAAGAACTCCTGCAACAATGGTATCAGATTGGCGCGCAACTCCGTGTAAACGGCCTGTACCCATACGTCGAACTGAAAAAGGGCGACACCGGGTACGAGGTGCTGGCTTTGCAGACGAGGCTAGCGGAGCTGGGCTACTATGAGAAAGCCGTGGTTACGAAATTCGGCGGAGGCACATACAGCGCAATGCGCGCATTTGAAAAGGCCAACGGGCTTCCGGTAAACGGTGTCGCCTCCGTTGCAGACCAGCAGCTACTCTTCAGCGCGAACGCCGTGGCCTACACAGCGCAAACAAAAACCGGCAGCAACGCGGGGAGCAGCCGGAGCAGCAGTCAGCCGGATACGGACGCGACTTCGGGCGCGACCAACTGAGCCGAAGCGCAAGCGCCCAACCGGACCCATGGATGACAGCCGTGTGACCGGCGGCGCGTTTTGCCGCCGGCAACGCGGGAATAGCGACGGCCCAGGCCGCCGGACGAATGGGCATGTGTATTGCCTGAACTGCCGGCAGGCCGCGAATGCCGACGGATCGCGCGCACTAGGCCGCCTCAGCCTTCCGTGCCGAACGTCGCCTTCCCGTTTCGACGCAGGTACAGCTTCTCAAAGTCGTCCGCACGAACCGGCCGGCCCAGCAGGAAGCCCTGCGCCTGGTCACACCCCAGACGTTTGAGCAACGCCAGCTGTTCCTCATGCTCCACGCCTTCCGCAATCGTCTGAACGCGGATCATTCGGGCCATGTCGATGATGGATTTTACTACATGAACGCCGTTGCTGTCGGCGGTTTCCATGCTGTCGACCAGCAGTTTGTCAATTTTCACCTTCTGGAAAGGGAACAGGCTCATGTACCCGAAGGACGCATGCCCCGCGCCGAAGTCGTCGATGGCGATCACGAACCCGAGGTCGACCAGCTGCCGGAACGCCTGCTGCATGGCGTCGCTTGGCTGAAGCATGATGCTTTCCGTGATTTCAAGCTCCAGCCAATCCGCCGAGGCTCCGCCTTCCCGCATCAGACGCTCGATTTCCGCCGCAAAGGTCGGCTCTTTGAGCTGTGCCGGGGAAACGTTCACGCTCACGCGCAGGTTCGCCCCGAACTCTTCACGCCAGCGTTGCGCCTGTCGGATGGCCGCCCGGACCACCCATTTGCCCAGCGAATGAATCAGGCCGATATCCTCCGCAATGGGGATGAAAATCGAGGGCGGGATATAGCCGATATCGACATTCTTCCACCGGATCAGGGCTTCCGCGCCGACCAGCGTCTGCTCCGGAAGGGAAAACTGCGGCTGGTAGTAAAGCTCGAAATCGTCCTCAACCAGGCTGTTGCGCAGCATCACTTCCACCTTGCTGTTGTGCCGCGCCGTTTCGTACATGCTGGAGTCCAGCAGATAGTACTGGTCATACCCCTGCGACTTCGCGTGATCCAGCGCCATCTCTGCGTTTTGCACCATCACCTTGGCATTGCCCATGGCGCGGTACAGCACCACCAGGCCGATGCTCACGGAAACGCAGAGCCGCTCTCCCAGAAAATCCATGGGTGAGCGCATGACGGCCAGCAGTTCCCGGGCGATGGCGATCAGCGCATCGTTGGCGTACTCGCCGCACAGGTAAATTCCGAACTCTCCGCCCACCATGCGTGCAAGGATCGCGCCGTGTGGGCCGTTCCAGGTTTGCAGCCGCCGGACGCACTCCAGAATCACATGATCCCCGGCGTCCGTACCGTAGGCTTTGTTGATGGCGTTGAGCCGGTCGATATCCATGATCATGAGGCAACTGGTGGTATGGCACCCGTTTTCCTGGCTTTGCGCGTCGAGCAGATCGACGAAATACTGCCGGGTGTAGAGCTGGGTCATCGCGTCGCGGTTGACGGTGTCCTTCAGCTTTTGGTTCTGCCGGCTGACGACGTCTTCCAGAAACAGGTTCTGCCGCTTGGTTGCCTCGAGCAGCTGGGCGTTGAGGATGGAGAGCTGGATATACTTCGTCGCCCACCAGTTTTCCAGAACGATCAGCGCGCTGAAGACAATCACGACCGCGTTGAGCGGGGTGGCGCTCACCCCGGTCAGCTGCAGCAGAAGCATGACCACCGGGATCATCAGCATCAGAAACCAGCGGTTTTTAGGACCGATGTTGCTCAGCGGCTCATCCTTCACGCCTTTGAAGGTATCCCGGCCCCAGAAGACGGCGCTCAGACTGATGCCGTAGAAAGCCAGCCCGTAACAGAAGTCGATCACGCCGTTGGGGGTGTACCATTCCTGAAAGGCGCTGTAGAAATACGTCAAATCCACAAGGCAGTAAAGGCTCAGGCTGAAAACCAGCAACAGCAGGTGCGTTGGCAGCTTGCCCCTGTGCGCGCCGATCAGCCACTGCACTATGGCAAACGCCATCAGAATATCCAGCAGAACCGATAACAGGCTGGTAAAATCCTGCTGAAAAAAGCGCCGCACCAGCTCCATCCGGCCTTCAAAAAAGACGGTCCAAAGAAACAGGCCGCCCAGCAGCAGCACCGTGATGGTATCGGTCGCCAACTGAGCGCGGCTCCAACGGTTAAGCCTGGGGCCAATCAGGAGGATCAGCCCCAGGCTCAGAAAAACATTGGGCAGCGCGTATATGATCCAGAGCACTTCGTTTTCCATGGCTTCCTGCCCCAGGCTGGTGAGGATCGCCCAGCCCATATCGGCAATCCCCCACAGCAGGCACGAAATGCCGCTGAGGAGGTACATGGCGGAAAGCGAATCGCTTTTAATGCGGCCGACAAAGGATGCGAACAGGACGGTCGAGGCCACCAGGGCGTTTAGGGCGGACCACATGTCGGCCATCCGGTCGAGCCGGAGCATCACCGACAGACCGTAGCACACGAACGGCAGGCTGTATACCAGTATCCATCGGTAAAACCTAGCGTTGCCGTACATGCGAATCCCTCACATCTCGACGTAAAGTGGGGTGAGGCTGTCGAGCAAGCCGCCGATGGGCAAGCGGCCAACTTGTGATCCTGTTGTAACCGTTCCTGCGCTTTTCTGATTATACCCTCCGCGCCTGCCGGCCGTCAATGGCAGAAACGGAAGAGACGGTTTCCGCGTCCGGCAAAACGGCACTCCCGCAAAGAAGGGTGAACATAGGGCGACGGACCGGTCGACGAGGTTGCCGTGTTTACGGCGAGCGAGACGCGCGGTTCTGGCCGGGGAGCGTCGGGGGTTTCGGCCCGGCTCCTCCGACGCTAAAAATTACACATCCTGCCGGGAAACGGGTTAATCGCGTAACCGGAACAGGAACCGCCGACCATCTGGGCCACCCTGCCGCGAAAGGGAAGCGCGCCGCGTACCGGCGTCGCGCTCCGGCGGCAGGCCGTTGGGGAGGAAGCGGGTGCGCCCCGGGCGGTCCGGGTCACCGGCACGCGACCGTTTTGGGACGGCTTGCGCTTGACCGTCGGGTCCGGAAGCCTGCATGCCGGCGCCGGGCCGACAGCAGCCGCCCGTAGGCTCGCCGCTTTCTTCTGCTTGCGCTTCTGCCAGCAAATGGTATAATGCATGCAGAATACACCGCAATAGGATGTGACAACGAATGAGGAAGGCACTTTGCCTGACCCTGGCCCTCGCGATGGCCCTGGGCGGAGCAAACGCTCCCGCGCGGGGCGCCGCCGCGTCTGTCGACGCGATGGTTCTGGACGGAAACTATACCGAAGCGCTGGCGGCCGCCGAAAAAATCGTACAAGCCGATCCCGACAACCTGGAAGCCTACCTGCTCAAAGCGCGCATCCGAATCATGGCGCTTTCAGAGGCTAACCGGCTGCTTAACGAGATGGTCGCCGAGGATGTGGACCAGGCCCCAAACCGAGCGGAGTACATGTCCGCCCTGAAAGCCCTCTACGCACAGGCCGGGCTGACGCTCACCATTCCGTTTTCGCCTGATTACGCGGCCGCGGAAGAGATCAACGCCGAGGGTGGTTACCCGCTCAACCTGAGCACCGCCCTCTGGCTGGGGAATCCCGGAGATGCCGGAACCATGCTCAACGGGGTTTTCGCGGCGCAGGGGGGGTGGATCTACTACGTCGACCCGCAAAACGGCTACAGCCTGTGGAAGATGCCCGTCGGCGGAGGGGCGCGGCAGCAGGTGCTCAACGAGATGACCGCCAGCCTGAATGTCGCCGGGGATTGGATCTACTACCGCGCCGTCAACGAGAACAGCGCCATTTATAAAATCCGCACGGACGGCAGCGGAAAAACGCTGGTCACGGCGGACAGCTGCGTCACCCTCTGCGTGAAGGACGATTGGATTTACTACGACAATGCCGCCGAAAAGAACGTTCTGTACACCGTCAACATCGACGGTACCCAGCGCCGTTCCCTGGGGCGGCAGGGCGTGCTGCATTTCCTCAGCGACGTGTACCTCTATTACTCCTCCGAGGATGAAAAAACGCTGTACCGCATGCACATCTGGGATTTTTCCGAAACCGTGCTGCTGAAAAAGCAGTGGCACATCACGCCTGTGCTGTTGGACGGGCGCATCTACTACACGTCCGACAACAAGGGGATGATCATCCGCTCCATGCTGCCCGACGGCAAGGGTTCGGAAGATTTCCTGAGGTACGACGGAAAAATCTACCGTTATGCATTTTTAAACCATTGGTTCTTCCTCTCCACTCGCGCGTCGGACGGAAATGAAGTGATCCTCCGCTACGATGCGGAGGGACGGAAGGATCCCGTGCAAATCAGCGATACCTCCACAGAGGCGTTTTGCACGGATGCTCTGGGAAACCTCTACTTTCTCAACAACAACGGCCTGTACCTGATCCATTCCGAAGACGGTACCGCCGAAAAGATCGGCTGAGGGCGACCCAACCCGCCATACGGGGGCGACCCGCCTGATCCCGCGACAGGCGTCCGCTTCGCCTGCCTGCAACCCGCCAGATCAAACGCCCGTAGCGCACCCTGAGACCGCCCGCGGATACGCGACCGGCGGAAACAGGAAAGGGGTGCCGGCCGCAAGGGTACGCCCTGCGAGCGGACATCGCCTGGATGGGGCGGGGCTTCCCGCCCCGCCGCGGAGTGTTTTCAAACCGTTCACAGGTTGTACTTGCCAAGCAGCGATGGTTTTGCTATAATGCAAAACTGAGACAGTCGATTTTGAAAGGGGTTATGCAAACATGAATCTGGCGCAGACGCTGCTCGGGCTCGATGCTGCCGGCACTACCGCTGCCGACACCTCCAGCACCACCACCGCCGCCGGCGGTGATATCTTTACCCTCGTCATCCCCATGGTGCTGATGTTCGCCGTGTTCTACTTCCTGCTGATCCGTCCGCAGCGCAAGAAGGACAAGAAGGTCAAGGATATGCTCGCCGCCCTGAAAGTAGGGGATCGTATCAGCACCATCGGCGGCATTTTCGGCACCATCACCGCCATCAAGGATCAGACCATCGAGCTGACCGTCGGCAAGGACAACGTCAAGCTGATGATGGCCCGCTGGGCGATCCGTCAGGTGGAAGACGTCGCCGTGGAAAACGATACCGAAGTGCTCAACTGAGCCATTGGCCGTGCAAAACCCCCGCGAGCGCTCGCGGGGGTTTTCGCGCGTTGCCACCGTTTCGCCGACGGAAAACGCGCGCGCCAACAGTCGGCCCGGTTTCGGATGTCGCGCAACGCTTTAAAATTGCGCGCCGCCATTGTCACCGCCTTGGTTTTGCGGTATAATGCCACTGACAGTCAATAGACATGGAGGGATTTTTTCATGAAGCATATCAAAACCGTTGCCGAGCCCTGCCTGCGCCAGTCCCTTGCCCACGGCGGCTGCGGCGAATGCCAGAGCTCCTGCCAGAGCGCCTGCAAAACCAGCTGCACCGTCGCCAACCAGAGCTGCCAGAGCCGGGATCAACAGGTAATGGCGGGCCGCGAAGGCAAGACGAACCGCACCGTCAAGTAAAATTGAAACCGGCTAGCCCGTTGAAAGTCCCTGTTGCACGCATCTGGCGCGAAGCATAGGCTGGTAGCGCCAGACGGGCAGGAGGGACTTTTTGCCGCCCCGGGCGGCATACGCACAGGGGCCGCGGCGTTTGGCGCCGCGCCCGAAGAGGAGGACGGTCCATGGTTCATCTGTTTCAGGCGCTGGGCCAGTCGCTGGCGCTGGACGTCGGCAGCGGCGCGGTGCACGCGCTGGACGGCGTCGCTTTTGACGCGCTGGCCCTGATGGCGCAAAACAAACTGGCGACGGACGCCGAGCTGGTCGCCGCGCTTACCGCCGACCATCCCGAGGCGGAGGCCGCCGAAACCGTGGCGGAACTGCGGGAACTGATCCGGCTGGGCTATCTGGATACGCCGGACGATTACAGCGGCGTGAAAACGGCGGATACCGGCGTGGTGAAGGCGATGTGCCTGCACGCCGCGCACGACTGCAACCTGCGCTGCCGTTACTGTTTTGCGGATACCGGCGAATTCCACATGAGCAGCCGTACCCTGATGCCGGCGGAAACCGGCAAAAAGGCGCTGGACTGGCTGGTGGCGCACAGCGGGGGTCGCTACTACCTTGAGGTTGATTTCTTCGGCGGCGAACCGCTGATAAATTTCCCCGCCATCCGCGAAGTCGTCGCCTACGGCCGTTCGCTGGAAACTGCCCATCACAAGCGCTTCAAGTTTACCACCACCACCAACGCCGTGGCCATGACCGAGGAGATTATGGATTTTCTCAACAGGGAGATGGATAACGTCGTCCTCTCCATCGACGGCCGGCCGGAGGTGCACGATCGCATGCGCCCCACGCCCAACGGGCGCGGAAGCTACGCCCTGATCATCGACAAGGCCAAAACCTTCGTGCGGCTGCGCGAGCAGAAGCAGTATTACCTGCGCGGCACGTTCACCAGGTATAACCTGGATTTCGGCAACGACGTGCTGCACCTTGCCGACGAGGGTTTCGAACAGCTTTCCATCGAGCCGGTCGTCACTTCGCCGGACCACGACTACGCCATCCGGGAGGAAGATTTGCCGGCCGTGTTCGAGGAGTACGAACGGCTGGGCCGGGAGTACCTCAAACGGCGCGCGGACGGCCGCTGGTTCAGCTTTTTTCACTTCGTGGTGGACCTGACCGGCGGGCCGTGCCTGAAAAAGCGGCTGACCGGCTGCGGGGCGGGCAACGAATACGTCGCTGTAACGCCGGAGGGGGATATCTATCCCTGCCATCAGTTTGTCGGGCGGGAAGGCATGCGCATGGGCTCCGTGCTGGACGGTTCCTTCGATACGCAGATGCAGACCCGCTTCCAGCGCAACCACGTGCTCAACAAGGAGAAATGCCGCGACTGCTGGGCGCGCTTTTACTGCAGCGGCGGTTGCGCCGCCAACGCGCACGCTTTTAACGGCGATATCGGCAAACCGTACGATCTGGAA